>NZ_JBBPHP010000045.1:0-58032 GCF_038039535.1 Catalinimonas locisalis | reverse complement strand
CAGAAATAACAAATAAAATAATGAGGTTCATAGCGTTACTTTTAACACGAAAATAATGATTTCCTACCAATTGGAATGGAAATCTCCAGCTTTGCCTGAATATAGGTTACTATGCTATTTTTAGCAAAAACATATTACTTACTTACCGGCATAAAGGTCAACAGTTTTTTCAGCCACAGCCTGAGTTTTTAAAGTCAGGCGTTGATCGTCTTTGAGCAACTGAGCTTTAAGCTTAGCATAATCCACTTCTTGCACTGGCACTTCATCTTCTATGGCCTGTACAGCCGCAGTAGCAGCACTCTGACCGAGGATCATAAAGACCGGTTCCATACGGATAGAGCCAAAAGCAATATGGGAACTGGATACACAAACCGGAACCAGCAGGTTCTCACAGTCTTCCTTTTTCGGAACAAGTGAGCTGTAGGCTATTTCGTAGGGCTCAGGTACTTTTACGCCTATATCCCCTTCATTCTGCACATAACCATCCGGTTTTACATAACGCTGGATGTTATGTGAATCCATCGTGTAGGACCCCATGCCTACTGAATTTGGCGTTTCTCTCTTGTCCAAAATATCATTTTCAGTCATTACATAGTCACCAATCATACGTCTTGCTTCTCTAACATAGATCTGGTGAGGCCAGTGGCCATTATCTGTAAACTCATCTTTGGCTAATCCCCAGCGACTCATCTCTTCTCTTACCTCTTCGGGCACCTTTGGATCATTAGCCAGGAAGTACATTAACCCCTTCTGGTAGTCTTCATGCTCTTTGATGATCTCCTGGCGTTGTTCATAAGAAGCTTCAGGATACTCATAGTTCATGCCTATATAATCTGTGCTTACCGGACCATGGTTATTGGTATCTGTTTTACGGTTTGGGATAGCATCAAACTTATTAAAAGTCTCTCTCCAGCCTGAAGCAAATACTCTTGCAAGCAACTCATAGCGTGCTGGATCATAGTTGGCAGGCTTGGGAAAGGCTACCTGGTTATCCGGATGGTTGCTGAGACACATACGGAAGCAATATGCCTGAATCTTATCATCACCTTCTCCATATTCACCGGGATCTTCATCAGAAATGAGGGGCAGCAATCCACTGGAGGGATCCCCGGGAATCTTATAAGGGCTGATGTCTTTGTTAAACCAGTGACCATGATGCAATACTCCGGTTTGTATGCCATTCCATTCTTCATCATATACACTGTTGGCTTCCCGGCCAACATGATAACTAACTCCTGCTTCAGCCATTAGGTCTCCCTCATAGGTAGCATCAATGAACATCTTGCCCTGAAAGGTCTTCCCATCTAATGTTGTGAAAGAGATAATCCTGCCGTTTTCTTTTTTTACACCATTGTCCCGGTCCAACCAGGCATTACGATAAAGTTCTATATCATGCTCTTCAATGAAGTCATCAAATACTTTTTCAGCAATATGAGGTTCAAAAATCCACATGGTACGATTCTCTCCATCTAAGGCTACAGTGCCCTGACCTTTGTTACCGTATTCTTCCTTTTTCTGCCACTGCCAGGTTTCAGGCTTCTGGTATTCCTGATAGACTTTATGATAAAATTCCCGAGAAAGACCACCGATCACTTCTTTGTTTCCTGTATCAGTAAAGCCTAATCCTCCCGAGGATAAGCCACCCAGATGAACATCCGGGGATACCATGATAACAGACTTGCCCATGCGGGCTACCTGCACCGCAGCTGTCACCGCGGCTGAAGTACCTCCGTAGATGATGACGTCAGCCGAATGAGTTTCTGCTGAAGGTTCTTCCTGAACGGTGGTAGTTTGAGAACATGAAAAAAGGAATAGTAAAATACACGTAAAATGATAGACAGATAACTTTTTCATACATCTAAAGTTAGGTTGTGATATGTTCATTTATTAATACCTGTTTTGATATTCTTTTAATTTTTCCTCTAATCCAGGTTCTCTGCTTCCTGATGTTGAGAGGTAATTATAAGCTGCATCAGATATATACTTCTTTTCATGTCCTAGTAGTAGGCTTACTTTCTGAACAAGGAAAGGCTCTGGTTGATAGGATTCATTTAAGAGAGTAAATAGCAGATTAGCGATTGCATTATTTTCAATAGGAATTTGCTGAACAATTTTTTCAACAACTTCTGAATTAAGCCTGCAACATTCAGCCAACTGATTGATGATCATTCTTTTTGTACCAAAATCGCACATGGGAAATGCTTCAAAAAGCCTTATCTGAATCTCTCTATCACTCAACTCTGCGTTAATCAAACTTTGGATTGCCTGCTCCTTTAGATAGAAATCTCCTGACTGTATTGTCTCTTGAATTTTGGGGATAAGCTCGGGAAACTCATGCGCCTTTTCTTTAAACTGTCTCACAGCCCAGATTTTATCCTGTCTGTCACTACTAGAAATCATATTACTCAATAAAAGAGAGGAAGCATATGCTGAAGAAATATTCATTACGCTATCCCTACTAGGGCCGTAAACGACATGCCATAATGTATGGGTAGTGTAAGCAGCTCCTTTGATAATATAACCTCTCAAATCTGATTTGGTAGCACCACTTACCCCATCTACCTGCTCCGTATTTGTGTTTCCGGAGGCTATTTCTGCTAAAGTATAATTTGCCAACAGTGATTGAGGGTCATTTAATAAAGAATGCAGTTTTTCATAATCATGCTCTGTAAAAGGCTCATGTTCATTTTTTGTCAACACCTCACCTTCACCTAATTGATAGCCTAAATAATTTCCTGAAACTGTCCAGTAAATATTAAGATATACTGGTAAGCAAACGCCTTCCAGGCAGACACCTGTCCGTATTTCACGGTAAATAGCCAGTGGACTATTCCGCTCTGAAAAACAGATATATACAGTATCGTTGGGAATTGTATCCTGAAAATTAACGAGCCTTTCTTCCACGTGCACAATTTTCCCTGGATGGAATGCTCCATTAAAATACTGTCGTTTTTCATTTTGCAGAAACTGAAAGCCCAGTGCAAGTATTAAGGTGCTGATCAAAAGTATGGCATCAACTTTCATTTATCATTCTTTTTCCCAGGGTAACAATACCTGATCATCAGGCTGACTCATAGTTTTGTATGCACGAGCAGCCATATTCACTTTATGTTGTGGTTCATTGTATACTCGGATTTCACAGATTCCACCAGAAGGTTTTTCTTCTTCCAGTACCACTCTCAGACTGGATGTATTTACTTTTCCCACTGGTAGAACAAAGCGTCTGTATGCCTGGGAATTTTCAACTATTCTCAATGTTTCCCAATTACCTTCTCTCTTTTTCTCTAATCTAAATTTTTTTGGTGCCAGTTCACCGCGGTTCTGAAACACCACATGTACCACATTAAAAGACTGAGGAGTTGCCCAATTTAGCTCAAGCCAATGAGGTCCTTTTTGTGTTGAATCAGGAATCCATGCATTAAAATGGAATTCAGCATGGGGAAAAGCAGAAGGTAGCCTTGCCCGGGCATAACCATTAGTTACTTCGCTTGCCGGAGTTAACTCACTTGAAGCTTTTGCACTTGCCATGAGTGCCAGATCCTCGGGGTCCTGGTTTGGCAGTTCTATCAGATATGCTCCTTGTTTCAGTAACTTTTGTTGCAACAGGTCTAAATGCGATTGGTATATACCTCGTGGTGAGGTATTTTCCTTTATAGCCATACCAGCGGCAGTACCAGTAGCCTGCCCAATCACACCGCAGGTTAACATGACACGGGTAGCAGTCAGTGCCACGTGCGTTACTGATATATCACGGCCTGCCATCATTAAGTTATTAATATTTTTGGAATATAGGCTCCGATAAGGAATGGAGTGAAGCACACCCCGATGGGTGTGATTATTTAACCTTTCCTGATCAAAAAAACCTAGCGAGGGATGGTCATCAAGTCCCCAGCCACCATAAGCAACCCTGTCCTTCAAAAGAGGCTGGTCTGTAACGTCCCGTTCTGACATCACATAGTCCCCTTTTAAACGATAACTTTCCCGCATTCCCACTACATGTCCTACCCAGACTAGTTTCTTGTCCATCGCTTCCTCTTTCCATTCCGTGCAATGGTTTTTTAAATGATCCCAGATACCATAGATTAATTTGAAAAGATCATCTCTCACTGCTTCAGCGTTGGCATATGTTTTTTCAGTACCTCCCAGTTCTATGACCCATTGGCTATCAATAGGTCCGATTTTAGGGTGTCGTCCCTTTCCAAAATCACTGCACTGAGGGAAGGAATATACCCAGGAGGGGCTTTTGAAGGGCTGTGGTGAAGCTTGTGGCTCATACCAGTACTTTAAAGAGCTGGGAAGTGTGGTAGTGTCAGCTTCTTCAGGAGCTTTGGTTTCGTTGTACATATCTTGGGATTCCCTGCCATACATATAAGCTGCTCCTGCCTTCACACCTATGATTCCATTGCCTGTACAGTCAATAAATAACTTTCCACTGAACCTTAATCGCTGACCTTCAGGCAAACCTATACAGAGGACACTTGCTATATTAGTTTCACTTTCCATTTCCACCCCAGTAGCATGCGTATTAAGAAACAAGTCAAGATTCGGCTCAGATTCTACCAGTCTTAATAGCCTGCTAGGATAAAGTTTTCCGTCAGTAAAATAACGTTGGTTTCCGTATGCTGCTATTTCTTCAATCAACCCGGTTTCTCTTACATCATATTTTTTATGTTCTTCTTCCAATTTAGTTTGCACAACCCCTACCGGTGGTACCAGAATTTCCAGGCTGGCATTTCCCCCTAACATTTTTCGGTTTTGGATTAATACTGTTCTTGCACCTTCACGGGCAGCAGCTACTGCTGCTAAAGTTCCGGAGATACCTCCTCCCACAACCACTACATCGTAGTGACCCACATCCTTAGTTTCCAGGCTTACAGCCCCATAACGCTCCCGAAGTTTTGCAATGTCATTCTGCTCAACAGGGGGCGTCCAATCTAAATCCGAACTAAAAACAATTACATCACAGCGGCCATAGTATCCTGTCAAATCCTTTAAGCGAAGTTCGTTAACATTCTTCAGTGAAACCACTCCTCCATCCTCCCAAACCCAACCCTCCTTGCCACTCTCACCAAAAGTTTTAGCGGTTTGCTTATTATTAATATGTAATTCAAATTTCCCAGGATGAGCCTCAGGGCTCCAGTCGTGGCTGCGAACCCATATCCTAAAGCTCCCAGATTTACTGGTTTTGAAGGTAGAGACGGCATCATCTACTGGTGTTCCCAAGCCTGCGGCCAGCAGATAAGGGGAGCCCATCTGGTCTATAAATTGCCAGTCATTGGTCCACCCCCCAATATTATCTAATTGTTCCGCTTCTAACCATACAATTTCCTGGCTCACCACCATATAAGGGAAGAGCAAAAATACTAACAACGTGAAATATTTGAATAACAATCTGGCTGTTACATGTAAAGCTTTCATATCGTGTAATTTAAATTGTCATCAATATTTCAAAACTACCTTTCCAACTCCTGCCTGAGGTGCTATTTTAAATAAGTTCCCCGCCTCACTTTTTTATTTTTACATTGCCGGTGCTAATCGTTGTTTGTCCTTCAGCAAAACTTCTCTTAAGCTTTCATAAGGCAAGTCTTGCAATGCAAGATTTTTGTCTATTGCCAATGATGCTGCTGTGGCAGCGGATTGCCCTAATACCATGAAGACAGGTTCCATACGGATTGAACCAAAAGCGATGTGCGTGGCAGAAAGACATATAGGCACCAGCAGGTTAGTACATTCATTCTCTTTGGGAACAATTGCCCGATAGCTAATGGGATAGGGACCTGCAACTTTAGCCTGTACATTTCCTTCGTTTTGCACATACCCATTAGCATCCACATAACGCTGAATATTGTGAGAATCCATACCATAGGCTGCCAGTCCCACTGGATCTTCGGCTACTTCCATGCCTTCACAATGATGCTGAGTCATCACATAGTCACTCACCATCCGTCTGGCTTCTCTTATGTACAGCTGCTGCTGCCAGCCATCTTCTCTCTCAAACTCATCCTTTGTAGTGCCCCAGCGGGACACTTCGTTCCTAACTCTTTCTGGTATTCGTGGATGATAAGCCAGGCTCCACATTAGTCCCTTCTGGTAATTGCGATGGGCCTCTACTATTTTTTTCCTTTCTTCATAAGATGCTTCCGGATAATTCCAATTTTGTCCAATGAAGTCAGTGGAAAAGCCGTGGTTATTGTTGGTATCAGTCTTGCGGTTAGGCATTGCCGAGTTGATCCAGGGAAGCTTATCAAAACCAGCTTCATAATTCCGAAAAAGTAATTCATAATCGCGCTCATTATATCCGGCAGGCTTTTCAAAAGGAATCTTGTTTTCCGGATGGTCCGTCAGGCACATTCGGAAACCATAAGCTTGAATCTTTTTGTCAGCACTACCATCTACACCTGGGCCACCTTTAACGATAAAAGGCAATAAACCGCTGGAGGGATCTCCTTTTACCACATAGGGATCTACTCTATCAACAAAATTATGATTATAGGCATTCAAGGATGGTTGTCGTGTGAGCGTAACACTCCAGTCATTGGCCTGTACTCCATTCAAAGTTTCTCCATACTGCTCATTTGCTTCCCGGCCAAGAGTGTAGCTTACACCTGCTGCCGCCATCAAATCTCCCTCATAAGTAGCATCAATAAACATTTTACCCTCATACACTTCACCACTTTCCATTTCTATCTGAGTAATGGATGTTCCTCTTTTCGTTACTCCATCTTTTCTGTTAAGTTTTTGATCATATACCAATGTCACATCTTCTTCGGCAAGCATATCCTTATAGACCTGCAAGGCTGCTGAAGGTTCAAAGGTCCACATGGCATCTTCTCCTTCAGTAGTACGCGTCTGTCCTCCATCCTGATATTCTTCTTTTTTCTGCCATTTCCAGTTAGAGGGATCTTCGTAGTATTTCTTGATATTCTGGTAAAATTCTCTGGAAATTCCTCCAATGGCTTGTTTATTACCAATATCTGTTTGCCCCAAGCCTCCGGTGGTAAGCCCTCCTATTCTTTGATAAGGCTCAATCAATAGTACACTTTTGCCCATCCTTGAGCTTTGAATTGCCGCTGCTACCCCAGCTGATGTGCCTCCATAAATGACAATGTCGTATGCTTTTTGACTAAACCCTGAAAAGATTAAGCCCAGCAGAAAAGCTGATAATAATATAGTCTTCTTCATATGCTTTAAATGCTTATTTAATAAATATTCTTAGTTCCTTCCTTTCAATCTACAGCTAGCCTTCTACTTTGATGGATCCAGCCGCTGTTTGTCCTTAAGCAAAACCTCTTTCAAACTCTCATAAGGCAGGTCTTGCAATGCAACACCTTTGTCTATCGCCAATGACGCGGCTGTGGCAGCTGATTGCCCCAACACCATGAAGACAGGCTCCATACGAATTGAACCAAAAGCAATGTGCGAAGCAGAGAGACAAACAGGTACCACTAGGTTAGTTGCTTCACCTTCTTTGGGAACAATGGACCTGAAACTTATAGGATAAGGGCCCGCCACTTTACATTCTACATTCCCTTCATTCTGCACATAACCGTTGGCATCTATGAAACGCTGAATATGATGGGAATCCATACCGTATGCTGCTAATCCTATGGGGTCTTCTGCTACTTCTAAGGCTTCACAATGATGCTGGGTCATCACATAGTCACTTACCATCCGCCTGGCTTCTCTGATATATAATTGCTGTTGCCAGCCATCCTCCCTTGCAAATTCATCCTTGGATGTTCCCCAGCGAGATACTTCCTCCCTTACCTTTTCTGGAATTCTGGGATGGTTGGCCAGCGTCCACATCAGACCTTTCTGATAGTTTCTATGTTCTTCAATGATTCTTTCCCGCTCCTCGTAGGAAGCTTCAGGGTAATCATAATTCTGCCCTATAAAGTCTGTAGAAAAACCATATTTATTGTTTGTATCAGTCTTTCGGTTAGGCATATTAGAATTGATCCAGGGAGCGATTGAACTTCCATAATCGTACATTTCTTCTAAAGGTCCTTTTGCTGCTTCATAATTTCTGATGAGTAATTCATAATTGCGCTCATCATAGTTGGCAGGCTTTTCAAAGGGAATACGATTCTCAGGATGATCAGTCAAACACATGCGAAAGCAGTATGCCTGAATCTTATTATCTCCACTTCCATCTATACCCGGTCCTTCGGTATTGACATAAGGTAGTACACCACTGGATGGATCTCCTTTGACCACATAGGGATCTACGCCTGCTATAAAGTTATGGTGGCGGCCGTTCCTTGATACTGTTCCAAGCAGGGACAAGCTGATTTTATTTGCCTGTACTCCATTCAAAGTTTCTCCGTACTGTTCATTTGACTCTCGGCCAAGGGTATAGCTTACATCAGCAGCTGCCATCAAATCCCCTTCGTAAGTAGCATCAATAAACATTTTACCATTATAAACTTCACCACTTTCCATTTCAATTTGCGAAATAACAGCCCCCTCTTTTTTTACACCACTTTCTCTATTCAGTTTTTTGTCATAAACTAAATCTACCTCTTCTTCGGCAAGCATATCCTTATAGACCTGCAAGGCCGCTGAAGGTTCAAAGGTCCACATAGCATCTTCTCCTTCAGCAGTCCGGGTTTGTCCTCCATCCATATACTCCTCTCTATCCTGCCATTTCCAATTAGAAGGATCATTATAGTACTTGCGAATGTTCTGATAAAATTCTCTGGATATCCCTCCAATAGCTTGTTTATTACCAATATCTGTTTGCCCCAAGCCTCCGGTGGTAAGCCCTCCTATCCTTTGATAAGGCTCAATCAACAAGACACTTTTGCCCATCCTTGAGCTTTGAATTGCCGCTGCAACCCCAGCTGATGTGCCTCCATAAATAACAATGTCGTATGTATTATTTTGTGCTTTTTGGCTAAACCCTGAGCCAACTAAGCCCAGCAGAAAAGCGAATAATAATATAGTGTTCTTCATATCTTTTTAGTTCTGTGCCATTTTTGCTGTATTTTCAAGTAATGGATCCTCTTTAAGCTTTTGTTGAATATCCGCTATCTCTACCTTCTGAACAGGCACACCCTGATCAATGGCTAATGATGCGGCTACTGCTGCAGATTGGGCAAGCACCATAAATACCGGTTCCATTCTGATAGACCCATAAGCTATGTGAGATGCAGAGAGACAAACGGGTACAAGAAGATTTTCACACTCTTCTCTCCTGGGAGTGATAGAACGGTAAGCAACGGGATAAGGAGGGAAGCCATGAACCTGTATATCTCCCTCATTTTTCACCTGTGCACCTCCTTTTCCATCATCAACCACAATCCGCTGGATGTGATGGGAATCCATACCATAAGCAGCCATTCCCACCTGATCTTCAACTACCTTATCTCCTACTACATTATGTTGGGTCATAACATATTCGCCGATCATTCTTCTTGCTTCCCGCACATATAGTTGAGTGGGGAAATGATTATTGTCCACAAATTCATCTTCGCAGTACCCCAGGGACAACATTTTATTCCTTAGTTCTTCGGGTACTCTTTCATCATGACCGAGGAAATATAAAAGACCTTTGGTATAGTCTTCATGAGCCTTCCAGATATTAGCACGGGTTTCATAATCGGCTTCAGGATATTCATGATTCATACCGATCATGTCCGTGGAAAACCCACCTTTATTATTCACATCCATATCTCCCTTGGGCATGCTCCACCTGGCAAGCAGATAATCATTGATATCAGTACTCTTTTGCTTTTCAATAAGCCGGGCTAGTAAAGTATACTTTTCCGGATCATAGTTTTCCGGTTTACTTATGGGCACCTGATTGGTAGTATCCTGGGTAAGACATAAACGAAAATTATATGCCTGCACTTTCTTGTCACCACTACCAATAGGATCCAGCTTATCATCACTAATCCCCCATAGTAAGCCACTTTCCGGATTTCCTTCTTCTACATAGGGATCTACCCCATCAGGAAATTGATGCCGGTTAACGGGTACTCTACTAAAATAGTCAACTTTGATAGAATCAATATCCGCGGGCAGCTCTTCCGGATACAGTTGTACTCCATTAAGTGACTCATTGTATACATCAGCAGCTTCCCTTCCGACTACATAAGAGACCCCTGCTTTAGGAAGCAAATCACCTTCATAGCTACAATCCAGAAACACCTTTGCTTTTATATTAATCTCCTGATGTGAAGTAGGGTCGGCACTATCCATTAAAGCTATTTCAATAATATTTTTATCTTCGGTAACTGCTCCGGAAATTCTCTTTTGAAACAATACTTCCAGGTCTGCTTCATCCAAATACTGCTGTATGGTATTAGTAGCCACAGAGGGCTCAAAAGCCCACTGCTCGGGCTTACCATAAGCTTTTCCAACTCTTTTGTAAAAATCCAGAGCCAGTCCGCTAACAGCTTCTTTGTTCCCAAAATCGGTCCAGCCCAACCCCCCGGTAGTCATTCCTCCCAGGTATTTACCAGGTTCTATCAGCAAGACTGATTTACCCATTTTTTTCGCGGAATAGGCTGCTATTACACCGGCAGCAGTACCGCCATACACACAGATATCTACTTCCCTAACATTTTCCTGCTCATTTGGGGAAGAACAGCCAAGGAAACCTATTAAAATAAAACAAACTATATTTCTGATGATCATATCAAGTCTTTTCAAGCGTAAAATCAAAGAATGATAAGTAGAACGACTTTGAAGTCGTTCTACTAAAGTTAGATTACAGTTTAAAAATTAAAGTAAGGCAATCACCCTAATACCCTGGATTCTGTTCAAGCTCGGGATTTGTCTCCAGTTCAATACGTGGAATAGGCCAGAGATAATCTCTTGCCGGATCAAATGTGCGGGTTTCAATGATAACCATTTGATCTGCGTTGCTTACATTGTCATAACTAGGGGTACCGATTTCATCAATTTCAGGAGCCTCAGACAAGAAACCTGTCTCTATCCTTCCTCTGAGAGGACCAGGCATCACTTCATGAGCTATCCTCCAACGACGGATATCAAAATACCTTAAGCCCTCCATTCCAAGCTCATGTCTCCGCTCCTTCCTTAAGATGTTACGAAGTTCCTGCTGACTTTTTCCCTGAGTGATTTCAGGCATTTCTACAGTAGGTCTGGTCCGTATCGCATTGATTGCATCATATACAGACTGGTCGATTTCGTTCATTTCTATTTTTGCCTCTGCATAATTGAGCAGTACCTCAGCATACCGAAATAGAATGATATCCTGCTCACTGTTGGATACATCTGTAGGGTAATCCATAGGGTCTACGTGCTTCCTATACAGATAACCTGTAAAGGAGGAATATGGATGTGGAGCCTCTGTATTTTCAATGCGCACCGGAGGAGTCTCATTGTAGTTCCAGACCATAGTACTGTCAGGGTTTGTATTAAAAACAAATCCCACATACACACTATTCGGTACTACCAGGGTATAGTTTAAGCGTGAATCTCTGTTTTCAAAAGGATTCATTGGGTCATACAAAGGAGACTCATCAATGGGTAAACCGTCAATCGCATCATAAGTATCTACCATATCCTGTGGTGGTTTCTTATTAGAGTGCCCTAATGCCATCCTGGAGAAAAAGTTGCGGGGCATAGCATGGGTTTGTACTCCTCTTAAATATTGTACTGACATGATGATTTCAGGGGAATCTTCACCTGCATATTTAAATAATTCAGCATAGTCATCATGTAATTGATATGTACCTAAGTCCATCAAAGTTTTCGCAGCTTCTGCTGCCTCTGCCCAACGTTCGTTGTAAAGCGCTACTCTGGATTTAAGCGCCAAAGCCACACCCTTAGTGGCCCTACCTTTATTCTCGGGTTCGGAAGGAAGGATGTCAATGATTTCATCCAGCTCAGCCAGCATAAAATCAACAACTTCAGATTTTGGCGTTCTTGGCATTTGTGCCTCTTCCAAAGATGTTTCTTCTACTAATAATGGAATGTCACCGTAGAGCTCACTCAGGTAGGAATAAAAATACACTCTTAAAAACCGCACCTCTGCCAATAAGCGATTATATTTTTCTGCATCCATTTCACTGGCCAGTTGAGATGACCCGGATATAATAAAATTACTACGGCCTATGCCACGATAAAATGCCGTCCAAAAAGACCCGGTAAAATCATTATCAGAATTCGCATCTCCTCTGCCAAGTGCCTGCAAGCCGCTTCCGTTACGATCCCAACCATTATCAGAAGCAAACTCCAACGATAATACGAAGGGATGTCCTACTCCCGGAGGGTGAAACCAGAGCGTGTTGTAAACGCCCGTGACCGCTAGTTCTAATTCTGTTTCATTGGTTAGAAAATTTTCCGAAGAAGGAGAATCTAAAGGTAATCTTTCCAGATATTCCTCACAGGAATAATTTATGAAGCACAAACAAAATATGGTTATGTATCTAAGTAGTTTCATCGTTGCAGTATTTTGAAATTAAAAACTAAGGTTCAACCCGGCAGTAAACACTTTCATTTGCGGATACCACCCACCGTTACTTACAGGAGCTTCCGGATCATATCCCTCGTAAAAATTATCAATGGTAAACAAATTTCGCCCGCTCAGATAAATACGTAAGCGTTGAACATTATTAATAACACCTTGAGGAATAGTATAACCGATTTGAATATTTTGTAGCCTCAAATAAGAAGCATCCTTCATCCAAAAGCTTGAGTTCTGTTCATTGTTGACCTGATTAAATGCCAGGCGGGGATAGCTGGCATCTGTATTATCAGGAGTCCAACGATCTTTATGTTGTTCTTGTACCGTACCTCCCAGATAGAAGGGCATAATACCCTGGCCAAATAAATAGCCATCTGCTTTACCTACACCCTGCAGAAACAAAGAAAAATCAAATGCTTTATAATCCAGATTAAACCTGGCTCCATAGGTATATCTGGGGATGGGACTTCCAATCACGACCTGATCCTGGTCGTTAATGATGCCATCATTATTGATGTCCTGGTATTTAATATCACCAGGTGCAATAGTACCAAACTGTGTAGCATGATCTTCTACTTCATCCTCTGATTGAAAAAGGCCTAAAGCCCGATAACCAAAAAATGAACCTATGGGATACCCCTCGCGGTCTACCTGAAGGCCACTCTGTTGTATGCCTTTCATGTCTAACACTTCGTTTTTCACATCAGAAAGGTTGAAGGTAATGCTATAATTCAGCTCACCTACTCTATCACGATAGGTCGTTACAAAATCCCAACCTCTGTTCTCTACTACTCCGGCATTTTGAAAGGGAGCTTCTAGGCCTAGCGTCTGAGGAATGTTCAGTTGCAGGAGAATATCATTGGTTAATCTGTAATAGTAATCAAAAGTAATATCCAGCTTACCCCACAGGTTGGCTTCAATTCCAATGTCGGTGGTCTCAGATGTCTCCCATACGATATCCGGATTGGCCATATTCGTTAATGCAGCACCCGGGGAAATTGCATTATTAAAAACATAATCAGTATTACCTCCACCAATTTGAATGAATGCAGCATAAGGATATAACCCTATGTTCTGGTTACCTAATTGTCCCCAGGAAGCACGCAACTTCAAATGGTCTACAACATCAGATACTCCCTGCATAAAGGGCTCTTCAGATATTCTCCAGGCAGCAGAAAAGGAAGGAAACACACCGTGTCGGTTGCCTTCGGCAAAACGCGAAGAGCCATCACGCCGCACATTAGCCTCCAGCAAATAGCGATCCCGGAAGTTATATTTTAACCTTCCAAATAAAGATTGTAATGCCCAATGGGTTCCTGAGCCTCTTGTTAATTCATTTGCCCGGTTTCCAGCATCAATTTCCTGATACTCAGGTAAAGGAAAAACTTCTCTATATGCTGAAACCCAGTTACTCGTCTGGTCCTCTTGTTGATATCCAGCTAAAAAACTTAGCTGATGCATATCATTAAAGCTCTTATCTACCGTAACTATAGCTCGTAGGTTATTATACCATTCACGATCAAAGCGTTCGGTCAGTGAATTTCTCTGAGGCACAAAATGAGTAGGCGTAACCCCATCTCTGGCATAAGTTTGTGTTATATTGTAAAACCTGACTTCATGGGGATTTTCAAACCTTGGCGCATACATCACCTCTGCTGAAAGCCAATCCGTAAACTGATAATTAGCTCTAAAATTAAGGATAGCATCAAGGTTTTCAATAGTCCATATTCCTCCGTCTTTTGCCCGCGCTAAAGGGTGATCTCCATTCCAGCCCTCTCCATACAAGCCATTGGACAATAAACCCACTTCATTAGACGGGATACGACGCATCCAATGGAATACATAACCTGTTCCGTTTGAAGGTTGATTTTGTACAGTACGACGAAGGAAAACATCCATGGAAGTTGTCAACTTATCCGTAATGTTTATGTCAGAGTTCAAGCGAATGTTAAACCTGTTAAAATCTGTATTGGGTATGATTCCATCCTGATCTAAATAACTAAGAGAAGCAAATAATTTAGCCCTTTCATTTCCCGCATTGATATTTAAATTATGATTTTGCATCAGGGCACTATTCTTCATGGTCAATTCCTGCCAATCCGTATCGGGATACTGATCTGAAGGCATTTCATTTCTGTGTGTCTCAATTTGCTCTGGTGTCCAAATAGGTGTAAGGCCAACATTTGTATACGCTTCACTCATGAGCTCCATATGGTCAGCTCCATTGACGATATTCGGCATATCGGTTGGGGTTTGTAGACCTACATAGCCATTGTAGTTTACACTTACTCCTTCTTTACCCCGTTTAGTAGTAACCAGAATTACTCCATTTGCAGCACGAGCACCGTAGATTGCTGCAGAGGCTGCATCTTTCAGGATTGATATATTCTCAATAGCATTAGGGTCTACATTACTGAGGTCAGTTTCCACTCCATCTACCATAACCAGAGGGTTACTATCCCCCAAAGTGCCAACACCTCTGATCCTTATATTACCTCCATCCGAACCAGGTTGCCCAGAACGCTGGGTAACTGTAACACCGGGAGCCACTCCCTGTAAGGCCATCGTAGTTTGTCCGACAGGTATCTCTTCCAATTCACTCCCATCAATTGAGCTGACAGATCCGGTAACATTAACTTTCTTCTCCGTACCATAACCTACTACGACCACCTCTTCTAAACTACGTACATCCTCTTCTAAAACTACATTAATGGTAGATCTTCCGTTTACTCCGATTTCACGTGATATGTATCCTATTGAAGAAAAGAGTAATGTATCACTGTCATTAGGTACATTAAGACTATAAGCTCCTTCTACGTCGGTAACCGTTCCAGTGCTGCTGCCTTTAATAATAACATTGACACCGGGAAGAGGCTGCCCACTTCCCTGATCGGAAACAACTCCTTGTACAGTCAAAGCCACTTTAGCTATTTCAACATCCTTTGCTTTTTCTCCCTTTAGCTTAGGTTTTACATTAATCACATCATTGTATTGTCGGAATTTTAAATTTGACTGTCGGGAAAAATCTATCAAAATTTCAAACAATGACTGCTTCTGGTAATTCCCATTTATCTTCTTTTCCTTAACGTCACTGATGTTGTAGGAGAAGCTAAAGCCGGTAGCTTCTTCTATCTTCTTAAATGCCGAAATGACATCTTCATTATTGAATTCAAGCGTGGTATATACCTCTTTTACATTTTTACCTGCCTGCTTATTTTCTGCAGAGGCTGCCGTCATTCTAAAAAGTAAAGCCTGCAATAGCAGGAGTGCCAGAAAGAATCTCCAGCACTTGCCTAAGTGTTGTAGTAGTGTTGACATGAGTATAAGTTTTAGGTGTGTAAGTATTAAAAAAACCTGTTAGGTCTTGTAGTCAGCGTAAACTTCTAGCTGCTGTTTAAAAATTGCCTCATTTGTTTAAAATTAATTCGTATACATAATTTTTACTTCCTTTCCATCAATCACATACTGAAAACCCATGGTGTAGCCAATAGACTTCAATACATAGGATAGACCTTTGTCTTTGAATTTTCCTGTATAGTCCCAGGGTTTTGAGGATTGACCTATCATGGTAATTTTGACACCGTACCAACGTTCCAGTTGTCTTATTACCTCTTCCTCAGATGTCCCTTCAAAAAATATAATGTTATCTTTCCAGGCGATTACTTTCTCAGTATCAAACCCTTGTTTGCTTAAATGTCTACCTCTATGTAAAGAAGCCTGTTCACCGGGATGAAGTATCAAAGTAGATACCGTATCAGGCTTTGCTAAACTCACCTGCACTTTTCCTTCTACCAGGGCTATTTCAACTTTATTTTGTTCATTTCTAACATTAAATGCGGTTCCCAACGCTTCGGTTATCACTTCATTGGTCCTGACTCTAAATGGTCTTAAGCTATCTTTGGCTACATCCAGATAAGCTTCTCCTTTAATTTCTATTACTCTTTCATTGCTTGAAAAACGTTCAGGATATCGGGCTGTACTCCCGGCGTTTAATATCACCTGGGTGCCATCTGAAAGGTCAAACCGTACTTTGGTGCCAAGAGGAGCTTCTTTGGTAAGAAAAGCGATCGCTTTTTCCCCTCTTTCACTTTCATGAAATCCTAAATAACCTGCTATACCAATACTCAGCAACAGCAATACAGTAGCGGCTACTCTGCTAAATTTCTGATAATCCCATTTCTTTCTTTGAGACGGGTTTGCCGAGGTGCCTAACACTGTCTCCGCATTTAGCGGAATAACTTTGGTATTGGCTGCATCCTTAACTTGAGGATTTTCTTTTGTGCTTTGCACAATAGATTTCCAAATGGAATTCTCAAGTTCATCATTCCATCCGTAGTTAATGCGAGGCATCCTCAGGATGATTGCCCTTGCCTCCTGCAACATTGCTATTCTATCAGGATTACGTTGCAACCAACCTTGCCAAAATAAGTTGCTCTCTTCGTCGGGTGAAAGTACCCACTTCCGAAAATACTTATCCAGCACAAAATCTTCTACTGTAAACCGACTGTAACTCATATTGATGCCATTTCAATATAACAGTGACATCAACCTGAGAAAGTTATCCTTCTAAAGAGAAAAAAAATAAAATATTTTTAAAATAAGAATATAATCAACTGGATTTCAGCTAATTGCAAAATTAAGAAAAGAATAAAAAATGATAGGTGACAAGTAAAAAAAGAAAATCTATTATGGCTTTTCTGAGCGATTTGATTCCTTTCCAGGCAACTGTATAGACTGACCTTACATTAATCTCCATAACCTGAGATATTTCTTCATAGCTCAGATCTTCATCAAATAATAAGTGTAGCACTTCTCTTTGGCGGGGAGGCAATTTTGAAATAGCACTAGCAATCTTATGTTGCTGTTCCTTAGTAAGTTGGGCGGTGATTAGCTTATTTTCCAGAGGCAGTTCTACGTCCATTTCCGGCAGTTTTTCAAAATCTACCTGATAAATCCAACGCTTCTCTTTGCCATATTGGCGCTGTAATTTGTACTTAAAGGCTTTAAAAAGGTAAGTTTTAATTTTGGTGACTGCTGATAGTTTTTGGTGTTGCTTCCAAAGATCTATAAATAACTCTTGTAAGGTATCTTGCACCCATTCGTTTCTCCCATACAGCTTCATTCCAAAGTTGAATAAATCTTTACCATAGGTACGGTAAAGATATTCCAAGGCACTATGGTCACCTGCCCTTAGCCGATTCCAAACATCCTCCTCATCTAAAATAATAAGCTTTTTTCCAGGATTTGAAGACGGTAACATCAAATTACATTTATTAGATAGCCCTATGTTAGTTTATTTAAATAATAAAAACAACAGCTGATAAGAAGCAAATATTATTATATCTGCAAAATCAGAAAGCCTAGTCACTTATACAAAATGAACAAGATAAAACCTGCTCAACATCTAAAGAGATATTTTATATAAATTTAATTATATAATTAATTAATATAGTTATATATTTGCTTGTAAATGATAAGCTATGCATAATATCTTTACAGCTCTTTTAGTTTGCCTTTGTACGCTCTCTTCTTTGGCCCAGCAAGTTCAAAAAATTCAACCTCAAACCTGGGTCAATAACATTCCGATTACTAGCCAAAAAATACTTCAGGATAATGGGAGTTATCAATACCTTCTCATTGATGAGCAGGTTAACCTGTTAAGGGAGACCGTCTACCGACACTATGCTGTAAAGGTACTGAATGCCGATGGTATTCAGTCCATGTCAGATATCAGTATAACCTTTGATCCGAGCTATCAGAAACTGCTGGTGCATGATATTAAAATCATCAGAGAAGGAAAAGAAATAGATAAGCTTCAGCAGAGCAAGGTTCAGACTTTCCAGCGAGAAACCAGTATGGAAAGGTCACTTTATGATGGCTCTTTGTCAGCGGTGGTGAACCTAAGCGATGTTCGCAAAAACGATATCATAGAATATGCTTATTCTATAGTGGGATTCAACCCTATTCACCAGGGTGAGTTTTCTACTGTTTTCTATCATCAGCACACTGTACCCGTCAACCGGATCTACAGCCGACTCATATGCAATACTCATCAGGATATCCAATATCGCCTGTTTGAAGGTGCTGCTGAACCTACTGTGAAACAATCGGATGCTACACAAGAATATCTTTGGGATGTAGAAGCAATGGATTATTTACTGTATGATAACAATGTACCTGCCTGGTACGATCCTCATCGGCATGTAGCGATTTCTACTTTTAAAGATTGGAAAGAGGTAGTGGATTGGGCGCTTCCTTTGTACGAATATTCTAAAAGCCAGGTAGGTAAACTTAATCCTGTTCTGGAAAATACTTTTACAAAAGAGACCACTATTCTTTCACTCATCAGAATGGTTCAGGATGATATCCGCTACTTAGGATTTGAGTCTGGAATAGGTGCTTACAAACCTCATCCCCCTCAAAAAATATTTAACCAGCGCTATGGTGACTGCAAAGACAAGTCTCTGTTGCTGGTCGCTTTACTTCGCAAAGAAGGTGTTGAAGCTTACCCTATGCTGGTCAATACGCAATTGAAAGAGGATTTAGTGGAACAGTTACCCAGCAACAGAGCCTTTGATCATTGTGTAGTGAACTTTCGCTTCCAGGGAGCAGACTATTTTGTAGATCCAACTATCTCTAACCAGGGAGGTGATCTTGCCCATATGTCATTTCCTAACTATAAGAGAGGGCTCATCATAAAGCAAGGAAATTCAGAGCTTATCAGTATTCCTAAGAGCATTATACCTACAATTAATATTAAGGAGTTAATTACCGTAAAGCAGATAGGTGAAGAAGCAGACCTGCTCATCCGCTCTGAATATACCGGCTCTAAAGCGGACTTTATCCGAAGTAATTTCAATACTGATTCAAGGGCGTCTATTCAGCAAAGTTATCTCAACTATTACCATAGTTTGTATACCTCACTGAAATCGGTGGATTCTGTAAAGTTTTTTGATTATGAACGCAGTTCTACCAATAAAGTGGTGGTAGAGGAGCATTACCAGATAGAAAACTTTTGGCTCACTTCTGATGATTCTTCCTATCTCTACTGTGAAATCTACCCTTTAGTACTTGAGTCTCAACTCGGCTACCCAAAAACTACCCAACGTAGCATGCCCTATTATATGGGAGAGCCTTACTCATTTTCTCAGACGACTCAGGTGGATATGCCCGAAGACTGGCCGGTTCAACCGCTGGACATAAATATCAATGGAGATGGGTTTGCCTATAAAAATATTATTCAAAGTGATGGCAGGACAGTCTCAGTAACGCATAATTACAGCCTGAATAAAGAATATATTGCGGGAGACTCAGCAGAGGAAATGCTGCGTAAACATCAGGACATACAAAATGAATTCAACTATTACCTTACCTACTACCATAGCCTTGCAGGCTTCTCCTTAAGCTGGGTTTCTGTGGTACTGGTGGTAATTGCTATTGGAGCTGGTGTATTTATTTGTTACAGAATTTACGATCAGTATGACCCGTCTGCCTGGAAATATGCCGAAGATAAACCTATTGGAGGATGGCTCATATTGCCTGCCATTGGGCTAACCCTCTCCCCTCTTTTGCAGGGTGTAGATATTTTTTCAGACGACTATTTCAACCAAAATTCATGGGAAAGTATTTTCTCCACTGGTATTGACAACCCTGTTCAATATGCTCTATTCTTCGGAGCGGAATTAGTTTGTAATACGCTGTTTCTTGTATTTACCATTATGGTACTCCTTGCTTTCTACCAGCGCAGGACCAGTCTGCCCCGTTTAATCACATTTTATTATGCATTAGGCTTTATTATACCTGTGCTGGATTTATGGATCGCTGAAGAAATCATTCCGTCCCAACTATCAGATCAGCATCGTATGGAAGTATATAAGGAAGTAGGCAGACTGATTATTGGTGCTGCAATCTGGGTACCTTACTTCCATCTTTCAGAAAGGGTTAAAAGTACATTTTGCAAACAGCGCCATAATGATGATACAACGGAAGATATCTATACCGATTTAAACAATAGCGCTATGCTCAGCACTAGTACTTATCAATAGTTAAGTTAGCTAAATCAATATTTTCATCCTGTTGAAAAAAAGGAAGGGAGACTAATCCCGTTTCACGGCGATCCCTCCTTGTTTCCTAGAATATAATCTACTGCTTTCTGAGCCTGCTGGGCAGCTTCTATGACAAAGCGCTTATCATTATGCAGTACCTTAAGCCAACCTTGTATGTAGGATGCGGCATCATTGAGTTCTACTTCAGTCTGAAATCCCATCAGATTGGATAAGAAACTGGCTCCCATCTCCGCGATAAGCTCTTCCTGGCTGTAGCTCCATGAACCGAAGCGTTGAGGGGTGTTGCCGCCTTTACGGTTCAGTCTTTTAGGATGGCCAGTGGCATGCGACAGCTCGTGATATAGTACCTGAAAATACGCTTCAGTAGTAGGAAAAGATGTCATCTTAGGCATATTGATGTAATCGTGTTGAGGATGATAGAAAGGTGTATTGCTTTGGGTCTTTATCCCAACTGAATATGGCATGGTGTGGAGAGGTTTAAAGCCCTGCATCAGTTTATCTTTATTAGCACCGATACTTTGGTTGTGCTTTGGCAGATCAAATGTTACTCCTTCAATATTCTGAATATTAAAAACCCGGTAATAGCGGAGGAAAGCTTTGCGCTCTACTACAGCGGTTGGGAGGCTTTTGGCTTCTTCTTCAGTAAGCTTCCTCCCTGTTTGCTGATGCTGGAAGTACCATTGCCAGTAAACAATTGGAAGAGCTTGGGAGCCCTTCTTGATTTTACCTCCTAATTGTTGAGCTTGCTTGAAAGTAAGAAAGTAGGGATGGCTAAAGCCCAGACTGTTGAGCAGTAGTGCGTTAATTCCGCGGTAAGGCTTCTTGCTCAGGTAATTGGCGGCAGGGCCTTGTTCACTCCAGCTTTGCTTCCAGGGAATGACCCCTTGTTCTAGTTTTTCTAGGATGATGTCAGTGACCATTTGGTAAACATCTTTGCGAGCCTGGGAATTAGAATACTTTTTCATAAGAGTAAAGGGTTTGTGTCCCGGGAATGGGACGGTGAAAAAATTGATGGGCCATCACCCAGGCTTGGGGCTGGAATTCGGGCAACGAAGCAACGGAATAAACTTGTAGAGGAAAGTGGGGTGGCTTTATGCCGGAATTTCTTGCCTATTTTCCAGCAATCAAGCCTAAATTGCTCTATCCATTTGCATGAACCTTGTGCGGTTGGAAGTTTTTATCTAATACTAGAGCAGGTTATAAACTATGATTGAGAGGTACATATAGTAGATCGCCACTAGCAACTGAGAAATGCTATGTCTTCTGTGCAATGAAGATAATTATACTGATTTCTTTTCTTACTCAACATTACCGCCCCAGGAAGTGATCCTTTTATTAGCTTCTTTCCAAAGCTGGATATTATTCTGATAGATTAGATTAGTATGCATAAGTTGACGGATTTTAATAATAGCTTCTTCTTGGTCGAGAAGGTTTTTGTCAACCAATTGATCAAATATCCAGAACATACCATGAACCTCAACAGCAATTTTTTTGGCAAAATTCCTCACTGGTTTATCACTGCTCAATACCATGGCTTTTAATTGAGATGCCACATAGATTACAGATTTATCTTGCTGTGATAAAGCTTTAGGAAAGTTAAAGGACTGAATTTCCTCCAGTCCCTCAGCACTATTATTATGTATAGTTAATTGCTGGCTTGTTTCATATGCTTTCAAAATCTCTTGTTGCTCTGGATATAACTCATCTATTACCTCTAAAGTGGTGTGAATTTCCAATTCTAGTGGTGTGCTGCCCAGTTTGAAAAAAGGAGATATAAGCTTTAGCTCAATCAGATCAATAAATATACAAGCATCTGTAACAGCAATCTTCATTAAATCATCAGGTTTTCCTTTCTAAATTCAGCTAGTTTCTGATTATTCAAAGATGCTGCTTTACTCATAGAAATGACTTCTTCAGCTAAGGCCCGAAACAACAACTGGCTGAAGCGATTAGACTTCTCGTAACCTTGATATTTATAGGGTTCTTCCTTTTTATAACCCATTTGGCTAAACATAAAGAAAAACTGCTTATAATAATTGTCACTAATGATATCAAGGTCTTTTGCTCTGTACACTATAGCTTGCATAGAGATACCATATTGCTGCTTTAATGCTCCTAACTCATGAAAAGACAGCCGGGTTCTACGTTCCCCTAGCTCACCTTTAATTGCTTCTTCAGGGAATAGAAGAGCTCCTGCAAAGTAATGACAAAGTTTCTCTTTGTCTTTTTCTGGAAAATTTGACAGATCTTCTAGTAAAAGATGCCCCAACTCATGCAATGCAGTCCAACGTTTCCGATCAGGGTTGTTATCAAGTTTATTTATATTAAGTACAATGACAGGAACTTTATCATTAATATAAGTGGAAAACCCATCCAATTCTACAGTAGATTCAATCTCAATGACTTTTATATGATTGTCTTCTAAAAGCTCGATGACATTTGCTATTGGATCACACCCTAATTTCCATGCTTTGCGCAACTCATCTGCCGCATGTTCAACATCCTGTTGAGCATGATTTTTACTCACAGAAAAATGTTTTAAAGGATTATTTAATTGAGTTTGAATACCCAGAATCTCCTCCAATTCAATATATCTTCTGAGGATATCGCGAGCAATCTCTATGATCCTGGCTTTTTCTTTGGCAGAATACTTTTTGAGTTTTCTAAATTCAATCTCACCAAAATTTACTCCAGTATCTGAATAAAAATAATCCGGACGCACTTGAAGCGACTCAGAAAGTAAACTTATCATCTCACTATCAGGAGTTACTAGCCCCTGTTCATATTTACTTATTGCCTGTTTAGTTACTTTATTATTGATCCGATCAGCTAGTCCCTGCAAGGATAAGCCGTTCATCAAACGAGCTGATTTTAAACGTTCAGCAAAGTATTTCATACAAGTAAATTATTGTTGTATTTGAACAACATAAAAAAGCAATGACTGGTTTACAAATCTAGTCAATAAAGTAAATATGTCAACTTGTCATAAATAAATATTTCAACGTATGACAGTTATGAACTATACTTTTTAAAAATACTGACAAAATGTTTTGGTTGACAGATTGGTATAAAATTTGAAACTTGTCAACTAAGTGAAAATAGAAAAGACAATGGAAGAAAAGTCATTCAAGATATTATCTATAGATGGTGGAGGCATCCGAGGTATTTATCCAGCTAGATTACTTACAGAACTTGAAGAAGAAATCAATCATAACTGTTCTGAAAAAAAAAATATATGTGACTACTTTGACCTTATCTGTGGAACATCAACAGGTGGAATAATTTCCCTGGGTTTGGCATTAGGCATGTCAGCTCAAGATATTTTACTTCTTTACCGGGAGAACGCAAAAAAAATATTTCCTGGAAGACCAGGGATTCTTTCTTATTTAAGAAAACCTAAATACCCAAATGAGTATCTCTATAGTTTGTTAAAGAAAACATTTCAACCTCTTTCTAAAACAGGAGACACAAGACTTGGGCATTCCAGAACACGAGTTTGTATTCCAACATTTAATGCATATTTAGGAAAAGCACATGTTTATAAGACTGCACATCACCCTGACCTTAAGCGGGATTATCAAATACCTGCTCATGATGTAGCTCTATCTACTGCTTCTGCCCCTATCTTTTTTAAGCCACATTCTTTTAAATACAAACATGTAAGAGGGGAAAACGAGATTTGTGTCAATCATAATGTTGATGGTGGCATTATCGCCAACAATCCCACTCTCATAGGTATCATTGAAGCCCATTGTGCACTAGATGTGCCTCTTGAGGAAATCAAGGTATTGTCTCTGGGTACCGGACATCTGAAATTCTCAGAGACTTTGAACCCTCATCAGTTTGGAATCATGTACTGGCTCAAACGACAGCGTGTTTTTGAAATGATATTTAGTGCACAAGCACAAAACACCGATAACACTGTCAAATTTCTAGCTAGTGGACTTGGACACACAAGTAACTCAAGATTCTTTTATAAAAGGGTGCAGTATGACTTCCAAAAAGGAGAATCTATTGATATGGATGAAAGTGCTGAAAATAAAATAACCCAGCTTGAGGACATAGGAGTTCAATCCTTCAAAGAACATGGTGCAGAGATAGTAAAAGAGTTTTTTGTTAGACAAAAAAGAGAGTATAAACCATTAAAACAAATTTAATTATGGCAGATTGTCACGAATTATTTCAAACGTTCCATCAGGATATTTCAATTAGAAAAGTCAAAAAAGATAGAATGACCAATTCCAGAGATGGATTAAGGAGTAGAATAAGAAAGGATTTTAAAGAAAATCATCCAGAATATAAGCCAAAGTTCTATATACAGGGATCTGGGAAAATGGGAACCGGTATAAGAACTAAAGAGGATATTTGTGATCTGGATGACGGAGTTTACTTTTTCCGTCAGCCTGATGTCTCAGCTACTACTTTGCAGACTTGGGTAAAAGAAGCTGTAGAAGGATATACTACAACATCTCCTGAACACCGAAAGAAGTGCATAAGAAGCATATTCGCCGGTGACTATGAAATTGATATGCCGGTATACTATAAAGTAGAAGGACAGGAATATCAGCTTGCGGTTAAAAATAATGGATGGGAAGATAGTGACCCCAAGGCTATGGTTGACTGGCTCAACAAAAGAAAAGATATAAAAGGGCAACTTGTCAGAGTAATTAAATTCTTGAAGGCATGGTGCGATCACAAAAGAAATAGAATGCCCAATGGCTTATCTATGACAATTCTCGCTGCCAATGCGAAAGACAATTTTTTTTACAATGACAGGGATGACATCACATTAAAAGATACACTGAAAGAAATAAAGAAAATTCTGGACTTCCGTTTTGAGTGTATAGTTCCTATGGTTCCTGGAGATGATCTGTTTGCTAATTATGATGATACACGAAAGAAAAACTTCCTGACTGCTTTGAATGAGTTCATTGAAGATGCAGAAAAAGCACTCAGAGAGCCAAACCAGTTAAAAGCAAGTAAGCTTTGGAATAAACACTTAGGCGATCGTTTTCCAGAGGGTAAGGATAAAGAGGAAGATCAAAAAGCTTTTGCCGCTATCATTTCTGGAGCAAAATCTTCAAATCCATGGGCAAAAAAGGTTTAGAGCTTTTTTTAACAGAAGCAAAAGAGATAGGTTGTCAAACCCCAAAGCTTCGAGTTATAGAAAAAAATGACATTCCAATTATTTCAGGAGAACTGGACTTAGTTAGTGAAAATGAGGGTGTAAAAGATACTTATGCAATTGAGATACTTCCCACTGCTCATTATCCCAGCCGTTTTCCTCTGGTATTTGAAACTGGAGGAAGGATTCCAAGGAATATTGACTGGCATATCTTTGAGAGCACAGGCCACTGTTGCATCAAAACGTTACCTGAAGAAATCTTAATCTGCAAGAATGGCATCACCCTCTCTCACTTCATCGAGACAGAGGTTATTCCCTATTTTTTCAATCAAACATTCAGACGCTTAAAAGGATATTTTCTTAATGAACGTTCACACGGTATTTCTGGAGAAATAGAGTTTTTCAAGAGTGAACTGATAACTGATAATATTCTAGATATAGTAAAATGGTTACAGTTTATTTTGCAAAGGAAAGAGCCTTCCAGAAGTGAAAAAAGATGTTTTTGCGGAAGCCAGTTAATGTATAGACATTGCCATAGAGAAGCGTATAGAAAGCTAGCAAAGCTTGGAAATGCTGAACTCCAATATTTCATTAAGAAAATTACAGAGTCAGAAGAATTTATCACTGCATATTTGAAAAGAGAAAATAACAATACAATTATTAGGCTATAATTAGCTCTATTTGATCACCCTTATTTTGTTACAAATCATTATTAATTTTACCCT
This sequence comes from Catalinimonas locisalis, assembly GCF_038039535.1. NCBI lineage: Bacteria > Pseudomonadati > Bacteroidota > Cytophagia > Cytophagales > Catalimonadaceae > Catalinimonas > Catalinimonas locisalis. The sequence continues at coordinate 31,677 of NZ_JBBPHP010000045.1, read as the reverse complement.
TATTATGTTACAACATTCGGAAATATTTACTCCGAGGTTAAAATACAATAATAGTTTGGTGAGCAACATCTAAACCGGAAGAATAAAGCCCACCGAAAGCCTCTCATCTTGCAAGGTGCCCGACAGGTAGGCAAAACTACCCTAATCCGGGCTTTTGGTAAGAAGTATGCACAAACTATTTTTCTGAACCTGGAAAAACCAGAAGACCGCAATTTTTTTGAGGCCTATGAGAATGTTCATACGATCATGGATGCGCTCTTTTTATCCCGTAACCTAACTTCAGAACTGAAAGACACCCTTTTATTTATTGATGAGATACAGGAATCCCCCAAGGCTATTCAGCTATTACGCTACTTTTACGAGGAGATGCCTGAACTACCAGTGATCGCGGCAGGGTCATTACTGGAGTTTGCCATGCGTAAGGTTAAGAGTTTTCCGGTAGGCCGGGTGGAATATTTATTTTTATATCCCCTCAACTTTTCAGAGTTTCTTCAGGCGATTAATCATCACACTGCGCTGGAGCAATTGCAACAGATGCCGGTCAAAGCTTTTGCACATACCACCCTGCTCAATTTATTCCATACCTATGCCATTATGGGAGGCATGCCTGAGGTAGTGAGAACTTATGTGCAGGAGCGAAACATGCAACTGTTGCCTTCGGTATACGAAAGCATATGGGGCACCTATCAGAATGATGTGGAAAAGTATGCCAAAAACGACACCGAGCGGAAAGTTATCAAACACATCATGGCTACAGCCCCCTTTTATGTAGACCAACGTATCAAGTTTCAGCATTTCGGTAATTCCAATTACCGTTCCCGGGAGGTAGGAGAAGCCATGCGTACTCTGGATGATGCCAAAGTCATACAGCTCATGTACCCTACTACAGACATGGAAGTACCCCTTATACCTGATTTGAAAAAGTCGCCTAAGTTGCAACTGCTGGATACCGGACTGATAAATCATGTGCTAAGTATCCAGGCAGAAATGCTAGGCTTAAAAGATATGAGTAATGCTTATAAAGGAAGCATTGTTCCTCATCTGATCAACCAGGAGCTTATCTCTCTTAACAGCTTCAGTAACAAAAAGCCATACTTCTGGGTGAGAGAGAAAAATCAGGCTTCTTCAGAGGTAGACTTATTGTATGTACATCAGGACAAAGTAATACCTATTGAAATCAAGTCGGGAAGTACCGGCAGCTTGAAATCTTTGCATCAGTTTGTAGCACGTGCGTCCCACCCATACGCAGTAAGGATGTATGCTGGTGAGTTTAAAGTCATTAAAACCAAAACTTCGGAAGGAAAGCCTTACCTGCTGATGAACATGCCTTATTACCTGGGGACTAGAATTCCTGAATACGTTGACTGGTTTATTAACCACAATACCTTGTAAGCTAAAGACCATGTTCATTCAAAGAAAGTATTACTGAGCATTCAGACTACCTATATTCAGGATAAAAGCTTAGCCTAGAGGATTTAATCCCCACCGATAGAACTCACTTATTACAAGTAAGAGAAAAACCTCCTGTCCCACGGGTTAAAATACTTCACTGCAAGTATTTGCCATATTAATACCTGATACCTCCAGATATTATATTGTACTTTTCTAATTTTACTTAACTGTATTTAGCATCATCGCAATCAATTTATCCATATCTACAGCTTGCATATTCAATTCATTTTTTGCTATAATTATCTACATATCAAATACTTATAATATTATAATTCATACAATTTGATATGTATTGTATTGATTTAGTAAGTGAGTAAAAATTGTACTTAAAAGCAACAAACCAAAATGACACAAAGTCTATTAAATTTTATGAATTCACCGCTGGGCATAGTAGCACTTCTACTGTGGGTTTTGCTATTGGTTTTGACCGTTTGGCAGTGTAGAAAGTGGGCTAAAGCGAGCCGAAAAGAAAAAATTATCTATCAAAATCATCCGGCAATTCTGGTTAAAGAATATAAACTTTCTGAGTTTGAATTGGGTGATGAGCAAGTTGAGAAAATCACACCTAAACCAGTGAATATCCATAAACCGTCAAAGCTCAGCCTGGAAAAGCAGAAGGAACGTCTTGCTTCACTCAAGAATGCCTGGGATGTGTGATTCATTATAGTGTTTTTGTCAATTCATTTTATACACCAAACCATATTACACCATGCAAAATTTGTATGCATTCCTCAAAGCCCGTGCTGTGCTTTATTCCGCGCAGATCATCCGTAGCAAGTCTTTGATGCTACTAATGGCTTTTGTTTTCTTATCGGTTCAGCAGTCCTTCGGACAGGCTTTGGTAGAAAATGCCATGAACAGCATCAAAAGCTGGATTGTGATTATTCTGAATGTAGCTTTTCTGATAGGTATTGCTATCGGAATATTCAAAGCTGCCATGAAATTCTTCACGGGTGCTCCTGACAAGGTGGAGTTCATGATCGGAATTGTCATCGCCATTGCCCTTTTCGGAGGTTTTCAGTTCATCGTAGATGACCTGGCCGCTTTCTTAGGAGGAGATATTTTATTGGATGACACGCAAGGATAATGAAAACATTTAAGTCCATTGAAAAGAAAGCCCAGATTTTAGGACTGCCCATGCAGGATTTGTTTGCCCTGCTCTTTGGCTTGTCCATTGCAATGGTGCTGGGTATTGTGATCAACTTTTTTCTGCCGGTAAGCAAGTACTATTTCTTTGCCGTGCTACTCGCAACTTTAGGAGCTTTTTTTCTATTGAAACGCATCAACTTGCGAAAGCATCCCAGCTTTCTTTTTTCACTGCTTTCCTATCGTTTCTGGCAACCCAAGCGCTTAGAGGTTTGGGGAAGAGAAACTGGAGGTGACGGACCAAATACCGGAAACAAACAACTACAATGATTCAATTCTAACGTAAACATGTTCATCAAACCTAATAAGAAAAAATCTACCTATCTACGGGATAGACTACCCATATTTGCTTTGGAAGAAGATAAAGTCATCTTCAAAGACGGAAGAGTAGGCATAGGTTTTCGTGTATCCGGAGCTCCTTTGGAGTCCTGGACGGAGAGCCAGTACGGTCAGGCTAATGATGTGCTATGCCAGCAGCTCAAGATGCTGCCGGTAGGTACTGTGATACAAAAGACCGATATCTACTTTGACCGAGAATATAAAGCGAAAAATATACGGGAATCCGCTTATTACGAAGCTAAACTGCACGAACACTTCTTTGCGAGATTAACACTTTTGCAAGAAAGCTATCTGTTTCTTTCTTTTCCCAGCAGGACCAAGAGCAAATTAAATAATACTTCACCCCAAAGGGTCAACCCTGTAAGCAGCATGTTTGCCTACGGAGGATCTATATTGAAGAATCCATTTGATGGCATAGAGGATCTGCTGAAAGAAGCTGAAAATCTGGCAGCCTCTTTTGTCAAAGGACTCTACAGTCTAAAGGATGTGTCTTTTGATAGGTTAAATGAAGATGAGTTAAACTCCCTCTATCTGCGCTACATCAATCTTTCTTTTGATCATCCCTGTACAAGTCTAAATAGAGTCCTCTACAATGATCTTTCCTCCCTGGCTGTCGGAGAAAAGAAAGCCAATGTGATTACCATAATAGGGCAAGGCAATGAAGTCTTTGCCAGTGTCAAAAACCATTATGGCGTCAGTAGTCCCTATACCTATCAATTGTCTCAATACATGCAATTTCCTCATGTCGTGACCCAATGTCTATTGGTAGAAGACACTGAGAGAGAACTCAAGAACCTGGACTTTGAAAGAAAGCTCAATGACTCATTAGAGTGGCTCACTACCCAGGATCATGAGCTCAAAGCTCAGGAACTGGAAGAGTTTACTGCTTATGTAAGGTCAGGTAACACTAGCCTGGTAAGCCTGCACCAATCCGTGATGGTTTTTGAAAGTGATGAGCATTTAAGAAAAACTTACGTTGAACGAGTGGTCTCAGCCATTCGTCAGCTCTATGGCGCAGAAGTAGTCGTTGAGAGTTTTGATACAGGCAATCTGTTTTTTGCTTCTCTTCCGGGAAATGGTTTTCAGCACTACCGCTGGCTCATTACTTCGGCAGATCTTGCAGGATGTTATCTGCACTTCATGACAAGTCATGTTGGTGATAAAACGGGAGAATACTTGTGTGACCGCTTTGGAAATCTTTTGCAGGTGAATCTTTTCAACACCCGGCAAGCCAACCAGAACTGTGTAGTCATTGGCCCATCTGGCTCAGGCAAGTCTTACACCATGGGAAACTTCATTGCCCAAAGACTAGAGCGAGGTGCCCGGCAGATCATCATTGACAAAGGCGGTACTTACCGTAATGTAATGTATGCGCTGAACGGAAAATCATTTGACGAGACTTACTTTGAATATAGCGCTGAAAAGCCCCTGGCTTTTAATCCTTTTCTGCTGGAGAAGAATGAGGATAATCAGTATCTGCTTACCGCTGAGAAGAGTAACTTTTTGATTGCCGTGCTAAGCACCATCTGGAAAGGAGGAAGCACTGATGGATCAGGAAAACAGGATCTAACTCCTGCTGAAAGAGCGATCTTTAAAATGATCCTTCCCCGTTACTACCAACATCTGGATGAGAACCCGGCATCCTATCCGGGGATTAATTCTTTTTATCATTTCTTGCGGCAATACCACCGGATTCATGAGCAGGAAGAAGAATACCGCTCAGAGATCAGGTACTTTGATATGGAGCAGTTCCTAACGGTCTTGAGACCCTTTGTCTCAGGCGAATACCGGCAGGTGCTCAATGCCGTACAAGAGATCAGCATCAGTGAACAACAACTGGTCTGTTTTGACCTGGATAAGGTCAATACTGATCCAGTCTTGTATCCACTGGTAACGCTGCTGATTACTGAACTGGCCCTGGACCAGATCAGAAAGTACCCTGATGAAATCAAATATCTCTATCTGGATGAAGCCTGGTCCATGCTTTCGGGGAGTTTACAGGAGTTTATTAATGAGCTATTCAGAACCATCAGAAAGAATAACGGTTCTGTCTGCATCATCACCCAAGGCTTGGGTGAGATCAAAAAATCCAGTGTGGGAGAAGCAGTACTCGTGAATGCCGATACCAAGATCATCCTGAAGCATCAGGACAAAAGATTGGTTAGTGAACTGGCGGATCATCTTGGCTTTACCGATCATGAGATAGACCTGATCCATTCCATGCGAGTGGAGAAGTCTTTCCGGGAACTCTTTATCAAGCAGGGAGAAGAAGCCAGAGTATTCAGATTGGAAACCTCTGCTCATCTGGACGCGGTGCTTTCTTCCAAGCCCGAAGAGCGAAACTACTTGCGAAAGCTCATTGAAAGGTATCAGGGAAATCTGCCTTTCGCGGTGAATCAATTTGTGAGTAATTCCAAATTGAAGATTACAGATTGAAAATTCATGAAAGCTACGAATACCAATTCCTTACTCACACATGTTCTAAGCCTTGCTATAAGTTATTTGCAATTTTTAATTTTCCAATTTTCAATTTGTAATGAACAATTTAAGCGCGAGCGCTGAGTTTTTAGCAGCTGTAAACACTTTGCTGGAAAGAACCCTGGCTATTGGCCTCTCTATGATTCCAGTCTTTCTGTTGATTGTTGTGTTCAACCAGGTCTTTTCTGCACTGGTCTTTTCCCAACGATTTCGCCTGGACTTTCAGCCGATGGTCAGAGGTGTGGTGCTTTGGATTGGGCTTGCTTTCTACTCAGACTTTTTGGATGTGATCAGTGCGACAATTCAAGCGATCTCGGATTATATCGGACCTGACAGGACCTTCATGCAGAAGCTTGCTGAGATGTGGAACCTGCTCTTGCCGGGAAGCCAGACCGGAGAGCTGCCCAGCAATATGGAAGAGCTGTATGCCTCTTTTACTCGCCTGATGCAGTTTGACCTGGTCAACTGGCTGTTGGCTTTGCTGGAAGGATCTTTTGTGCATATCGTAAGAAAAGGCATTGAATTGATCCGTCTGGTGCTGCTGGCTTTTCTCTACATCGTAGGACCACTGGCGATTGGATTGTCGGTCATACCTGGTTTGAATAGCCTTGCCATGAAATGGCTGCAGAGCTATCTGACGGTACAGTTCTGGAGTATTACGCTCATTATCCTGGATACACTGGTATCAGAATTTAACAGTCTCTACTTCAATGGTTATTTATTCCCTGATGAGTTGAGCACCACCAATTTTGTACTGGTCAGTCTGGTGATAGTCATTCTCTACTTTATGGTACCCCATCTGACAAGTTACATCATCGGTCATTCACATGCTGCTGTCTTTCAGAGCAGGGTCTTTAGCACTGCTATGTTAGGCGCAGGATTAGCGTATCAGAAGGGAAAGGCCGTGATGTCTACTAGTAAAGTAGTCGTTGGTACAGGAGCAGCCGGTAGTACATCAGTCAACGCTGGTGCACAGGCAGCCAGATACGCTCATCGCAGAAAACAATGATTTATTAAAACCTAATATCCAAATTTCTAACCCCTAAACACCATGTCAAGCGTAAAAGACTTTAACAAAACCTTCAAGACTATGCAGATGCTGGCAGCTGTCAGCATCCTGGGCTTTATGATTTCTACTGTGGTATATATTATTCAATACAGAAAAGTAAAAGAGTATTACCAGCAACAGACCTATGTCATTACCTCCTGGGGTACATTCCCTGCCAGCTATTATGACGGAAGAAAAGTATCCAGGATAGAGACCCAGAATCATGTGGAGACCTTTGTCAAGCATATGTTTGCCCATAGTGCGGAGACTTATTATGAGCATATCAACTATGCCTTGAATCTAATTGATGAAGAATCCGGTAAAAGGATCTACCATGACTTTGAAGAAGGAGAAGTGCAGAAAAACTACGTCCGCTATGGTTCTCACACGGAGGTCAAGCTGGACTCTGTGGTACTGGATATGAACACCCTTCCCATAGAAGGAAAGTTCTATGCCTTGCAGGAAGTACATATCGGAGACAATGTACGGACGCTTCCAATTGCAGCGAGTTTCAAGGTAGTGCAAGCCTACCGGCATGAGAAGAACCCTTATGGCCTTTTGCTTACTGATTTTGACTTTATCGCCTACTCTCATAAAGAAGAAAAGCAACCATGATCAGATACAATTTAATTTTCATTTTGTTGTTGGTAACTACTTTAAGTTATAGTCAGGATACCATCTATGTGTCTGATCAGGCAAAGTCTTATCTAATCTTTGATAAAGCAGTGAGTCTGGCAGATATTGGTAATCCTATGCATTATGAAGCACGCATTGAAGGTGAAATTGTCATGGTGATTGCCAAAGGAGATAATGTTTCACCGACGCCATTCTATGCATTAGTAGGAGGGAAGCCCTTTCAGGGAATACTCATCTTTCAATCTCATCCTCGGGCTTTTTATGATTTCAGAAAGGATGAGACAGATCATGAAAAGTCAGTAGTTAGTGAAGCTGAGAAGAGATTTAAAGTACTCAAAGAGCAAACAGATCTTCATTATGCAGGAAATAGAGAGCACGGTATTGGTTTTAAGCTGGTAGGCATACTGCATGATCATCAGGCTACTTATCTCAAGTTCAAAGTAAAAAACCATACTTCGGTAATCTATCAAACTGAGTTTATTGGTTTTGAAAGACTCAAGAAGTACAGGAAAGGCTTCTTTGCCAAAACACAAGCGGCCCATTTTCCAATATTAGGAGCTGAAGAGTGGGGGAGTAATGATATTTTACCCTATTCATCTGCCTACCTATATTATTTACTTCCCCTTCAGGCACTGGAAAGAAAGGAATCTATTATCGCTACTTTAAGAGAAAAGGGGGCACGTCGCAGTGTCTCACTAAAACTTCCTTATCAGCTGATCAGAAGAGCGGATTTGTATTAGTGGATGGGAGTTGGGGATTAGGACTTGGCCTTTAGTGTGAAGCTAATCTTTAGAACTGTAAAGTTACTTTCAATCTCTAATCCCTAACCACCAATCTCCAAACCCCAAAAACACCATGGACTTTAAAGACAAAATTGATGAAGCGCATATCAATGCTGAAAAGCTTCGCTTTGAGGCTCCCAAGCCTGCCAAAAGCTGGAAGGACAAAGTATTGCAACTTCTCTCCAAATCCTGGCTGCTACTCATTGTCGGAGCAGCAGCAATTGCAATCACTGTACTTCACTTTAAGGGTAAGGATATCTTACAGACAATACGGCTTACTCCGCTGCCTAGCTTTGGTTGGGAAGAAAGTATTCAACCCAAAGCATTACCGGACAAAACCGAAGTCTACAAAGAAGCCCTCAAAAAGGAAGAAAAAGATAGAAGACAGGAATTCTCACAACAAGCTAAAGGTGCGGCCAAGTCCAAAATTACCAGGCCTGACTGGAAGATGATCAAGCAAAGGTCATTGCCTAAAACTGATTCTGTTCAAAAGATAGATTCCATACAAAGGGAGAGTATTCAGCCAAAGTCTTTAGCAGCTGATACACTCAAAAAAGTCAATTCTCCATCCAGGAAAATTAAAATGAAGAGAAAAAGAAAAGAAGTCACTACAGAAACGCCTAAGGAAAAAAAAACCGAAGTGCTGACTACTGAAGATATGAATAAAGCAGACAGCCAGAATTTCTTTCAAGCTGTGAAAGTGAACCTGGCCAATACCTCTACCCAAAGCTTTACCGCTTGTGTAATACATGGAGATCAGGAGTTGGGTAACAACGATATGCTAAGCCTCCGCTTAACAGAAAGCTTATCCATCAAGGGGCAGACTTTTCCTGCCGGCACCATTTTTTACGGCTCGGCAAGAATCGCCCAAAGCAGAATCCTGGTAACGGTTTCAAGGATATTGCAAACTCCAGTTCACCTTCAGGTGCATCATCATACTTTTCATGAGGGTATTCTATTGGATGAGTCTCAAAGTCTTCTGGAAGAAGCTGGCCAACAAACCCTTTACCGGCAGGGACAGCGGTCGGTAAGAGATATTCCTTTGGATATAGCCGCTGAACTGGGTCGTAATGTTCTTCAGAGAAGTAGAAGAAAGCAAACTACAGTATTCCTGCCTGATGGGCTTCCTCTTTTTGTTTCTCAAATACTAAATGATCAATAGCATGAAAACGTCTAAGCTTTACACTCTTCTGGTAATATGGCTTTGCTTGAGTACCGAGGTTTTTGCTCAGGGTATTCCGGTCATGGATGTCACGCATATCGCGATGACAGTAGCCAATGGACAAACCCTGAATGATCAACTGGATAAACTCAACGAACAAGTAACAGTATCCTACCGGATTGAAGAGAGGATTGGGGAAATCTATGACCTACAGTACAACTACCAGGAATTTCTCAAACAGGCCGAAAGCATACAGGAGCTACAATGGACCAATTTAGAAAACAGTGAAGCCCAGGCTTTATCCATAGCCACCAACATGGATGCTTATGTGCAAGGCTTTGAGGGTATTGAAAGACTCAAAGATGCTTATCATAACCCTGAAAACGCAAATGGTGCTATGGGCTTATACCAGGAGTTAGATGGTTTTGGCGCAGACAATCTACTACCTGCTAGCCCGGATGCCCTGCAAACCAGCCTTTCATCGCTTTCGGTGAATCGTGCCGCTTTTGATGAGATGGCTTACAAGAAGAAGTTACAGGTGGCCTTATCTTATCATGAGCTAGCTCAAGACCTCTTGGAAAAAGCTGAGGAACTCAGCCAGGCGCTGCTGGTCAACGAACGCTTTTCTATGACTGAAGGAGAAAGACTCTCCAGTATCAAACAGGCCCATGACTATATCCTGCAAAGTATAGACTTGAAGCTTCAATCCGATCAACTGATCCTGGATGTGATGGAGGCGGCAAAACAAAGCAAGACCGGCCCCATCAAACAGTACGAACAACAGTTGGAACGAGAGGTACTTGCCAATACCCCACTTTATTAAAATTCGTGTCCATAAATTTCATCTCGTATGAAGTTCATCATCTTCCTTGTTCTCATACTTATACCTACCCATGGTTTGCTAGCTCAAATCTCAGTAAGTGATCATCTCTTACAAGATGAAATAGCAGAACAGCTAAACCATGATACCAAACAGGCAGCCATACTAGGACTTATCCAGCAGCTTACTGAGCAAAGCCTGGATACGGTTTCAGCGACTCACCAGTTACAAGCTTTGTATCAGGAATTTCTCAAGCAGACTGCAAGTACTGCTCAATTTCGAGTTTCTGAATTGGATGAAGAAAGGGACAATGCTCTTCAGATAATACAGGCTTCTTCCCAATTAACAGGTTACTCTTTTGCGAACAATCTTGCTGAAATCTATCATGCCCAGTTAGAACCTGCTCAGAAGAGTCAGCTTCTTTACGAGGAGCTAATTCCCTACGATGAGTCATTGATGTTGACTGAGCCTAGTAGTTTTGATGTTGATCAAAAGCAAAGAAAGCTGAATCAATTAGCACTCAAAGAGATGAGCGACAAACGAAAACTGCTCCTGGCTAAGACCTATCAGGATCTCGCTGAAAGCAAACTTAAAAATGCCCAAGAGTTACAGCTATTGTTGCAGCGTGATGAAGTTTTTTCTATGACTGAACAGCAAAGACTAAAGACTATCAAAAGGATGCAGGAGTACTTCCAAAGTAGCTCAAAGCTTAAAACCAAAGCTGATCAATGGGTACAAAAAGCCGCATCTAACTCTTTTTCAAAGGCTTACTCAGTCCAAGTATTTGAGCATCAACTGGAGCGAAAAATTCTTGAAAAAAGTACTTTGTTTCAACCCTGAATATCACTATCATGCACTTGAAATTCAGATTTTTCACCCTTTTCTTTATGCTGCCTTTTGCCCTTCGGGCCCAGCTTATCATGGTTTATGATAGCAAAGCTTTAGGTAAAAGTGTGCAGGATTTTGCCATGAATGTAGTCAAGCAACAACAGTATCAAAAGACACTGGAGCACAGAGAAGGTATGCTCGCACAATACAGCAGTATTGAGGCTTTGCAAGAGGAAGTGCTCCATCAGTGGAAGCAGATTGAGTCGGTGAGAGATTTGCATTGGAGCGATCTTTCTAAGTCTATCTATTTGGCTGATGAACTGGTCAATGGGATTCGCCAGTCAGATATAGAACTAGATATTATCATTGGTGAACATCCTGTATTATACAGATCAATAGATGAAACCTATGCTGATTTATTTATGGCTAGTTCTGCTGAAGCTCTGCCCATTGACTTTAATAACTTTCAAGAGGATAAGGAGACCTCAGCTGAGCTTATCAAGAGCTTTTCGTACTACGCTGCTCAAAGAATGGCATATGCAGCGGTAGCTTTTCAGTTTCTGGCAGAAGACCTCATACGCAAAGCATCTGAAATGAATGAAGTACTAAAGCAAAATGATCGCTTCTCCATGACTGAGGCGGAAAGAATAGCACTGCAGTCCTATAGCGAGGAATATCTTTTGACTGCTGAAACACTGCTAGAGCAATCTGATGAATTGTTGATGCAAGTCACTAAAAACCCTGAATCCATAAACGATGCTGTCCGGCAAAGAAAAAGTCTGGAAAGAACTTTAATATCTGATACCCCAATTTTTTAACCCCCAAAACTAGTGCTCACTATGAAACACTATTATGCTTTTTATGTACTAGCTTTTACTACAATTGCCTCATGTCAGTCTCCAGAGATGATTGCCCCTCCTGAATATGAAATGAAAACACTGCTGCATCAGAAACGATGGAAAGTAGTCTCCATGCTGGCGGAAAGAAAGAGCGATGGCGAAATACTGGATTGGTATGCACAGTTACCTGCCTGTGTAAAAGACAACATCTTCATCACCGAAGCTCCTGGTACAGGAGCGGTTGGACAATTGAATGGTGAAGAAGGAAACACAGTATGTCAGCAAAATGACCTCACCTACATTCCACTCATCGCCGGATGGAAGCTCAACGATCAGCGTACCATTTTCGCAGTATCTCTTTTTGCCTCCGGTCACCGCATGCTCTATGGTTATGCAATGGAAGAGTCTTATGCTGATGAAAACTGGATACTGGAAGAACTTAATGAAGAGTTTATGCAGATACGGGTTGATAAAGTTTTAGAAGAGGAAAATTATACTTTTGCGCTTAGGTTTGAGGTGATACGTTGATGGTGCTTGAGATTGAAAACATAAGTGAAGGTTAGTTTAACTATAGTAACTTTACAAGCAATTTGTGAGCTGGTTGCAGCTCGTATTCAATAATCTGATTAGTGGAGGAAAAGAATTAGCAGTGGAGGATTAACTTTTTTAACCTATTATTGGATATATTTTCACATTATTGCTGGCCTTATATTACAAATAAAAAAACTGACAGTTTCAATTTTTTACCTCCTAAATAGATCTATAAATATTAATGAAAACCGTTCCTAAGTTTAGGAGTTGTATTCAACTTAATAATAACAATAGGTTTTTTGGTTGGACTACCTTTTCTAATTTTTTAGAAATCTAAATCTTATACAATGACAATATTATTTTAGGAGTCAACTTTAAGATTTTTACTTCTTTCATACACAGTAATATAGTCACCGAAATACACTAGTATATTATTGCGGCAGTAGCTTACTTTACATCAACATAGTTTTTATTTTTTTTTAAACATAGTTAAGCCCGGGATCTCATCGCAAATGACCTCCTGGGCTTTTCTCTTGCTTGGATATGGAAGAGGAAAGAATGACATTAGAAGAATTCATGGAGTTGTCCTTTAGCTATCGCGCTCAATACCTTTGGGCCCATGGTAGCAAGATGACTAAAAAATGGACGATTCCCTGAATTTTGTCTAACAATTACAATGTACCACCAGGCAGATACACAAAAGCAAGCTCTGAAGGAGAAATATTTTGCGGAGGTTGCCATATATCACAGAGCAGCACGCGGAAAGCCCTGTAGGTTACCCCTTTGACTTTACTTTACTAAACACTGAGCGACATTTATGTGCTTTTTTGCTCCACCCAAATCCATAGACCTCAATGCACTGTAAATAGTTAGTCTGCCTGTAATAGGGAGTAAACTTAATAGAAAAACGTTAACATGGTTAAATATTTTTCTGGAATTAATTGAGATAAATGGAAATATTTAATTCCAGAACTCTTAAAGGATAATTATTACAAATTTGTATTGTGCTTGATGTAAATTTTTTATTACTGGGAGCTCTTTTTGTTTATGCTAAAAGGCTAAAGATGAGCTTAATTGTGGTTAATAAAGAAACCTAGGTTATTATTAACCTAGGTTTAACTTATTAGTAAGCTTAATAATCAGCAATAACAAATATATGATATGTAAAAATATATTTTGGTATAAATTTTTAGGAAAAATTACTTCGCTTAAGTTTGGATAGTTTATTAGGGGGAGGGCAAAAATCTAAAATTGAGCAAAGCAAAGACAATTTACGTGATACTGTCTCTATTTCATAAAATTTGAGGCTTATCCTATTGCGAATGATCTTAAGTCTTTTCACACCTGAAAATGGATACTCTAATTTTTATCACTTGGCAATATCTGTGCTGAGTTCTCTTTGGAGCTCTGTGAACTTTGCATTTATTAGTTTTTTCTAAGTTATGATAGCATATGGAAACTGTAATCCAATCACTATGCATCCAAGGTTAACCAGTAGGTTAGTGTGATTTTGCCTTACCTAAATCCCATATTACCCTGTCATGTACAGCTACCTAAATTCGTATTGATTAGCTATTCAAATACTCACCAGATTATATTGTACTCCGAGATTTAGGTGGTCAATGCTTAAATCTTACTATCCTTTGCCTTGTGTTTTTATGATTTGTTTCACAATTGTAAAAAGCGCTGGGCAATCAATTTCACACCTCATACAAAATCATTTGTGATATACTTTAATTAACTTCTTCATACATAGCAAACAACACTATACTATCATAAAAGCAATAGCTCAAGAGAACTCATCTTTCATGTTATCTTTTTAGCAGGATTATGCAATTATTTTAAGTTTAATTAAGAAGACTTAATAGTATGCTTTACTACTCTTTTTCCATTCAGAAGCCTTATGTATTTTATGAATAGCAATTTGACTACTCTATGACTTGAAAACTGAAGCTGGTGACAAAGTACTATGTGAAATAAAAAGCTCAAGATTAAAAGTAGAAAGGATATAGTAGGATCAAGCATAGTAAAGAAAAACAAAGCTAACATAATCATTATTACATTCAGGATTCCAATGAAAATAGTTGCATTTCTATGACTAAAGCTTAAGTCAATCAACAAATGGTGAATATGATTTCTATCTGGACTAAAAGGAGACTGTCCCCTAACAATTCTTAAAACAAACAAACGCAGTACATCAAATAAAGGAACACCTATAACACCCATTACTACTATAGGTCCATTTTCTAAGTAATAAGGGGTATTGATTACATCTCCGTTTAGCTTGAGAAACTGGAATATCATTGTCGCACTTAATGTGCCAATAATCAATGAACCTGTGTCGCCGAGAAATATTTTATTGTGTTTTGAAAAATTAAACTTAATAAACGCTGCTAAGCCCCCCACAAGACTAAAAGCAAGAATCGCTTCGTTTTTATATCCAGCACTTAGGAACCAACTTCCAAAAAAGCAAGCGGTAAACATACCAAGTGAACTTGCCAACCCATCAATTCCATCTATTAGGTTATAGGCATTAGTAATTAGGATAAAAGTTAAAATTGTAAATGGAACACCTAACCAAGGTGATATTTCATTCACTCCTAATACTCCATAGAAGCTTTGCACATCAATTCCAAGCCCCTTAACAATTAAGATAGAAGCAATAACTTGTGCTATAAATTTCTTTTTAGGAGAAATAACCAACATATCATCTTTAACTCCAATAAAAAATATAATAGTTAAGGCCCCTATTACATACTGGAGGTGATTAAGCTCATTAATTCCTCCCCAGATCGTTAGGCTCAACAAAATAGAAGCAAAAATAGCGATACCACCTAAGGTAGGAACTGGTTTGACATGAGAACTTCGGTGATTAGGTTTATCCATCAAATGTTTGATTTCAGCTATTTTGATCACTACCGGTATAGAAACACCAACTATACCCCAGGCAAAAATACCGGCTAAGCCAACAGTTATTCCATTAGTTTCAATTTGCATACCATCAACCAAGCCGCTCATTAAAGCTACAAAAGGTAATATTAAAGCTAAATATGTAGCCCATTTAAACCCAACTTCAGGAAAATTGATCTGTCCTATTTTCCTTAGAGGCTTCATAATACGAAGTAGAGGGTTAGGGCTAATATTATTTTTTTTCCAAGCCAACATATCTTCCTGATTAGCTTTTAACCTACCATTAAGAGTGCTATTACTTACTCCTCCTACCCTCATCTTTACTAAAACCTTATTTACGTAGCCTGTTTTCACTTTATTTTTGTACAGGTAACGTAACATAAGCTCGTAATCAGCGGAGCAGCTAAACGCTGTATCATAACCTCCATATTGTTGAAAGCATGTTCTCCTTACATAGAATGTAGGATGAGGGGGCATCCATCCATTCAAAAACTTTGAACATTTGTATTCACCTGATTTCCAGTTTCTAACGATGGCATCTGTATTTTCTCTCTCCACGTATACTAGGTCTCCATAGATACAATCCACCTTATTTTTCTCAAAACCCTTCACAACCTCAGAGATTGAGCTTTTGGAATAAAAAATATCATCAGCATGTAAAATCCCCACAACTTCGCCGCTGGCTAAAGCAATTCCTTTATTAAGTGCATCATACAACCCCTCATCCTTCTCAGATATAAATACTTGTATATCATTGGCATACTGCTGTATAATTTCTTGAGTACCATCTGTAGACTGACCATCTACTACGATATATTCAATATCCTCATAGTCCTGGTTTAATACCGACTCTATGGAAGCAGCTATTGTGGCTGCATTGTTATAAACGACAGTAATGATAGAGACTTTCAATTTTTACTTTGTTTTAATTTGGCTTAATAAGAAGGTCTAAGGTTGGCAGATCCAAAAATATTGGATGTTCAAAGAAATCTATTTTGGCTGGGTTTGCCCATTGAGAACAAGGTGATTTCTTACCTTGTATATTTTTACGTCAAAGGATAAGATGCAAAAAAAGTTAAGATTGATCTATCCTATATTGACCGATTAATTGCCTAAAAAAAGCAGAAGATTTTACTGATAAAACTTCGTCAAGGTAGATTTAGTAAATACTGAGTTCTCTTACAGTCCAGAGTAATTTTCATCCCAGCTCTACTTGTCATGAATTTACTTTGAAAACAAGGTTAAATAAATTGGTCTCCTTTGAAAAAGGAGTTAATGCCCACTACTATCCACCAATTAGATGACATTCTATGCTTACGTACCATTTGTGTTTTTTTAACATATTCCATCTTAAACCTAGACTGTAATTTGCGGTACATCATTAAAGAATACATCTCAAATGCTAAAGATAGCACTCAATCAGTATAATAACGACTGGTATAAGCCCGGTAAAACCTCAATCATCAGGCTGCTATGGTATTTCACAAATAGCCTGGTATTTCAGTCCAGTCTGTTTCCTGTAAATACACTAAAAACCAGACTACTTAGACTGTTTGGTGCAATAGTAGGCACAGGTGTTGTCATAAAACCTGGTGTAAATATTAAATATCCCTGGCGACTTTGTATCGGAGATCATGTTTGGATAGGGGAAAATGCCTGGATTGATAATTTAGCTAATGTACAGATTGGTAATCATGTATGCATTTCTCAGGGTGCAATGTTGTTAACTGGCAGCCATAACTACAAGGTAAAAACATTTGATTTAATTGTAAATGACATAGTCCTGGAAGACGGAGTATGGATAGGTGCCCATGCGGTAGTTTGCCCCGGAGTAAGATGTCATTCTCATAGTGTATTGTCTGTTAGTTCAGTGGCTACTTCTGATTTATCAGCTTACGAAATTTACCAGGGAAATCCGGCGACTTCAAAAAGAAAAAGGTGTACTCAAGCCGATAAAAGTATACTTGACTTCGAAGGAGAAATTGCTGAGGCGCTATCAATAAGACAAAAATAAAATATGGGATGGTCATAATAAAGCTGAGATTATGAAAAACACATTTCCATCTTACACCAAATTTTGATCATATCAGGAGTAGCATTCTCGATAAAATATAATGCCATGAACAGGTGGAAAAACTACAAAAAAAACATTACACCTATACTTATAATAGCACTCTACTTTGGGCTAAACCATGCTGTGCGTGCTCAGTTTCTTGACTCTTTGAAAGTAAAAGTAGGGACTAGTGTTACCATTGCGAAAGAAGATTACCAGCCACTGTGGCTGGTGTCAAATCGCTGGGGTACCATTACTGATCAAAAGTTTGACGCCAGTACTTATCTTACACTAAGCAATCATCATACATTTGGCGGGAAAGGCCCCATAAGGCAGTACTACGGTAGATATACTGATCAACCTACTTCCAACATCATCTATGGAGTTTCCATTAACAATCATAATCACTTCAAAAAAACTTTTCTTTCTGAAGCCTATGCCAAGGTGAAATGGCACGCTTTACGATTAGACATAGGGCGGTACAAAGAAGTCGTTGGTGAAGTAGATTATCAGCTTTCCAGTGGATCTTTAGGAATCAGTGGCAATGCATTGCCCATACCAAAAGTAAGTCTGGCTATCCCAAGCTATACCGATGTACCTTTTATTGCTCCGGGATGGATACAGGTAAAAGGGCAGTTTAGTAATGGATGGATGGACAGTGACTCTCTGGTGAGCAAAGCTTATCTACATCAACGAAGCTTTTATGTCAGGCTGGGAAAAAAACCTTTGGTCAATGCGCGGAAGTTTACCACCATTAACCTTTATGGAGGGTTAAACCAGTTTGTAGTATGGGGAGGTGAAAGCTCAAAGGGTAACAAGCTTCCTGGAGAGTGGATAGATATATTCACTAAAGCTGCAGTACCAGGGAATAACTTAGGTTTTTTTGATTATGGGGCTACACTCACTACTAGGGATTTTAATCTCACAGCCTACACCCAGGTACCTTTTGAGAGTAAAACCAATATGAATCCTTTCAGGATTAAGAATAGATTGGTAGGTGTTTCATGGACTAACCATCAAACTGATGCCATTCTTTCAGCCCTTACCTTTGAAGCCATTAATACCACCTGGCAGGATAATACAAGTCCTACTGGGAGGGCAGATTATAACTTTTACAATAATGAACGCTACACCAATGGTTGGACTTACCAAGGGAATATCATTGGTACTCCACTCTTCTTTGACTACCAAAGAGCTACTCATTACTTTGGAGAAAGCTACAACAGTCAAGCGGTATATAACATTGCAAATAACCGTATCAATGGCTTCCATATAGGAGTTAAAGGCTATTTTCCAACTGAGTGGTTTTCTTTATCCTACCGTACCTTATTTACCTATACCATTAATAATGGCAATTATAACGATAGTCATTGGGTAGCGGGCGATAAAAAGCAAAGTTATTTTATGCAGGAGCTCAATTATAAGTTAAATGGGTTGAAGGTCAGCGGTACGTTAGCCTTTGACGTTGGAAAAATTACCAGTAATGTAGGAGGAATGTTAGCCATTGAATATGACCTTAATTATAAGCCAGATCTTAAAGAGCTTGGTCCAGTTAGGTTTAGAAGAAAAATTAATCCTTTTAAGAGAAGATAGTTGAATTCTTAAAAACTAACCAACTATCCTTCAAGCCTCCCATAACAAAATTGAATGAGTAAATTATAACCTATTACGCTACCAAGAGTATTCAGAATAATGTCATCAACATCAAATACTCCAATTTGAAAATAAAACTGGATCAATTCTGCAGCGAAGCTAAATAGTAAAGTTAAGAACAGTATTCTTTTTGATTTATGTACCCACGAAAACAAAAGAGGAGAAAGAATACCAAAAGGGATAAATAAAATAACATTCCCAAGTAGATTTGATACCATCATATAGGTGGTAGGCCAACTAAAACCATTTGAAATTGATTTTTTGATGAAAATAAAAGAGGTATTTAGTGGTATCAATTGAGCCCCCAACTCTTTCGCGGGTAAACTATTCTGATAGAAAGGGGGGATTCTATTGAAGAATAATACCCAGAGAAATAATGAAAAATATATTGTTACCAACGCACAAAAATAAAGGTTTTTCCAGGTAATATTTTTCATTAAGAGTTACTGGAATTTATTCAGACTTAACTGAAACCTTATTGTTAGTCTGCATTACACTATAGTTAACCCTAAACCCTGATTCTGGGGCTACTTTTGACGAAGTATTAGATTGATTTTTTGTATTTTGAGTATTATGCAATAATTCTAATACCATGCTATCTACCAGAAAGCGAAACCAGAAACCCTGCAACAGGTGAAATACTAATCCCCATTTCCCATCCAAAAACCCTAATTTGATGAAGTAGCGGTATATGAAATATGAAAAGCTCCTGACAAAAATGGGGGCTCTTTGGAAGATATTATTTTTTAGCCAACGCCTTCTTTCAATAGGTGAACCGAAAAAACTGGCTTTTACCTCCCCTTTCATCTTTTTATTAGCAACGATTTCATCAGCTTCCAGTTGAGCCCATCTAGCATGGTTAACTGTAAAGTTTTTTAGAGTATCCGTTACTGTATCTATGATATCAAACCCTGCTGGTACTACTCGTTTATTACCGTCAACGATAAAATGCTGATCGTAAACCTTATTCTCACAGTACCCCTTTGTTTTACGAAATAACCTCAGATGAAAGTTAGGATAGTGGCCTCCATGTTTTATCCATTTTCCAAAAAACAAAGTACGTCTGCTAAACATAAACCCATCTACATCTGCGTTTGGGTCAAATTTTTGATTTAACCAGCTAACTAACTCTGGGGTCATTCTTTCTCCTGCATCCAAATGGAAAACCCATTCTGTATCGAAAGGAGAATTTATCTGTGCCCAGTTCCTTTG
The DNA here is from genome assembly GCF_038039535.1 of Catalinimonas locisalis. Lineage (NCBI taxonomy): Bacteria > Pseudomonadati > Bacteroidota > Cytophagia > Cytophagales > Catalimonadaceae > Catalinimonas > Catalinimonas locisalis. The sequence continues at coordinate 11,788 of NZ_JBBPHP010000045.1, read as the reverse complement.
GCATGCATAGTTCTCAAAAGGGTGCTGCAAAAATGGAATCGCATGAGTTTCTAATATTTCCAATGTCCGATCAGTAGAGTATGAATCTACTGCGAATATTGGAGCATTCAATTCAGACATACTATTAAGGCAATCCGGAAGGTTTTCCTCCTCATTATACGTAAGTAGTATTATGGTAAGGTATTTCATTTATCAATATCTGCTTTAAATAACATAGATTTCCATAGATAAGGTAAACGGCCACAACCAACAAACTTATTTATTTTAAAACCTGCCTCTTCAAGTCCAATTTCCAATGTTTTTTTTGACCAGTACTTTATATGCCCTCCTAACCAAAGAGGATTAAGATGATGATCCCATTTGTTGGTCACTGACAAAGCAATGTTTTTGAGGTAACCGTTATATGGAGTACTTATCAGCAAGGTTCCATTTTTATTCTTTGCAAGAATTTTTCTACAAAACATTAAAAACTCTTGAGGATTGTATAGATGTTCTATGACTTCAGTAGAAATAATTGTATCAAATGTAATATCTCTTATTTCAGGGGGAAGTTCGTCTTCTTCAAGATTTTGTAAGAAAAACCTATTTGGATGTTTTGCCTTTGCAAGTGCTATGCCTGTTTCTGATGCATCTGTACCAAACACATTATACCCTCTTTTTATCAGCTCGTTAGCATAAAAACCACTCCCACAACCAAGATCCAAAATATATTTATTGTTATTTTTATTTAATAAATTAATTATTGGATTTAACAAATAGCTATGATGATGAGGGACATAAGTTTCATTAAAATTGTAATCTTGATAATTTGCCATAATAACAATTGAATTAAATATTAAAATATCTTGATCATTTCAAAAATAAATTTCAGCTTAGTCAGCAATTAAACTTAATGGCTTATGCTCACCTGTCAATACCCATTTATAAACATCAGCCATCTGTTCGGCTATTCTCTCCCACGTAAATTTCTCTTTTACCAATTTATAACCATTTTCACCTAATAACTTCAGTTGAGTTACATCTTGCTTTTGAAGCCAGCATAATGCCAGATAATTACCTCCTACATCTGGGGCAAACTGTTTAGCAGCATTGGCATGAAATCCTTCAGGCAAATTACACTGAGGTGTCATCAATACTGGCAGTTTGTATGACCAAGCCTCCAAAACTGACATAGGCAATCCTTCACTTAATGATGGGAGAATAAACGCATCCGCGTGCAGATATGAAGCAGTTTTGTTTTCTCTCAATTGGCTACCCACAAACAATATATGTTTTTCCAGTTGATTCTTTTTCACAATAGCTTCCAGTTCCGAACGATGACCACTTTCATCCCATCCGGCAATTACCAGACACCAATCTTTTACCCCTTCTTCAAAAGATGCCCAAGCTTCTATTAAAAACTTTAACCCCTTCTTTGGATGAATCCGTCCCAGGAATAATAATACTTTTTTATCTTCTGGAATATCTTTTTTCCATGCTGGCGTAGTGTTAAGCTGAGTTAATTCACTTGGGGGCAAATCTATACCATTAGGAATAATCGCTATTGGATTTTTTAACCCGTATTCTCGAATAGCATTTGCTTCAGCTTGGCATAAAGCATGAATGCATGCAGATGTTTTCAAATGATTATTTTCAAACCAAGTAGCAACTATTTTTTTCTTCCAGGCAGCATTGCTTACTGCCCAGGGGTCAAGCATTCCTCGTGGGGAGATTATATGGGGCACATGATGTTTCTTATAAATGTCTAAGCTTACTTTAGATAAGTACATCCACAAACATTGGGTATGGATAATATCAGGCTTTTGTTGCCTCAAAATTCTATGTAGGTCAGTCGAGTAACCAAAGTTAGTAGGCCCTACTAGTTTATAGGAAGCAGTAGGATTGGAATACGCTTTAATGTCTTCACTAGAAAATTCATCATTATGAGCTAGAATACAAGCATTAACTTGTTTTTGATTTAGTGAATTTGTCAGACATCTTACACTATTATATAGTCCACCTGATTTCCTTGAATTAGAACCAGAAAGTAATGTTACCTTCATCTAAAGCATTATTTTCTAAACCTTATTATTTTAGCTGGATTACCTCCCACTATAGCCCAATCAGGGACATCTTTAGTCACTATACTACCTGCTCCAATAACACTATGATTACCAACCTTAACCCCAGGAAGTATGATAGTTCTAGTACCAATCCATACGTCATTACCAATAATTACAGGTTTTCTAGGTGGAGCTCCCTGCATCGTCATAGGGATCTCAGTATTATCAAAATTATGACTACCTGATAAGATACTTACTTCTGGCCCCATCATCACATTATCACCAATAATCGTATCATTTCCTATCCAAGCCCCTCTGTTCAATGATGAATTTTCTCCAATTTCAACATTTAATCCACTTCCAAAATCAACGTCAGCATGTACTTTAAATAACTTAGGCGTTTTTTTTAAAATATGTCTAGCTAACAAATTACGTATGTACATGCTTAATTTACTTCCTGGTAGAGGAGTATCAGGTAATCGCCGAGCAATTACATAATAAAGGAATAAGCATAAGGATTTCTTAAAAGTAAGCCCTTGTCTTTTTCTAACGTCTGAAGGATTGTCAATAAAATATGCTTTAGTTTTAGACATCTGATTTTCTCATTTTAATGACTTTTGCTGGTACTCCTGCAGCAACCGATAAAGGAGGTATATCTTTAGTTACTACTGAATTAGCACCTATCACAGCTCCGTACCCGATACTCACTCCCGGTAAAATAATACACCCCCTTCCTATCCAGCAATCATTCCCAATTTCAATCGGGGAGCCATAGTAATCTTGATCTTTTATAGGAATACTTGTATCATCAAACTTATGATTATAGTCCCGTATACTGGTATATTCTCCTATGGAAGTCCCTTGCCCAACTGTAATAGAAAACATTGAAGTTAGATAACAGCCATCATTCACCGTAACTCTGTTACCTAACCGTATCTTAGATACAGGAGCCCCTTGGAAAACACATCTTTTACCAATTCTCACAAAATCACCCAAGGTAATATCTGCACAAGGCCAAATAAATTCAGGCATGCCATCAATAACAACACCTCTTCCAATAGAACGAAACCCATATTTGCCTATCGTATGGAAATAAAATCTAAGAAAAGATTGCCTGAAAGCTCTCGTAATATACCAGTACAGTGCAAATGGGAGTAAACTTCCGAAGTCCTTAAGTTTTGAAAACGTTGATCCGCTTACTCTCTTTGCGAACTGTTTTTCACGCATAACTAGACTGCTTGACATTTGTAAGCTTATTTACTAATTGATCACTATATTGTTCTAATGTATATTTTGCTGAGGTATACAAAGCATTTTTACTTATTTCATATCTTAATCCCAGGTCATTTATAAGCTTACTCAGCCAATATTTCATATCTTTTTTATCACCTGCTGAACAAATAAAACCATCATGCTTATGCTGAATAACACTTCCTGATTCATAAGTAGTGACAACAGGAACTCCCCAACTCATTGCCTCTAGCAATACCATGGCTGATCCTTCTAGATAGGAAGGAAAGAAAAAAATATCAGCTTTACGATATTCTTCATGTAAATCAGCTTGAGAAAGCTTCCCTAAGAATGAAACATTGTCAAGCTTAATAGAATTAAGATAGTTTTGACAGTTTTCTTCAATTGCTCCAGCAATTAAAAAATGTACATTCTCTGCTTTCATATCTTCAGCAATAGAAAACAAATCATAGATTCCCTTTCTTTGTCCTGCATTCCCTGCGAATAATATTTTTATTTTTTCTTTATCGCTACGAAAACGGGTTTCAATACAATTTTCAGCTTCCTTTTGTAAATGTGTAGGGTTGTAACCAAAAGGAATTACTGTAATTTTTTCTTGAGGTGCACCAGCTTCTATCAATTTGTCCTTTACAAAGGAAGATGGTGCTACAATTGTATCAGCCAACTCCCACTCTTTTTCTTCTCTCTCTTGAAGGTGTAGGCAATGTTCAATCATTTTTTGGCAACTGTCCTTACTAACTGAAGCAAAATATTGATGCATTTTTATCTGTGTTTTTCTTGGAGCCACACATTGCTCCATCACAAGGTGGCTTTGATTGTATGCTCCCCATTCAAATAATTCCAAGCATGCAGTATCAAAGCCAAAAAAAGCTAGTTTATCCTTAGAATCAGATTTTTCAGCATATTTAATTACTCTTTTATTTAATTTTTTATAAGCATCTATTTGCGCTTTATAATAATCTCCTCTCTTATTCTTACTTAACTTGTATCTAAACTCTATTCCAAGTGGTAAATCATAGTGCACCTTTATTTTTGGAATGGGTGACTGGTATTTATTTAAAACTTTTCTAACTCTTTGTGGTAACACAATCTTCAGTAAATTCTCTATTGGCTGATTCGGCGCATAGTATAAATCAGTAAAAAGGCTATCCAGTAACCCATTATTATATAAAACTCGTGCTACATCATATTCTCTCCTGGCAGTTAACAATGAAACTATAAATCTAATGTCAGGCATAACTTTTATTATTAATTGTGTAACTCTTTATCTTGGCATAATTCATCACTCCTATCAGTATAATTAATATTGGTAAGAAAATGGTAGGTATTGCCATGATTGAATGATAAACTGAAAAAAGTATAAACGTGGCAAAACAACAATAAAATAATACCCAAAAAATATTCCCATCTTGAGTTCTCACCCAAAAGGATTTAGTAAGCCTGCCGAATAAAAAGAAGAGAATACATCCAAAATAACCAAATTCATAAAATGTAGCTGCAAAGCCTGTATATGATAAGTATCCTTTATAACCTACAGCATCTCCCATCCAAAAATACTTTTCTCTCAATCTATCCATATTGACTTTTTCGATAAACAACGACTTTTTAACATCACTACCAAAAATAGTAGAACTTGCATATTGGTGAACTAGATAATTGTACATCGACACTCCATAATTATAGATTCCTTCTCTATCAACTACTTCCATATTGATAGCAGCTTCAATTACCTCATTGGTTCGTTCTCCACTTAAATACGCACTGGAAATCTCCGTTAATGATAAATTTAACAATTGGTTAAACTCCCCTCTCTTTGTAAATTCTCTTGTTACTGGTAAAACCGCTATTACAGTTATTACCAATATTATTGCTGGTATAATAAACTGTTTAGGAATATATGCTTTCTTAATAAAGAATAGTGGAAATATTATTGTAATTACTAAGTTAAACACTTCACTTCTTCTCCCGGAAATAATTATAAATTGAAGCGAAAGTGCTAAATAGAATAATAATAGTATTAACTTTTTCTGATTAGATTTCATCAGATAAGTGGTAAACAGGATAACTATTGCAGGTCTTAATAAACGAGAAAAAAACAGTATGATTGCAAATATACCACCTTGCTCACTGCCAAACTCAGAAGGATCAATCAATGAAGAAGCATAACCACCAATAAGTATTAATGGCAGAATAGCAATAAATATTTTGTTGTCACTATAAACTAACTCTTTTCTATTTTTTTCAATTCTTTGAGCATTATTAATACTATGATACCCCCATATCGCTGCCCAAAAACAGATTATAGCATTAAGTACATAACGGTTGTATTGAGAGTCTGTTAACAGATAGTTGTCTTCTTTAACAAAGAATAAAGTTGGAATTATAAAGACAAAACATGCTACCCCATACAAAAAAGGTAGTTCATACAATTTCCGAGGTCTTTTGTAAGCCTGATAAATAGGTATAAATGCAGAAAAAGCAAAAGTATAAAATAACAACTCCCTGTACATTGTTACTTCTTTTCTGGTATTAATTGATAAATGACTTTACTCTTAAAGGATACACTTTGCAAGAGGCTATATAAGGTTAACGTCAAAACAGGTATTACATATGCAAGTGAATAAGTTAGTGACACACCAAATAATAAATCAACTTTTAACAAAGTAGTATATAGTATTGCGAGGGCTATTAATAATATTGAAAACTGAATGACTCTTCCTATCTTAAAGAACACTTTCATATGAATCCCAGACATAAAAAAGCTTTTATAAGTATTAAACAGAGTGAGACAGGTGATAACGCCTAACATGCTATTTAATACCATTGCTGAAGCCACCCATTTCTCTCCGAATAAAAAAGAGATAATACTTTCAGACTTAAAGAATATTATCAACGCTACTACCGTAAGTACTACAAATTCAGAAAACAAAATCTTATATAACATTAAAAATCTTGCTCTCAGATTACTTACTTTATTAAAGAAGTTATATGAGATACGAAATGCTATAGGTTGTAATAGTTGATGGGGTGTAATCGCCAACCTTTTTGCCTGAACAAAATAACCCAATTGTCTTTCGGTAAGGAGGAAGCTTCCTCCTAAGATTAATATTCTCTCAAACATACCTTCTAACAAGGCATCTAACCAGAAGCCACGAACATTTGAAATAATATTCTTAACTGCTGAAAAGTTAACTTTTTTGAGAGGCATTTTTTTCAACTCTTTTTTATATATCAGATGAGTTAATCTAAGAATAGTTTCCGCAAATACACGAATATATAAAACTACAAAGCCAACTCCACTAATGGCCAACACTATCACAAGCAAATGACTCAAGGTATTGGATGTAGTTTCAATAAATGAAATGCTTTTATAATTTAACTTTCTCTCAAAAATACTTAACTGAAATAAAACTAATGGAGCAATAAGTTTATCAATGAGTAAAATAAGTCCACCTATATTCATCATACCCCATAACATCAATAATAAAAACCCAATGCAAGAATTGATTATGCTTTGAATTACAGCTACAGTAGTGATTATTTCATATTTTTCCTTTAAAGTAGTCTGATTTAGCTTGATAATATATGGTTCTAATTTTAGATTTAATATTGCACTGCTTAAATTTATGTTGGCTTGCACAATTGCAAATGTCCCAAAATCTTCTGGCATTAGATATCTGGCCAATATTACATTAGAGATAAAAGCAATACCAGCCTGCAGTCCACTCCCTCCTAACATCCATGTGGCATTATTTACAAATGGATGAGCTAAAGCACTCTTAACCCATAATTTTATAGCCATATCTACTTGCAAGCTTTTGAGTCCACAGGTTCACAAATTTAATATGTTTAGAAGGCATATGTTTTTTCCATTTTTCATCTAGAAAAATACTTCTATTTTCCCAACGACTTTTGTTTCCTGAAACACCAAAATTTTGATATTCTCTAAACTGATTAGTAGAATATCCATTTAGATTAATACCAAATCGTTCTCCAATTAAGGATAATGCTTTGTCTGGATCTTGAGCTAACTCTTCGTATTGAAGAGTGTACACATTTTCTGGAGAGATACATTGATCACATACTTTACTCATGATCTTATTTTCAATTATCCATCTTAGAGTCATCCTTGCTACCATTACAGGGTTCATTCCTTGCTGTTTTCCCTTAGCAGTAGAATATACAAAAGCTGAAGGCCTTTTAACCAGATGGATTACTTTAATATCAAATAAACCAGATTTTTGCAACCACATGAGCCTATAGGGATCTTTAGAGGCGTCAACAATCCACTCAACTTTATTAGCAAAACCATTTTGTTCAGCATGATGAATTGTTTTTTTAAAATAATCATAATTAAGCTTCCCATAACTTTCAACTCTTCCTAGTGTATCTTTAGAAAACTTTGCTGTAAATAATTCATAGAGTAATTTCCATCTGATCACCGCACCAGTATGAGCCCCATGCGGATGGGACCTTCTAAAATAACTAATACTGCTATTATTATCTTCTAATTGAATGCTTGGAATCAAATCTTTCCAAAAAAAGGATTCTAATATAGGTTCTCCACTGCCACAAATTGCATTAAAATCAATTTCTAAAGGTAATAGCTGTGCTTCACCTAGGGTCCATAAATTTGGGAATGAGCCAAGCATTAGATCTAAAATGGTTGATCCGCTCCTACCATTACTGAGTATATATATTACTGGAACTTTCATATACCTGAGTCAACTGCATTTGAGATTAAAACAGTGCTTTGAATGATTTAAATAATGATTTTTTCTTTTGTGGATATATATAATAACCATATCCATAATACCCATAGCTGCTTTCAACATCATTAAATACAATATGCGCATTATTGATACTATTCTGTTCTTTAATTTCAGTCAGCAACCTGAGAGACTCCTTCTGTGTAAATTTTTGACGTACTATAAAAAGACAAGCATCGCTATGACTCATCATAATCTGTGCATCAGCAACCAAGCCTATAGGGGATGTGTCGATAACAATATATTCATAAGATGATTTTAATACATCCATCATCACATCCATTGCCCCCTCCATCAACAACTCTGCTGGGTTAGGAGGAATCGGACCAGAAGCAATAACTTCTAAATTATTGATAGGTGTACTTTGAATAATTTCATCTAATAATGCATCTCCAATTAGATAATTACTTAAACCTTTTCTTTGAGAGTCAAGGTTTAATTCCGAAATAGGTTGATGTTTACGCATATCTGAATCTATCAATAGCGTTTTTTTCCCTGACAATGCTAAAGCAATTGCCAAGTTAACACTGCAAAATGTTTTCCCCTCCCCACTAATCATAGAAGTTATTAAAAAAGTCTTGTTAGTATCCTGGTTTCTCACGGCATACCTGAGGTTTGATCTTAGTACCCTGAATGACTCAGCAGTTGGGGATTTAGGAGACTGATGTACTGCAAGAGGATAATTTTTTTCATTCTGGCTGATAGATCCAATAAGTGGTAAATCTATATATTTCTCAATTTCTGCTTTACTATTAATTGTAGTACTAATTTTATCTAGCAAAAATATAGTACCCATAGGAAACAAAATGCCAAAAATTACTGAAATGATATAATTCCTTGTCTTCCTAGGCTTAACAGGCAATGTATTCACCAAGTAAGCAGGCTCAATCACTTTATTATCTACTGTTGCGGAAGCCTGGGTAATGCCAGCTTCTACTTTCTTTTGTAGCAGTAAGTTGTATATGCTTTCATTTAAATCATAAAGCCTTTTTATATTTACATATTTCCTTTCCGCTTCAGGCAATACACTAATTTCATTTTCCAGGCTGGCAATACGATTATTCACTTGCGTCAGACTCATCTGATTACTGGCAATCATATTTTGAAGGCTCTCGCTTAAGGTAGCTTTAATATTGTTGATTTTTCCTTCTACCTCTTTGACATAAGGGTTTTTCGCAGAGCCTTCTATTAAGTAGGTATTCTTTTCAATCTGTAAGGTAGCCAGTTGGTTAATCAGATTATTCAACAGCACATCCTGTGGCCCAAAACCAGAAGGAGCTACTAATTCATCCAGGGCTCTATTTTCTTCCAGATATTGTTGGATTGCCTTATAGTATTTATCATTTACCAAGAGGGTAGCTTTCTGCGATTCTAAGTCCGAAATTTTATCAAAACTACGCTCCATCATAGTACTGGCCTGGGAAAAACTATTCCTTGACTTAAAATTTTCTAACTCCTGTTCAATGACCTGAAGTGTATCAAACGTTGTTTCTAATTGTTCATCAATAAAAGTAAGAGACTGTGAAGTAGACTTATTCTTATCTTCCAAACTCACTATGGTATATTGATGGGTCAGTTCATTCAGAAAATCTATTTCTTTTTGAGGCACGCTTGTTTCTATAGAGATATCAATTACGGACGACTCTTTACTATAAGGGTAAATAGCAAGCTTATTTTTGTAATTCCGGGCTAACTTTTCAAAGTTACGAATGATGAAATAAAATCTTCCTGAGCTCTCAGGTAAAGAATTTAACCGAAGGGTCAAACCGGTGCCATTGATCATAAAATCTTCATCAAACTTCAGTTCTTTTTCTACTTTAAGGTTTTCATCCCAATATGCTTCCAACAGGAATTTTTCCTCATCAAGAATGGTAACATAAAAAGGAATATCCTCATTCAGGCTGTTATATTGTAGACTGTCAATCCTTACCTGAAATGGCAGCGTCGAGTATAGCTCCCCATCTTCAATCCTGCCTTCTCTAAAATACGAAATTCTCTGATTAAGCACTTTTACCGTGCGATGTATGAAAGGAAAAGATTTTAATATCGCAATTTCATTATATAATGATTTATTGGATGAAAGTAAATCCGTACCATAAATCAGCTCAGCAGTCTCACTCATATTCTCCTCTTCATCAATCAAAATAGAAGCTTTGACATTGTATACTGGTACAGTATAACGATTATACAAGAAGGCAAGTATGACACAAACAATCACGCTGAATAAGTAAAGCCAGCGGTATTGTTTTACCTTTCTTATAATATTATGAAAATCAAACTCTTCGTCGTTTTGAAGCCTGCTTTCCATTGAAATTTAATTTAAGAATATGTTTAAAATAACTGCGAGTACAGATAATGAGGACACGGCAATAGCCCAGGGCTGTAAAGGATTAATATTCCTATACCGGGCAGGTTCCACATAAATCACATCGTCAGGTTGTAAATAATAATACTGACTTGAAAACAGGCTATCCTGTTGTAAATCAATTTTACTACGTGTACTAACTCCATTCACTGTGCGAATAAGATGTACTTCATTCCGGTTGGCAGTGGGCAGCAAATCCCCGCCTAAAGCTAACCCATCCAGAAATGAGATATTGCTTTTATAAACGGTATATTGCCCAGGTCTGGATACTTCACCAATCACACTTATGGTAAAGGTTAACAAATGAACTTTTACTGAAGCATTTTGGAAATATTCGGCTACTAGGCTTGTGATATCTTCTCTAATCTGATTAACCGTTTTTCCAGCCGCTTTTATTTTACCTATTACCGGTAACTTTATGTACCCTTCATCAGAAACAGTATATCCATTGATAATAGGGACAGTATTACTTTGCATATCAGCATTTGAATATGTATTCAGTTGACTAGTAGGAAGGGTACTTATTGATACGTGGAGCACATCCCCACTTCTTAATACTACTTCCTGTTTCTCCGGTGAATATGTTTTAGGGGCTTGAGTTTCTTCAAAATAAAGCAGCTCCCTGGTTGGAATACATGACGCTAGGCAAAAAGTCCATGCAATTATTAAAATATATGTTTTTTTGTGTTTCACTTTCGTGTATAGTGTAGTTTACAAGATTATATCCTAAGCTGCCCCTCCTATTAATAGAAATGTTTTTTTTTAAAGAGGATGTTCTAAACTCATTTCGATCACCAATTCAATATTATAACATTCGGATTGTCTTTAGTTGACATTGTGTCACCTTTAATTACATGGGCAAGTTTTCAATTTCTCTGTCTAATGACATCTTCCTTTTTTTGAATCTTAAAAATATAACAAAACACATAATTTAACTTTATGGTTATTAATATGTATTTTTAATTAAAAAAACACATTAAATTATATTATATATTTAATAGATATAAGGAAATAAAAATACCCTTTCAAACGCCATAATAATTATGGTTTTTTGAAGCATTATTAAATGTACTCTTATATATATATCCGTAAAAAAAGATTCAAAATCCTCAAAAACCGTTCATCAATTTGGAAAAAATCACCTGCATAATTCAGTTTTATACCTTTTCAGAATTTTATAAAAAAAGTATAGCCTATACTATATTAAAATACTTCAATATGGTTTATTTATCTAACATGGCTTGAATAACTACGTATTTATGTAACTTCAATGCCCTTATTAACGTATCCGTGCGGTGAAGTAGCCTGTTAATTTTCCATCACATCAATTACCTTGGCAAGTTTCCAATTTGGCGGTAGTA
>NZ_JBBPHP010000044.1:0-59395 GCF_038039535.1 Catalinimonas locisalis | reverse complement strand
TGCATAAATCTTTAAGTTTTGGTCAACCTAAAGTTTATTCATTGACCCGCTCTTTTCAAAATTTAAACATGCTCTTATAATAAGCCTGGGCAATAGCGGTATTGGGTTTATGCGAACCGGAAGGGCTTACGCCTTCATATTTATAATATATTTTGGCAGGAGTATCCAGCATCTTTTCCAGTCCACGGGCACGGTAGAGGGGGGTAGGTCTCCATAGTGTATAGAGATTTCTTACCTCATCAGGAATTTCAATCCACTTATCGGTGGAAACTTCCTGTTTGATCAGTTCCATCGGAAAAAGCGGAGCCAGGGCATCGGGACCGATGGGTTCTTTGGTAGCAGGGTTGAGTGGAGGCAAAGGCTTGTTTGGCATATCGGCCACAATATTGTACCAATGCTCAGGCATCTCCTTTTCTTCCAGGGTAATCTTTCTTTGTTCTAGCATGATATAAAGGTTTGTTTACATGTCATGTTTGTGGTTGACACAAGCTTCTAAAATAAGTATTTTCCTTTTTGAGAAGAAAAATGGGCCTAAAAAAAGCCTTTTTTTAGTGTTCATATTTCGGTTTTTTCGTTAGATACTTTTGAGTGTTCAGCCTTATGCTGTACCTTTTTTGTAGAAACTTTTCACTCCAAAATTTTCAAAAGATGGCTAAAAAAAAGATCCTCTTCCTAACCGGTGATTATGCCGAAGACTACGAAACCATGGTGCCTTTTCAGATGCTGAACATGGTAGGCCATGAAGTGCATGCAGTCTGTCCAAATAAGAAAAAAGGAGATACCATCATGACTGCCATTCATGATTTTGACGGTTATCAAACCTATTCGGAGCGGCAGGGACATCACTTCACCCTCAATGCTACTTTTGACGAGATTGATATCAAAAGTTATGATGCACTGATGATAGCCGGTGGTCGTGCGCCGGAGTATCTTAGATTGGATGCCAGGGTAATTGAGACTGCCAAATATTTTGCTGAAGCTGACAAACCTATTGCTGCTATTTGTCATGGTATCCAGATCCTGACCGCTGCTGATGTGGTGAGAGGTAAGAGATTAACTGCCTATCCGGCGGTAGGTCCTGAAGTGACGCTTGCCGGGGGAGAGTATGTAGATGTACCGGCAACGGATGCTGTAGTGGATGGTAAACTGGTAACTTCACCTGCCTGGCCAGGGCATTCAGCTTTCATTGCTGAGTTTTTGAAAGTGCTGGGTACTAAAATAGAACTTTAATCTAAGGCCGGCTCAAAAGTGAGTCGGTTTTATTTTTTTGCATAAATGAATCGTGGAATGTCCCAACATCAAATAAACTTCTGTTTTCGCGTATTTTTCTTACCAAACTGACCTTCCTTATCTGAATAATTGTATTTTCGCTTCCTCGTCCTGTTAGTAGTGAACAGGATAAGCAAGGAGCTAATCTGTAAAAAGAGGTCAAAGAATCTTGTCAAGAGAACAGTTATGGAATTCTTTAAGAAGAAATGGAATTGGGTAAAGAATACGATAGTTGGTAAAATTATTGGTGATATTATCAAAGGCTTTGAGCATGATAGTCCTCTACTTTATGGAGCCTCTATTGCATTCTACATGATCTTTTCCATGCCAGCCTTGCTTATTTTTACAGTAGTCATTGCTGGATATATTTATGGAGAGCAGGCTGCTCAGGGCCAGTTATTCTATTACATAGAAGATTTTGTGGGTGCTGAAAGTGCTGAACAGATACAGAATATTATCAAGAATGCTGCAATTGACGAGGCAGGCTATGTGGCCAGAATAGTCGGTATCGCTACCCTTACCTTTAGTGCCACCACAGTTTTTGTAAATATTCAGTTGGCATTAAATGCCATATGGGGAGTAAGAGCAAAGCCCCAAAAAGGTTGGCTTAAGCTGATCATAGATAGGCTTTTTTCTTTCGCAATTGTCATTTTTTTGGGAGTATTGTTGCTGGCTTCTATTTTGATAGAGGCTTTACTAAGTGGCTTCCGCCATCTTCTAGTCAAAATTTTCTCAGATTATACGATATATCTGATAGAAGTAGCCAGCTCAGTGACTAACATCGCTATCGTGACCCTGGTGTTTGCATTGGTATTCAAGCTACTTCCCGACGCCAGAATTCGCTGGAAAGATGTATGGGTAGGGTCTATCGTAACCACTATTCTCTTTGTCATTGGTAAAAACCTGATCGGGATTTATTTGAGTACCAGCAGCTTTTCTTCAACCTATGGTGCGGCAGGTTCACTAGTCATTATTCTTTTATGGATTTATTATTCAGCAGTGATTTTTCTGATCGGCGCAGAATTTACCAAAGCCTATTCGCAGAGAGTAGGTAAGGCCATTCGTCCCAAGAAGAACGCCGTTAAAGTAGAAAAGAGAGAAATAGAAAGAGAAGTAAAACAGGAAGAAAAAAGTTAGGAAAACATAGCTGCGAAAACAGTTTTACTTTTATGCATGAAAATTAAAATATTCTCCATTATTTCTAAATTTTCACATCAAAAAGGCTTATTTGATATCTTATTTTTATAGTAATGTCACTAAATGTGAAGGAGAAATAATGCCTGAATTAGTACTCTACTTTTATTTTTTTTAAGTGCAACTTTTTCTGCGTATATGCTGTATTAGCAGTAAATATTACTATAACATAAAAGATGTTTGCAATCTTATCATACTTAGTACTAGCCCTGTTTTTGGGTGGGTCTTTGTTTTTCTTTGGTTGGATGTTTTATCTCGTGGTGAAGAAAGGAAATACTCAAATTAAACCGCTTGACCCCAAAGGTGATAAAAATCACCGATTGCCAAAAGCTGCTTAAATCAATGATCAAAAAGCTTTTCAGCGACAGTAGAGACTGTCGCTTTTTTTTTGTTTCCTGCTTATTGCTTCAAGTCTTTTATTACTTTTACCCCCAGGTTAATTCAAGGGTTGGCGTGAACTTGAATTTGAGTTGTCCTCATATGTAATGTGGAACTTACTCTGCCACAAGTCTCGCTTAAACTTATACACACAAAAACTAAATTTTATGTATACAGGTCTTCTTCATTTACATTCTACCCTTCGCTACATCGTCCTGATATTATTGGTCATTGCGGTAATAAAAGCTTTAATAAACTGGCAGGGTAAAAAAGATTTTAGGCCAGGCGATAAGAAAATTTATCTTTTCACCCTGATTGCTACTCATATTCAATTGCTGGTAGGTTTGGTGCTATACTTCGTAAGTCCAATTGTAGATCAGGTATATGCCGATTTTGGTGCAGCGATGAAGGATGCAACGCTTAGGTTCTGGGGAGTAGAACATTTTGTGGTGATGCTGATTGCCATCATTCTCATTACCATTGGTTATTCATCATCCAAAAGAGTAGCAGTTGCGGTGGCTAAACACAAAAGAGTAGCAATTTTTTATCTGATCGGCTTGGTGCTGATATTGATTTCAATTCCATGGCCCTTTAGTAATGTCGCCAGACCCTGGTTTTAAGTAAACGCATAAAGAAGGCAGCTTGTAAAGCTGCCTTCTTTACTTAGTACATCCACTTATCAAAATTAACCATAGGTTGCGGATAATCTGTGCCTAACTTTACTTTAGCACAATCAAGGTTTTGCTTCTCTAGCCTTGAAGGAAAATGAGCATGTTTCCCTTTTAATTCGGATAATTCTGGTATCCAATGTCTGACATACTCACCCTGAGGATCATAGCGTTGAGCCTGACTCATGATATTGAAATACCGGCCTTCCCGAGGGTCATTGCCTACCCCGGCAATATAATTCCAGTTTCCCCAGTTGCTACAGACATCATAATCAATCAGCAGGCTTTCAAAGTAAGATGCTCCCCAGGTCCAGTTAACTTTCAGATCTTTGACTAAAAAGCTTGCCACATTCTGCCGTCCCCGGTTTGACATATATCCACTAGAATTAATCTCACGCATATTGGCATCAATAAATGGAATACCTGTATCTCCCTGTTTCCAGCGTTCAAATCTTATTAAGTCGTTGTAGTATTCTATTTCCTTGTCCTGAATACCTCCGATTTTAAAAATGCGGTTTCCATATTTCTTGGCCATGAAGCGGAAGTAATCTCTCCACAGCAGTTCAAAAAAGAGCCAATAAGTAGAATCGTTTTTCTGTCGCTCTTGCTCATATTTCTGAATTTCTTCGTACACTTTGCGGGGCGATAATGCACCGATGGATAGCCAGGCAGAAAGTTTGGATGAATATTGATCCCCTAAAAGACCGTTACGGGTTTCTTTGTAATTTTTCAGTAAATCTTTTTGCCAGATATAATCTTCCAATCGGGCTAGTCCGCTAGTCTCACCTCCCACATACTTTAGTACTGCACGTTTATCATTAGGAGGTTCACTCAGCCCCAATTCATCTAAAGAAGGGATACGGCCTGCTCTGACTCCATTAAAAGCATACATCTCATGAGGGGGAGGTACAGTCTTTCTTATAGCAGTAGTGTGTTCTGCCTCTTTTCTGAACTGAGTAAACGTATCCGGAATGTTTTTGATAGGCCAGGGAATTTCATCAATATGTAGTAGTGTTGACTGCCAGTAAAGCTCCAGGCTAATACTTTCTTTGTGTAGGGCAGTTTCCAGAGCCTGCTCTACTTTCAGTTCCTCTGCACTCACTTCTTTGCTGGAATAAACAGCTGTCGCATCCAGTTCTCTGGCAAGTGAGGGGATGATTTTCTCCGGAAGTCCCTGTCTTACAATTAAGTCCGAGCCTATATTTTGCAAGTTCTGCCGAAGATCACGAATAGATTCTAATATAAACTGGCCGCGAAATGAGCCTGTTTTGGGAAGGCCAATTTCTGTCACTTCATAGTGTCTGGGATCAAAACAGTATACGGGGTATACAACATCAGATTTTTGTATGGCATGGTGCAGAGATATGTTATCATGTAATCTGAGATCATTTCTGAACCATACGATTATATTGCGGTGCATTTTTGTTTAATATTTATATAGTAATATTAAACAATAACGTCCTGAAGAAGCTATGGTTTAGGCTTTTTGTGAAGATATTTTACTTATACGTGTAAATTATTCTGGAAGTACCTGCAGAAATGAGTGAGTTCGCATTTGGAACATTGAGGGTTTCTGGCAGTACAGACATAGCGTCCATGAAGAATAAGCCAGTGGTGAGCTTTACCAATATATTTCTCAGGAATATGTCGAACTAGTTGTTTTTCTACTTCCATCGGAGTTTTTGCAGACTGGGTGACCAGGCCAATTCTCTTGGAAACTCTAAAGACATGGGTATCTACTGCCATAGCCGGCTGATTGAAAATGACTGAAGAGATCACATTGGCTGTTTTTCTTCCTACACCTGGTAGCTTTTGAAGCTGCTCAACCGTTTCCGGTACTTTATTATCAAACTGCTCAACCAGCATTTTTGCCATGCCGATCAGGTGCTTGGTTTTATTATTTGGGTAAGAAATACTTTTGATGAAGGGAAATAACTCATCAAAAGTAGCCTGAGCAAGGAGCTCAGAGGTAGGGTAGTGCTCAAATAAAGAAGGCGTCACAATATTGACGCGCTTATCAGTGCATTGGGCACTTAAAATAACAGCTACCAGTAACTCGTAAGGGTTACGGTAGCTTAATTCAGTTTGAGGTTCAGGCTTTGTTTCAGCAAAATGATGAACAAAAGCCTTAAAACGCTCCTTTTTATTCATCATTATTCTTCAGCCATCTGCAGGTCATAAGATCGGGAATACTCCAGAATCTTATTGATTGAAGATTGACGCGGTTCTTCCCTAACAGGATTATTGTCAAGGGTATTTTTTACGGTCAGCATTTGCTGATATTCATCCATGAGCTCATCATCAAGCAGCAGGGATTCCTGAAATTTGTGCGCTTCATCTTCATTCATTTCATCATAAAGAAAGCGTACTACATCATCTAGGGTAAATGTTTGGATCATAGGCTATATTATGTTTTTGCATTTTTTTCCTCAGGTTAATGAGTGCATAACGCATACGCCCTAAAGCTGTGTTGATACTGACCCCTGTCGCATCGGCGATTTCTTTAAAACTCATGTCCATATAATGGCGCATGGTCAGTACCTGTCTTTGTGCCTCAGGCAATTCTTTAATCAACTGTCTCAATAATGCATGTGTATCTTTCCTGATTTGCAGAGACTCTGCTGAGTCTTCTGAAAAATCCAAAGTATTAAACACGCTTTTCCCATCCTCCATTACTACCGTAGGATACCTTTTGTTCTTACGGAAATAATCTATGGATAAGTTATGGGCTATACGCATGACCCACGGTAAAAACTTACCTTCTTCATTGTATCTGCCAGACTTTATCGTTTTTATTACTTTGATAAAAGTCTCTTGCAGTATGTCTTCTGCCACAGATTCGTCTTTTACAATCAGGTAAATAGTAGTAAATACTCTTGACCTGTGACGGTTAACTAACTGTTCAAAAGCTGTCTCATTTCCTCTTTTGTACTGAGAAACTAGCTTGCTGTCGCTGACTGAATACTTCTTCATTAATCCAATTGTTTAGTTAACGTAGAAGTTTATTTCATATTGTCTCCGGTTAGTAATGGAACATAAAATTTTATAGGCACATTTTTCAAATCTAAAAAAGTAGCAAATAATATGCAACTTTTATTTTTCCAATTGAAATAAAGAAAGAATAAAGGTGAAATCTTGCATATTTTTCAAAATCTGCTTAACAGATGCAATAACTTTTTTTGAGCTTCCTTTCTTTTTGAGAAAAAATGACTTTTTAAATGTTAAAGTTAATCTTCTGATTGTCAATTTATTACTCCTTAAACAAAGTTTTTGATTATTGATTCACAGTGATATCAATATTATCAGTATCTGACTTTCCGCTAGGGTCGGTTACTTCTAATCTAAAACTGTATAGTCCGGTAGCGCTTGGTACAAAGGTGGCGACTGCTTCATCTGCATTTTCAAGTGTAACTTCCACGTCAATAGGGGTAGTATTAGAAATCCATTCGTATGCAAGCTCATCACCATCTGGGTCTGAGGAAGCGCTGCCATCAAGCGTTACGGTAGTATTCACCTGTACAGTTTGATTTTCTCCGGCATTTGCCACAGGAGGTCCTCCGGTAGGGGGTAATATATTAATACTTACATTATCCTGCACCGGAGGATGGTTGCCATCATCAACCGATAATGTAATCTCATACATTCCTTCCCTATCAGGGGTAATAGAAGCATTCATTTCTTCATCATTATTGAGAGTGGCTGAGCTGCCATCCGGCTGGGAATTGAGTGTCCATTGGTAAGTAAGCTGGTCTCCATCGGGGTCAGAGGAACCTGATCCGCTAAGGGCTATGGTGCCAGCTAAGTCAAGGGGAACTTCCACATCATCTCCTGCATCGGCTACGGGAGGCGATCCGGGAATGTCTTCGTCCGAACTACAACGGAAAAAGCAGAGGAAAGGCAAAAGCAATAAGCCCCATTTTTGAAAATACATACACACCTGTTTTTAAAAAATCTAAATCTCAGATGTATAAGATAGGACTTTTTTCTGACTTTTGCCCAAGCAGAGCTTAGAACTTTACTCTTAGCACTCCCTGCTTGCCAGATTTCTCCACCGGTACAGTGAGTACGCCAGGCTCAATCATTTTGCTAAAAGCTGGGATCAACCGTACGCGATAATCACTTCTATCCATATAATTGGTTAAGCTGATGTCGCCTCCTTTTTTGAGCGTGACCAGGGAGATATCTGATGCATTTTTGATGTCATTATTAAACAGCAGATAGTAGGCATCATCGTCATAGGCAAAGGCGTACGAAGCATAAATGTCTTTGGGCTCACTGGATCGCTGGTTTTTATCAATGATTTTTACCCACTCCCCACTTTGGTCGGGCGTAAGTTTGACGGCGAGTATCTTTTTGTAGATATCGCCCATTTCAACATCCGCACTTACTGGATTAAAGGCACTCAGGCTAAGTTTGGGTTTAAGCAGTGGCCCTCTCTTATATGACTCAGCAAAAAACACCAGGCTACCATCATCTTCCAGCATCATATTGTTGACCGTATATTCCTCAGCATAATCTTTATCTTCCTTCTCATTAATTTCTTTCATTACTGAGGATTCAAAGGCAAATTGCTGAGCCTGGGAAGAACCATCTGCTTTTAGCTGAATCATGATTCCGCCCTCAATATCATTGTTTTGTGGATTGGCAAATACGCCTGCTAATACCGCTTGCTGATTTTTATCCAGAGTCAAGCCCATATTAATGATAAATTGTCCCTGCGTATCAAAATCCAGGCTACTCACTTCTCCGCTTTCGGGATCGTAGCTATACAGAAGATATTCAAAATCATTGGCAGACTTCTTAAAATTATCATCATCAAAGGAAGCCATAAGAATGTAGAGCTTTCCGTCATTTGCCAGTGCATAATCTTCCAACAGTAAGTTGCTTCCCTCAGCAGGCAGGTCAATGATATCTGACCACTCTTCTTCCAGGTTTTCGTTGAGTACTACACATTGGAAATTGGCTACTGTGGATGAGAAATAATTGAAGTCAAAAAAGAGCGCTAATTTGTCTTCAGCAGCATTAGTTTTGTGGGTGATAAAAAGTCCTCTGCGCATTTTGCCAAACTGGCTGGAAAAAAAGCTGCGGAAAGCGGAGCTTACATCATACGTGAAGATATAGGGGTAAATCTGATCCAGGTTCTTTTCTTCGCCTATGCTTTCCATTTGCTGGTTATAGCTGTTAAGATAAATGTGAAAAAGACCGTCATCAGACTCTTTAGTATCATGAGAAAGCGTATGGAGTTGATCCTTGAAGGAAAAGGTGTAGAAATAATCTCTTGAGCGGTCCTCAGGCTTCATTACTACAGATTCTACTTCTTCAGGGCCTTCCATATTATAGTAAGAAATTACTTGCTTATTGCCAGTTCCACTGTAATAATAATCTTCAGTCAATCCTACAAAAAAGCCATCACTGTTCCCTCCGATAATATAGAGGTCTTCATCATTACCCACATTAACGTAATCACTGATAGCAGCATCCTGTGCCTGTAGGCAGAGAGGAGTAAAATAAATAAGGGTAGTAATAAATACTGTAAGTTGAAGCAGTTTCATAGTTGTCAGGTTTGTGTTTTAATCTTAATGCCTTTTTCGGGATAATTGTAAACAAAAAAATGAAGAAATCAGAACCTTTCCCTGCTTTGTAGTCTTGTGGAATAGAGCAAGCTCTCCTCTTAGTAAGGGAGAGATATATCCTCTATTTGAAAACGATAAAATATAGTACATTTGCAAGCCTATGAGCACGGCTAGTATATCTAAAAATAATAGTATTGAAGACCTTGATCCTAAGCAGTTTATCCTGATTAAAGGAGCTAAGGTCAATAATCTTAAGAACCTGACGGTAGCGATTCCCCGCAACAAACTGGTGGTGGTGACTGGCCTCTCTGGTTCTGGTAAATCTTCACTGGCTTTTGATACCCTCTTTGCCGAAGGTCAGCGTATGTATGTGGAGAGCTTAAGTTCCTACGCAAGGCAGTTTTTGGGTAGAATGGAAAAACCGGAAGTAGAATATATCAAAGGCGTATCACCGGCAATCGCTATTGAGCAAAAGGTAAATACCCGTAACCCTCGCTCAACAGTGGGAACTACCACTGAAATCTACGACTATCTCAAACTGTTGTATGCCCGTATTGGTAAGACCTATTCACCCGTAAGTGGAGAGTTGGTAACACGTGACACCGTAAGTAGCATTGTGGACTTTATCTTTAGTCAGCCTGATGGTACCAAACTTATGGTACTTTGTCCCTTACATCCAAAAGAAGACCGACCTCTGGCAGACGAGCTGAATATTCTGATGCAGAAAGGTTTTACCCGTATCATGGTTAATGATGAGGTACTCTTCATTGAAGAACTGCTGGAAAAGAACCCCGAAGAGTATGCGGGTGCTGAAATCAAAATTATGATAGACCGTGCCTCTGTAAGGCAGGAGGATCAGGATTTGGCCTACAGAATTGCAGACTCTGTACAAACTGCCTTTTTTGAAGGTGAAGGTATTTGTCAGGTGGATATCGTTGACCGGGAAGGCACAGAGCGACATCATTTTTCTGATAAATTTGAGCAGGATGGGATAGTGTTTGAAGAACCTAGTGTCAACCTTTTTACATTTAATAACCCCTACGGAGCCTGCCGCACCTGCGAAGGCTTTGGTAAGGTGCTAGGTATAGATGTAGATCTTGTAATTCCTGACAAGAGTCTTTCTGTCTACGAAGGAGCCATAGCTCCCTGGCGTAGCCATTCCATGAAAAAGTGGCTGGAACCTTTGCTCAGGCATGGGATAGAATTTGATTTTCCTATTCACCGGGCGTATGTAGATCTAAGTGAAGAACAAAAGGAGCTGCTGTGGACAGGAAATCAGTATTTCAAAGGTCTGAATGCCTTTTTTAAATACCTGGAGTCTAAGACCCATAAAATACAATATCGGGTAATGCTTTCCCGCTACCGGGGGCGCACAACTTGTCCCGATTGTAAAGGTACCAGATTACGTAAAGATGTTTCTTACGTGAAAATTGATGGTACTGCCATTACAGAACTGGTACTGATGCAGATAGAGCAGGTAATCAGTTTTTTTGAGCGTTTGCAGTTGGATGAGCATGATGTCAGGGTTTCTGACCGTATTCTGAAAGAAATCAAAAGCAGGCTGGAATATCTCAATAAGGTAGGGTTGGGCTACTTAACGCTTAATCGCTTAACCAGTACACTTTCAGGAGGAGAGTACCAACGCATTAAGCTGGCTACCTCACTGGGCAGTGCTCTGGTAGGTTCAATGTATATACTGGATGAGCCTAGCATCGGTCTGCACCCTCGTGATACTGCCCGACTCGTAGAAGTGCTCAAAACCCTGCGTAATCTGGGCAATACGGTAATCGTGGTAGAGCACGAAGAAGAAGTAATGCGGGCTGCCGACCAGATTATTGACATCGGACCGGATGCTGGTTCGCACGGTGGGGAACTTGTTTTTCAGGGCACCATTCAGGACCTGGAGAAGCAGAATGGCCATGCTAATACCCATACATCGCGCTATCTGAGTGGCAGGGATAGTATTTTAATTCCTAAGCAGAGACGTAAATTCAAGCATAAGATCAGCATATTGGGAGCCCGGGAGAATAATCTTAAACATATCAATGTAGATATTCCATTGGGCGTACTGTCAGTTGTAACAGGAGTGAGTGGTTCCGGTAAATCTACGCTGATTAAAAGTATACTTTATCCTGCACTGGGTAAAATCTTCGGTACGGTGAATGAGACTACCGGAAAGTTTGATAAACTGGAAGGCGATGTAAAGAAAGTAAGCCAGGTTGAATTTGTGGACCAGAATCCCATTGGTAAGTCCTCACGCTCTAACCCGGTCACTTATGTGAAAGCTTATGATGGTATCCGCCAACTGTTTTCCGACCAGCCATTGGCTAAGCAAAGAGGGTATAAGCCTGCTTTTTTCTCCTTTAACGTAGATGGAGGTCGCTGCGAAAACTGCCAGGGTGAAGGTGAAGTTAAGATAGAAATGCAATTTATGGCAGATATTTATCTTACCTGCGAGGCCTGTGGAGGCAAAAGGTTCAAAAAAGAAATACTGGAAGTCAAGTATGAAGGTAAGGACATCGCTGATGTACTGGATATGACAGTAGACGACAGCGTTGAATTCTTTTCTGAGCAAAATACGATCGTCAACAAACTTCAACCTTTACAGGATGTTGGCCTGGGCTACGTAAGGTTGGGGCAGTCATCCAGCTCATTGAGTGGGGGAGAGGCCCAAAGAGTTAAGCTGGCCTCTTTTCTGGGTAAGGGAAATACTACCCGTAGTCAGCAGGAGCATATACTTTTTATCTTTGATGAACCCACTACCGGTTTGCATTTCCATGACATTCGTAAGCTGATGGATGCTATTAATGCCTTAATAGAGAAGGGGAATAGCGTAGTCATCATTGAGCACAACATGGAAGTGATCAAAAGTGCCGACTGGGTCATTGATCTTGGACCTGAAGGGGGAGAACAGGGAGGAAAGCTGATTTTTTCCGGAACCCCTGAAGAAATGATCAAATTGGACGATAATTATACGGCTCAATATTTAAAAGACAAGTTCTGAAACGGTTTAGCTTCTTTTATAAATTTTTTGGAATAGCAAAATTCTCAATAACTTAGCGGCCCTGAAACAGTAAGAACTCAGCAACATAAGCTAGGTTCTTCAAAATGCAGTAAATATGGCATGGTTTAGAAGAAAAGATAAAGGAATACAGACCCCTACCGAAGCAAAAAAGGAAGCTCCTGATGGCTTATGGTATAAAACTCCTGGCGGGAAGATCATTCATACACGGGAGTTGAAAAATAATGCTTATGTAGCCCCTGAAGATGGTTATCATGTACGTATAGGCTCAGCCGAGTATTTTGAGATTCTTTTTGACGACAATAAGTTTACGGAATTAGATGCCAACATGGAGTCAGGTGATCCACTGAGCTTTGTAGACAGTAAACCTTACCCTAAGCGGATCAAAGATTCTCAGGCTAAAACTCAACTAAAAGATGCACTGCGTTCTGCTCATGGTAAAATGAATGGCCTTGAGCTTGTAATAGCTTGCATGGATTTTAGCTTTATTGGCGGCTCTATGGGTTCAGTAGTAGGCGAAAAAATTGCCAGAGCTATTGATTATTCCATCAAACATAAAGCTCCTTTTCTTATGATCTCCAAATCGGGAGGAGCGCGCATGATGGAGGCTGGATTCTCTCTTATGCAGATGGCTAAAACTTCTGCTAAGCTTGCCCTGCTTTCCGAAGCAAAAATACCCTACGTTTCTTTACTCACTGACCCTACTACTGGAGGAGTAACAGCATCTTTTGCAATGCTGGGTGACTTTAATATTGCTGAGCCGGGAGCACTTATCGGCTTTGCCGGTCCCCGGGTTATTGAGCAGACCATCGGTAAGAGCCTTCCTAAGGGTTTCCAAAGTTCAGAGTTTGTTTTAGAGCATGGTTTCCTTGATTTTATCGTAGACCGTAGAAACCTTAAGGCAGAGCTGACTACCCTGTTTAAGATGCTGGAAAATTAATTATTCACCCATTATTTACTGCCTATGAGTCTCTGGAATCTTTTCAGTCCTGGAAAAAGAGCGCGAGAAGAAGATTTTATTCGTCAGTTGTTTCATCTGGCTCTGGCTGATGGTAACCTGGACAAAGTGGAGATGGAATATATCCATGGTATTGGTAATAAACTCGGTTTGACACGCGAAAGAGTAAATGAGCTGCGCAAGCAGTATGCTGAAGAAGATATCAAATATCTGAAGCCTCCTTCCGGCGAAAGCTTCTTCACACTTTTTTATATGATCAACCTGATTTTGGTGGATGAAGAAATGCATGAGAAAGAGCTCATCATTGCGAAGCAAATGGTACTTAAACTGGGGTATGCACCGGATACTGTTGACGTAATTTTAGATGTAATCCGCCGAAACCAGGCAAATAATATCTCTGTAGAAGAGACCTACCAAAATCTGAAGAAGAGGCTTTCCTGATATTCAGGATACAGATTCCTCAAGCTGGGCTACCTGGGAAGGAAGGAAAAAGTAAAACGTACTTCCTTTACCGTAGGTGCTGCTAAAGCCTATTTCTCCCTGATGGGCCTCAATAATTTTTCTTACGATTGCCAGCCCTAGTCCGCTGGAACGTTCTCCACCGGTAGGTACGTTCTGGGCTTTTTCAAAGGGACGAAAAATTTTGTCTTTATCCTGATCTTTGATGCCCATGCCCTGGTCAATTACTTCTGTCTTAACGTATGGGCCATTTATACTTACATTGATCTTGACTTCAGTTTTAGGAAATGAATACTTTAGGGCATTGGTAAGCAGATTGTTCAGCACCTGACCCAGGTATGACCTGTCAAAATCCAGCCTCATGACCGGAGTAGTACTTTCTAAAGTAATTTTTTGATCTTTCTTGGCAGCTATATGTTGGTTAATTGCTATGATCTCCCGCACAAACTCCAGATAGTCATGCTTTTCTTTGCTGATTTTGAGGGTGCCGGCTTCAATCTGTGCTACATCCAAAAGATTATCCAGTAAGTTGAGTGCATTGAAACTGGTTCTGTTGATCAAAGCCAGAAACTCATGTTGGCTCGCTGTAAGGTTGGCGCTGCTTTTAGGGTCAAGCATCAGGTCAGAAAGGTTGTAGATATTACCTACCGGACTTCGGAGGTCATGGGCAGTGATACCGATGTATTTGTTTTTCTCCGCATTAAGCCTTTTCAGTTCCAGGTTTGCCAGTTTCAGTTTCTGTTGTTCTCTGCTGAGCGCATTTACAAAAATGGCTATGGAAAAAAAGATTCCTGCCCTTACCGAAGCATTCCAATACAATATCCAGGCACTGGAGTAAGGATGATGTGTGATAAGCTCTATACTGAACCAGGCTATACTACATATGGCAGCAATGATGAGGACCGAATTGTGGCTGGTAAGCTTGCTGGAAGCAATATAATAGATGGGTAAAAGGTATAGAATAGAAGTAGATACTTCATAGCCTGTTTGATAGTCTATGACAGTAATAAATGCAACAAGTACATAGGTGAGTATGTAAACTCCCCGCTTCGTATAAAATAAATTCTTAGGCATACCTGTACTTACTCCACTATTAGGAACGCAAATTTATTTCCAATCATATAATAGAAAGGGGGATATAAGAGAAAAAAAACCAGCGATTTATCATAAAAACATACTTATGCTTTCTGTGCTGTTTTCCGCCTTTGCAATTCACTTTTCACCAGGCGATATTCCCGACTACTTTGCCCGGCCACTGAGGTATTTTCTTCCGCTCTCCTAAATAAATAGGGCATTACCGCATCAATAGGGCCATAGGGAAGGTACTTGGTAACATTGTATCCTGCGTAGGCGAGGTTAAAAGATATATTGTCACTCATCCCATAAAGCTGAGAAAAATAAACCCGGGGATCGGAGGGGTTCATGCTGTGTTTTTGCATCAGCAGTACCAGGTATTGATTACTGTATTCATTATGAGAACCGGATACCAAAGTGATACGCTGCTTATTATTAATACAATAAAGTAGCGCCTTGTTATAGTCATTATCAGTAGCTTCCTTATTAGGCTGGATGGGGTCAGGGTAATCTTCCTCTTCTGCCCGTTCACGTTCCTTTTCCATGTAAGCTCCCCTTACCAGCTTCGCTCCCAGCAGGTACTGATGCGTTGCTGCTTTCTGGAATGCTAGTTTCAAATTACTGAGCATATCTTTGCGATACATCTGGTAGGTGTTGAATACCGTAACCCGTTCACGATTATACTTGGCCATCATTTCTTCGGCCAGATCGTCAATTACCTCCTGTATCCAGCTTTCTTCTCCATCAATCAAAATGCCTACTCCCGCTTCATAAGCGGCTTTACATAGCGTATCTACTCTCTTTCTTACACGCTCAAAGGCTTCCTGCTCTGCTGAACTAAGCTTTTTCTGAGCCTGTACCTTTTCCAGTAGCTTAGTACTGGCTATTCCCGTTAGCTTAAATACACAAAAAGGAAGATGCTCTGAAGCTTGGGCCTTCTCTATAGTTGCTAAGGTTTCTTTGGTTACCTTTTCAAAGCCCTTCTCCGTTTTCTCCCCTTCAGCGGAATAATCCAGAATGGTTTTGACATTGTGCGAGGCCAGCATTTTTATGGTAGGTTCGCATTGGCTGATGCTTTCGCCTCCGCAAAACTGCCAGAAAATGGTTTTACGCAAAATACCGTGTACCGGTAGTTTTAATTTTAAGGCAATTTTCACCAACTTTGTGCCTGCTTTTGTCAGTAAGGGTGAGTTAATCGCAGAAAAAATCAGATAGGTCTTCCTCAATTCTTCATCCGACTTGTAGGAAAAGGCAATCTCTGTATTATCTAAGGAAACCGGTTGTACAGCGAACATTCTGAGC
Source organism: Catalinimonas locisalis (assembly GCF_038039535.1). Lineage (NCBI taxonomy): Bacteria > Pseudomonadati > Bacteroidota > Cytophagia > Cytophagales > Catalimonadaceae > Catalinimonas > Catalinimonas locisalis. Next base: position 43,498 of record NZ_JBBPHP010000044.1, on the reverse strand, counting down.
TTGGTTTAATGTTGAAAATCATGAGCCTTGCCTAAAGGCAAGGGCAATTATTTTTGTGTAGATACTGTTACCCTAAAACAAAACGCAATAATATTGTTTTACGACAAAATGAATATCCATCTATCAGTAAAAGTTTTAGGGTACTCATCATATTGTGTAACAACAAAATATTCAGTAGGAGTAAACCTCATAATACCGTTTAAAACGTTTGAGCAATGAAAATTGAAAGCATAGAGTCTTGGAATACAGGCAGTACCCACCCCCTAATTATCGCTGGCCCCTGTAGTGCCGAAACTGAAGAGCAATTGTACGAAACCGCCAAAGCCGTAAAGGAGCAGGGCGTTTCTGTCATCCGGGCAGGGGTATGGAAACCCCGTACCCGTCCCAACACTTTTGAAGGTATTGGACAGGAAGCTCTGCAGTGGATCAGTGACATCAAGAAAGAGCTCAACGTACAGTTTGCGGTAGAGGTAGCCAATGCCATGCATGTGGAAGAAGCACTTCACTTCGGGATTGACATCCTATGGATTGGTGCCCGCAGTACGGTAAGTCCCTTTATCGTGCAGGAAATCGCCGATGCACTGAAAGGTGTGGATATTCCCGTATTGGTCAAAAACCCAATCAACCCTGACCTTGCCCTATGGATGGGTGCTTTGGAAAGGCTGAATCAGGCAGGTGTAAACAAACTGGGAGCTATTCACCGTGGCTTCTCTACCCACCAGAAGACCCGCTATAGAAACGTGCCTATGTGGCAGATTCCGATAGAACTTAAGCGTCAGCTTCCTGACCTCCCTATCATCTGCGATCCCAGTCATATTGCCGGTAAGCGGGAGATGATTGCCGAGATATCGCAGGTAGCCATGGATGTGAACTTTGATGGACTCATCATTGAAACCCATCGTGATCCTGAGCATGCCTGGAGTGATGCCCGTCAGCAGGTAACACCGGCTTCTCTGGGAGAAATCATCAAGAACCTTCAGATACGTAAGGCTTCTTCCGAAGATATTGAATACATCACCCATCTGGAAGAACTCCGTACCCAGATTGACCATGCCGACCGCGAAATGGTGGAAGTACTGGCGCAGCGTATGGAAATGGTAGCCAAGATAGGAGAGTGGAAAAAGAAAAATAATGTGGCTGCCTTTCAGCTGGACCGCTGGAACGAGGTGTTTCGTAGCCGTAAAGAGTGGGCAGAGTCTCTGGGCCTCCGTGAGAAGTTTATTACCGAGCTTTTCAACCTGCTGCACGTGGAGTCTATCAAGAAGCAGACCGAAGTAATGGACAAAATGGATGAGGAAAAAGTTGCTAAAAGTTAAAAGTTTAAGGTTAAAGGTTTGGATAAATAAGTCCAACAACCAACCTTTAACTTTTAACCTTCAACCTCTATCTAAACCATGCCCGCAAAGAACGTTACCCTGACTCAGGACATTGCCCTGACCCTCAAGGCGCATTTTAGTGAATTTAATCCCAGCCAGATAGGTGTGCTGCTGGATGAGAATACCAGGGAATATTGTTATCCTATCATCAAAGACAGCCTACCTGAACATAGTGTATGTGAGATCAGAAGTGGGGAACTGAATAAGAACCTCAACACCTGCTCCGACATCTGGGAATGGATGACCAACGAACATTTTGACCGTAAGGCGCTACTGATCAACCTGGGTGGTGGCGTAATTGGCGATATGGGTGGTTTTTGCGCGGCTACTTATAAGCGAGGCATTCCCTTCATCAATCTGCCTACCAGTCTGCTGGCTCAGGTGGATGCATCGGTAGGAGGAAAGCTGGGCATTGACTTCCAGGGCTACAAAAACCATATCGGTCTGTTTCAGGAGCCGGAGCATGTATTTGTGTATCCTCACTTTGTCAAGACATTACCTCCGGAAGAAGTACGTTCCGGCTTTGCCGAGGTCATCAAACATAGCCTCATTCGTGATGCGGCCTACTGGCCCAATGTGAAAGAGCAGGGGCTGGAAGTGGAAGACTGGACCAAGCACATTGCCCACTCCATTGACATCAAATCCTCCGTAGTGGATGCCGACTTCAGGGAAGGCGGATTGCGGAAGATACTCAACTACGGACATACCATTGGCCATGCTATTGAGAGTTACTTCCTGGAAACTGAGAAGCGCCTGCTGCATGGGGAAGCCATCGCCATTGGTATGGTAGCCGAAGGGATACTTTCCGCCAAACTTTGCGGCATGCCCCAGGCCGAAGTAGATGAAATGAGCCGCTTCATGCTTTCCATTTATGGTTACCACGCCATCAATACCGCTGAGGAGGATGCCATCATCAAGCTCACCTTACAGGATAAGAAGAATGAAAAGGGGATAATCAAATGCACCTTGCTGGAAGGAATTGGCAAAGCCGTCTACGACATTGACATCACCGCCCGTGACGTAGCCGAAGGACTGGCCTACTACCGGCAGTACCAACCGTAGGACCTTCCTTTCTCTGCTAAGTTTATCAGGAAGTTATCAGCGTCACTCGCAGAGGACGCTGATAGAAGTTACAGGTTTCTGAGAATCTGATGCGTGTTAATCTTCCCTCAGAGTTAAGTGTAAGGAAATCTGAGGGGGGAGTCTCACTGACATTTCTCATTTGTTTGCAAGCATGTGTAACAGGTACTCAGAGCCCTCCGCGAGTAATGAAACTCCTAAACTTTTAACCATCAACCTTTAACCTCTACACCCCACTCGGTACTAGTATGCCGAACATCTCCAGCATCTGCGGATTGTCCCGGAAAGTGAGGCGGGCGATGGCACGAAACTCCATGACCCACAGGCGCAAAGCTTTGAAAGCGGCGTTCTTCTCCTCTGTACAGCTTTCTGCCATCCCTTTCCTGCGTATCCGCTCTTCTTTCATGCGCATGGCCTGGTCTACAGATGCAGTAGCCTGTTCCAGTTCTTTTTTACTAATGCCAAAGGGTTGGAAGTTAAGCTCCATCTCCGCTATGCGGGCATAGAAGTAGGCTGCCTGCCGCACAATGGCCCAGCCATGATCGGCAAAGCGTTTGATTTTCAGGGCATGCAGTACCTCAGGCTGCTTGCGGAAAGCAGTGCGAGCCACCCAGGCATGCTCTTTGAACTGTACTTCCAGCATACCCAACTGTGCGTTAAGCTGCTGCGACAAACTCCATTGAGCATCGTAGAGCGCCTTATGCTTTTTCTGGCATTCCAGTACTTTGTCTATCAGGCTTTGGCCCTTCTGCTTCCTTTCGGGACTAAGTCCGTAAGCTTCCATCTGTAGCTTTACCCTTTCCTCCTTCATGCTAGACAGCGCAAGCTGGGCGGCTTCCAATACTCTGTGTTCAGCGTTTAACTTCATCCTTTTCTGATTTATAGGGTTTAGCAGGAATGACGGATAGCATGCGCAGGAATGCTACCATCGGTCCGCAGGGTTCTATCGGCAAATTATAGGCAGTATTGTGCTGACTTTCAGTAGTATAGCCCCGAAATACTACCAGGGTAGTGTTTTAAGAAAAAGGAGATAAAAGAGGATACTTTAGCCTGATCCAGGCCTCAGCAGAGTGCATAAGCTGCTGACAGGCATGCAGTAAAGTATATACTGCTAAGTCTGGGTGTCAAGGTACGCGCTAAACATTACCTGAAAGGTGCACTCATCCATTATCGTGGCTTGTGCAAAAATCGTTTGGACATGAAATTCTGAGGTGCCATGCAAAACCTTACATATACCTTACGTACGACTGCTGCCGTGGCCCTTACCTACCGTCGGTAAGCATGAAAACCTCGGGCGTCATGCAAAACCCTACTCGTTTCTTACACACGACTATGTTCGTTGCCCTTACCTACGCCAGGTAAGCATGAAATCCCGGGGCGTGGAGTATAAACGACATCGTTTTAGGTCTGCGACTGAGGTCGTGGCCCTTACCTACGGTCGGTAAATGTGAAGTCTCAGTCCGCAGCGCATCAACGGCTTTGTTGGTGAGCTACGTCCGCTGCCGCCGACTTTACCCCGGCTAGGTAAGCATAAAAACCAACAATGTAAACGCTATACCATCACGGCACAAGGCTATAGCAGAAGAAAAGAAAGGGTAGCGTACTCAAGAACATTGTGCAAAATCTTATTCCTAAGTATATTACTGATAATTGTGATCTAAGGGCAGGCAAGCAAGAGGAGAGAGCTTTGTTGTAGGTTGGTAAATACATGCAATGACATACAAGATGAAAGTACAAAAGACCCCCATTTCCATGGCTGAAGTACGAACCGCTGGCCTTCTGTTAAGTATAGGCTCATTAATTACAATCGTTTGTATACTTATGGAAGTTTATGCTGGTTGGGCATCGCTTTCAGTAGAAATGAAGAGAACTGATTATGAAGCTGGCGTATTCCTGTTCAATCACTGGCCTCAGATGAAATCAATATGGGGTTGGTCACTATTTGGTAATGTATTTCTGGCAATCGCGGCACTTTTGCTGCAAAAGAATGCTAGTAATGTTGGAGTGTTTCCAGCAAGTGTATTATGGTCCATTTATTTTATCGGCTGCCTGCTGCTCATCATATCCTTTGGTCTTAGTCTGGGTAGCTATTATCCTGCACTGGAAGTAATAGAGCAACAACCAGCTATTTTTGTGGCACTCAGAGGAACTCCTTTGTACCTGTTTGATCTTGGCGCAATAAGTGGTTTAGTACTATTTATTATCTATTTCTATGAAGGGTTTAGTAAGCAGGGTATAGTGTCTCGCAAATGGGCCATTGCCGCGCTGTCCTGTATCATTGTCTCTATCGTATTGGTATCTGTCGGTTTTGCTTCCTTCACGGTCTTTGCCATTGCCTGTTTCTTTGTGCCCCTATTCTTGGGGGCATCTTACTGGAGATATTCGTCGGTGCAAGTCAGCCAAGAAGCTATACACAAACCGTAGCTTTCCTCCCTTTGCTCTGTGTCTCACAGACTGGTAATGGCAGCCATTCCTTCACGCTAGCTCATCAATCAGAAATCTCAATAAGCCATTCTCATCTTAGAGGCAAAGGTCTGTAGGGATACAGCCCTTGGGATAAGTATCTTTAGTAGTAGCTTCCGTGAGGATTGAAGAAAAAGCAATACATTTGAGGCTACTGTACATCCGCATACATGAATACTACTGCACAGCATGACTTTGACCTGATCATCGTAGGGGCCGGCCCGGCAGGTTGTATATGTGCCTTACAGTTGGCCGGTAAAGGGCTGAAGATCGCCCTGCTGGAAAGCGCTACTTTTCCGCGGGATAAGATCTGTGGTGATGCCCTGAGCCCGGACGTGATCAATCAACTGAAGCTTATTGACGTAAATTTATCGCAGCGCTTCCTGCAAAGTGTCCGCAAAAAGGATGTGAACCGTATTCGCTTTGTCGCGCCTAATGGCAAGCCGCTGGATTTTCATTTTACCAATCCTAAGCATCCTGATGCTGCCGGCTATATCGCCAGGCGCTTTGACTTTGATTATTTTCTTTTCAGGCAGCTAGAGGGTTTGGAGGATATTACTGTGTTTCAGGATCATAAAGTAACAAGGCTGGAGACCTCAGCAGAGGCGGTGAGGGTGTACACGGACAAGCGTAGTTTTAGTGCCAGTCTGGTGGTAGGAGCAGACGGAGCCAATTCTGTCGTCAACCGGCAACTTGCCCGCAATAAAGTGGAGCGGGATCACTATTGCGCAGGGATAAGGCAGTATTTTGAGGGAGTAGATGACCTCCACCAGACCGATTGTATAGAGTTACACTTTTATAAGGAATTGCTTCCCGGTTATTTCTGGATTTTCGCTTTGCCCAATGGGCAGGCCAATGTAGGCATAGGGATGCTTTCCAGTGAAGTAAGCCGGCAGCGGCTCAACCTGAAAGAAAAGCTGACCGACATCATTCAGCATCATCCTCAGGTGAAGCACAGGTTCATAAACGCCAGCCCGCTGGAAGGGATACAGGGTTTTGGTTTACCCATCGGTTCCAGAAAAGTACAGTGTTCCGGCAACCGCTTCTTACTGCTGGGAGACGCCGCCAGCCTGATAGACCCTTTTACCGGAGAAGGTATTGGCAATGCCATACGTAGCGGGAGAATAGCGGCGGATCATCTGACCCAGGCTTTTGCCCAAAACCGCTTTGACGCGGATTTCAACATCCGTTATGACAGAGAAATCTACCGGAGAATGGGGACGGAATTAAGGGTCAGCAGGTCCATGCAGAAGATGTTGCGGTACCCCGGCATATTTAATTTCCTGGTCAACAAAGCCAGTAAAAATGAATCAGTGCGCACACTACTAACGTCCATGCTCAACAATACCGATCTCAGGAAAGAACTGCGCAGGCCCTCCTTTTATACCCGGCTGATCTTCAAATGAAGGTTTTATCCCCTGTTAGGATGGTATATAGAATGTTGTGCAAAACTTTATTTCTAAGTAAGTATCTTGGCCCCCTATGAGAAAAATATTGTATCTGTTTATCATTTGTACTTCACTCTATGTGGGCGGGTGCTCCATGCCGGAAGATGAGCCTAAGCCCAATGTAATCCTCATCTTTATTGATGATATGGGATGGGCAGACCTATCTTCTTTTGGCAATACGGATGCCCAGACCCCTAATATTGATCGGCTGGCTTCGGAAGGGATTAGCTTTGAGCAGTTTTATGTGAACGCTCCTATCTGCTCACCCTCCCGGGTAGCGATCTCCACCGGTACCTATCCCCAGCGATGGAATATTACTTCTTATCTTTCCTATCGTGAAGACAATCAGGAACGGGGCATAGCCAACTGGCTGGACCCTTCGGCGCCTATGCTAGCCCGAAGCCTCCATCAGGCAGGTTATGCCACCGGTCATTTCGGAAAATGGCATATGGGCGGACAGCGCGACGTGATCAATGCTCCCTACATCACGGACTATGGTTTTGACGAATCGCTGACCAATTTTGAAGGTATGGGGGCCAAACTGCTCCCTCTTACCAAAGATGAAAACGGAGAAGTCGGGCGGATCTGGGAAGAGGCAGAAATACTGGGCGAACCTTATACCTGGATGCAACGCTCGGAGATCACTACCGGCTTTATTGATGCTGCGATAGCGTTTATGAACAAAGCCCGGAAAGAGCAAAAACCCTTTTACGTCAACATCTGGCCGGACGATGTGCACAGTCCTTTCTGGCCACCCTATGAAGAATACGGCCTGGCCAAAGAAGATGGCAAAAGAGGATTGTACCTTGCCGTGCTGGAAGCCATGGATGAGCAGTTTGGCAAACTTTTCAGCTACATCCAGTCCGATGAAGAGTTGCGCGATAATACCCTGATTGTGTTTTGCTCTGACAATGGCCCGGAGCTGGGTGCGGGGAGGGCAGGAGAGCTAAAAGGCTATAAAACACATCTGTACGAAGGCGGCATCCGTTCATCCCTGATCGTTTGGGGTCCGGGTTTTATGGACGAAGCGGTGAAGGGAAGCCGAAACCAGGAGTCAGTCTTTTCTGCCATAGATATAGTGCCTTCCCTGCTGGCGTTTACCGGTACAGAGGCACCCGAGCATACTGCTGCTGCTGACGGAGAAAACGTAGTAAAAACCATGCTGGGCGAATCCGATGCATCCCGCACATCTCCCATCTTCTACAGCCGCCCCCCTGACAGGAAGAACTTTTATGGTTTTGAGAACCTTCCTGATCTGGCTGTACGCGATGGCGCATGGAAACTTTTATGCGATTATGATGGTGGTAGACCGGAACTCTACAATATTGTAGATGATCCGGGAGAGACCCACAATTTCGCTGATGAACATAGGGAGAGAGTTGAAACCCTGACGCAAAAGCTAACCTCATGGTATAAGTCCATGCCTGTGCGGGAAGCAGAAAAGCAGCCGATGACACAGAATTAAGTGGCTTATAAATACTGCTGTTCCGATTCACCATAGGTTATCGTCTTCCTCAAACATAGCGTAGAACTCAACCCCCATAAGTTTACACCTTGGCAAAGATCTTTTATCTCCGGGAAATGCTAAGGGATAGCAGTAAAGGTATAGGGTTAACTACAGAAAGAGATCACAATACAGCAGGAATGGAGGCGCTTAGCCCAAGATTATTAGAAAAATGTGCTATCTTAAGAGAGTAGGAAGCAGGAGAAGAAGTACGCCAAAGACATAGATAAAGGGTGAAGGAGAGATAGCGTAGCTGAGTTGGCAGAGGAGTAGGTTGCGAATGTATTTATAAAGATGATTTTGTAAGAATACACATACCACATCGGCCCAAGGGCAGAAAACCTAAGTACACCTCATATGCAAAAGCTCCATCAAGCAATAACTTTATTATGCGCATTCCTCTTAACAGGCCTTCAGCCTTTGTTTGCCTGTACACGTGTTGTTTACCAGGGACCCAATGGTACCATCATCACTGCCCGCTCTATGGACTGGAAAGAAAATATACCTGCCAACCTGTGGGTATTGCCCCGGGGTATGCAAAGAAACGGAGAAGCCGGACCAAACTCTATTCAATGGACATCCAAGTACGGAAGTGTAGTGACCAGTTCCTGGGACATAGCCACTTCGGATGGGATGAATGAGAAAGGGCTGGTTGCCAATATGCTGTGGTTGGCAGAATCTCAATATCCCGAATTTGATAGTCAGGGAGGTAAAAAGGGACTGGCGATATCTTTATGGCTTCAGTATGTGTTAGACAATTTTGCTACGGTAGAAGAAGCGGTCAGGGCCATGGAGAAAGAAGCGTTTGTGGTGGTCTCCAGCATAATTCCCGGTACCGACCGGTTTACTACCCTGCACTTATCCATGTCCGATGCCTCGGGAGATAACGCTATTCTGGAATATATTGAAGGTAAGCTGGTCATCCATCACGACAGGTCTTATCATGTTATGACCAATTCCCCCATATTTGAGCAACAACTGGCCATCAATCAATACTGGAAAAGCATACCTGGCAATATCATGCTGCCAGGTACCAATCGCGCCGCCGACAGATATGTGAGAGCTTCCTATTATATAGATGCCATCCCCCAGACTGATGATACTCGCATGGCACTGGCTAGTGTCTTTGGCGTTATCAGGAACTGCTCGGTACCCCTGGGCATATCTTCGGAAACGGAACCCAATATTTCTTCTACCCGATGGAGGACGGTAGCCGACCAGAAGAATCTGGTCTACTATTTTGACAATGTATTGAACCCCAATGTAGTATGGGTAGAGTTTAGCAAACTGGATTTCAGCGAAGGTGCAGAAGTTAAAAAACTGAGTCTGGCTAATAATGAGAACTATTCGGGAGAATCATCAGCCAGCTTTCAGGTGTCGGCTCCACTACGCTTTGCGGGTTTACCATAACTAAGGGCGAAAAGGTATGTAGTCTGTCCTTGGCGGAGGGCATGCTGACGCCAGTATTTAGCATACTTCAGCGAGCTTATCATTTACCCCTTTTGACCAATGGGCTGTCTCAAAGGCAGTATTTGCTTTTTCACTCCAATCAGCGTGAGAGGGAGAGTAAGTTTATGTAAAGATATTTCCTGTAAAGCTGAGACTGAAGCAAAAAAATAGCCTCACAAAGAGGCTATGTTAATGAGATTTGGCTAAAACTAGCTGTTAATCTTCTTATTATATTTTTCAATCTCTTCAACAGCACTGTCTGCCAGGTCTTTGATTCGTTCAGCACTGTCTTCCCAGGCGTCTTCCAGGTCATCCAGCATATTTTTGGCTGATTTGTTGAGTTTACGTCGGGTCTTATCTCCGCTCTCAGGGGCTAACAATAGGCCAGCGATAGCACCGGCAGCTGCTCCGATTAAAAGTGCAGAAATTACTTTACCAGAATTATCCATGTTTGTGGTGTATTATTGTGTAAAAAATTAGGTGAAGTTGCTCTAAGTTACGAAAAAAAAACGCATTTGTTTTAAAGAGGGCAGACAGATGCTAAATTAGAGCCATTAAACTTAATTATTATTGTGGGAGATAAAACTATTAGACTGCAAAGGGTAAGCAAGCCCCTCCATGCCAGAATCCGACTGGCATCATCCAAGAGTGAAAGTAATCGTTCATTGATCATACAGGCGCTTTCCAAAGAAAATATTGAGCTGCAAAATCTCGCTGAAGCACGCGACACCCAGACCATGATGCGCCTGCTAAAATCCGATGAGGAAGAACTTGATGTGCTGGATGCCGGTACTACCATGCGCTTTCTGCTGGCCTATTGTACGGTTGCCAAACCTGGCAGAGTGCTAAAGGGCACGCCCCGTATGCATCAGCGTCCGGTCAAGCTGCTGGTAGATGCTCTCAACAAACTGGGCGCTAGTATAGATTATCTGCAAAATGAAGGCTACCCTCCGGTACGCCTTAATGGTCTGCCTGATGGACAGAAGCAGTCAGCCGTAAGCATCAGAGGAGATGTGAGTAGCCAGTATATTTCTGCCCTGCTGATGATTGCTCCCACCTTACCTCAGGGCCTGAAACTGACTCTGGAAGGAAAGATTGGTAGTCGCCCATATATCGCCATGACTTTAGGATTGATGAAGCGCTTTGGCATTGAGTACCTATGGGAAGACAATATCATCACCATTGAACCCCAGGCCTATGGTAAAGGTAGCTATACCATAGAATCTGACTGGTCGGGCGCCAGCTACTGGTACAGCCTGGTGGCATTGGCAGATGATGCGGAGATAAAATTACTGGGGCTGAGAGAAGACTCTTTGCAGGGAGATATCACTATTGTAGAGATCATGGATAAGCTGGGCGTAATCTCCACCTTTGATGAGGAAGGCGTATTGCTTCAGAAAAAAGAAGCGGTAGAAGAACTGGCGTATGACTTCAGCGACTGTCCTGATCTGGCACAAACTGTAGCTGTCACCTGTGCCGCTAAAGGTATTCCCTGCACGATGACAGGTTTGGAGAGCTTATACATCAAAGAAACGGATAGGGTAGCGGCACTGCGGGAAGAACTTAGTAAACTGGGAGCAAGCCTGCTGGAAGATAAAGAAACCTGGGAACTTAAACCTGGAGTGAATCTTAAGGAAACAGAAGGCGTACAGATACACACCTACGAGGACCATAGGATGGCAATGGCTTTCGCTCCTCTGGCGGCCCTGATGGATGTGATAATAGAAGACCCGGATGTTGTGGTCAAATCTTATCCGGGATTCTGGAAAGATTTAGATCAGGCTGGTGTGGAACAGGAAATTACAGGCGTTTAGTAGACGCTTGTTTTTCTTTGTCGGGTGCATTTAACACCTGAATCATCTGTTGTTTCCTAATGACATCTTCCTTGGCATAAGCAGGGCAAGTCTTATAGGTAGAACAACTAGCTGCCAAAGCCATAACACATACTGCTACTAAGCCTGTTTTTAGTAGTTTCATAGTCTTTTACTTTGTAATTGGTTTCAGAAAGTAAGAATTTATTTCACTTTAATAAAAGAATAAACGACAAAAAGTTTGCTATAGTGCGTTTTTTGTAAGTTTATCTCCCCTTAAGCCCACACTTTTGTGCCTTCTGTGCAGTTTTTACACATTTCTATCTCGCTGCGGGAGTGTAATAGATTCTGCCTAAATCGTGTGTATGCCTGGCTCTGCCAGATGGATTGAAAATTATCAGTCTGCATATCGCCCAACTGATAGTGCGCGTCTTTGTCAAAGCAGCAGGGTACTATTTTTCCATCCCAGGTCATCACACAAGAGTGCCACATCTTCCAGCAATGATTCAGAATCTTGTTCTTGATAGCATAGGTGCGATCAGCCAGTTTCCGGTAGCGAGAGTATTTTTCCTGCTGAGGAATTAGAGGGGAGCCATGCTGGTAATCGTAAATCTGTGCCGTTTTAAAGCCAACCGTATCTACGCCCAAGGATCTGGCTAACTGTTTTACCTCTTCTACCTGATGTTCATTGGGACGTACTACCAGAAACTGGAAGATCACATGAGGGGTAGAAGACCTGAGTTTTTTCTTCCAGCGGATAATGTTTTGGGTGCCTTCAATCACTTTTTCCAGCTTTCCCCCTTTGCGATAAGCTTCATAAGTTTCCTGCGTAGTACCGTCAATGGAGATGATCAGGCGGTCCAGCCCGGACTCAATTGTTTTACGGGCGTTTTGATCGTTGAGGTAATGAGCATTGGTAGAGGTAGCGGTATAAATTCCTTGCCTGGATGCATAGCGTACCCATTCCAGAAACTGAGGATGCAGGTAAGGCTCTCCCTGAAAGTAGAAAAGCAGGTAACAAAGTGTGTCTTTTAATTCGTCAATCGTTTTCTTAAAGACTTTCTCCTGCAACATACCGGTAGGGCGGGTGAAGGAGCGCAATCCGCTAGGGCACTCCGGGCAGCGCAGGTTACAGGCAGTGGTAGGTTCTATGGAAAGGCTGATGGGCAAGCCGGATTGCCGGGCAGTGCCACTAAGTCGGGAAATATAATAACTGCCCAATACTTTCAGAGTATTAAAACTACGCTTTAAAGTAAGTTTAGAAATAAAATTAAGGCTGTCCCGCAGATTGATCTCCATAGTAGCGCTAATTTAAGGCGAAAGTTATAATTTTGCTTATCAAGCATAAAGAGTCTTTGAACTTTAATCAAGCAGAGATGATATTAATCGCAGATAGTGGCTCTACCAAAACCGACTGGCGGGTAATTGATGAAGCCGGAAAGGTAAGCCAGGCCAAGACGGTAGGGCTCAATCCTTATCTGGAAACCCAGGATAAGATGATAGCCGTCTTACGGGAAGAGCTATATCCGCAGCTTCGGGCTACCATCCGGGAGATTCATTTTTACGGTGCTGGTTGCGCTACCAACTCGGCCTGCAACAAGGTGAAAAATGCCCTTGCTGAGGTATTTCATGATGCTGAAATTGCGGTAAATAACGATCAGTTAGGTGCTGCCAGAGCACTCTGCGGGAAAGAAGCGGGTATTGCCTGCATTCTGGGTACAGGTTCTAACACCTGTCTCTACGATGGTGAAAAAATTATTGACAATATTCCTCCTATGGGATACATTATCGGGGATGAAGGTAGCGGCTCCAACATTGGTAAAGAACTGCTGAACCGTTACTTCAGGCGTGAGCTGCCTGCTGAGATAAAGGAAAGACTTGAGAAACGTTTTGATATGAGTAAGGAAGCAGTGCTGGACAGCGTGTACGGAAAGTCTTATCCCAACCGATACATGGCTTCTTTCGCTAAATTTGTATTCCAGAACCTGAAAGACCCTTATCTGACTCATATGGTATACGATATCTTGGGTAATTTCTTTGATAAAACGATTTCCCATTACGACAATTACGAGCAATACAAAATACACTTTACCGGCTCTATCGCGTTTTATTTTGGTAATCTGCTGCGGCAGGTAGCCAATGACAAAGGGTTGCGGGTATTCAACATACTGGAAACCCCTATTGCCGGACTAACTTTATATCACCAAGAAGCTTTACAATCATGAGCACAACGGAATCCTCATCTCTCTATAATGACCTGGAAAAAATGCCCACCCGCGAACTGCTACAGGGCATCAATAATGAAGATAAGAAGGTAGCCTATGCAGTAGAAAAAGTAATCCCTCAGATAGAAAAGCTGGTAGAGGGAATTGTAGCCAGAATGAAAAAGGGCGGACGTATTTTCTATATTGGGGCAGGTACCAGCGGCCGCCTCGGCGTGGTAGACGCATCCGAATGTCCTCCTACCTATGGTGTGCCCCACGATTGGGTAATTGGTATCATGGCCGGAGGAGATGATGCCATCCGTAAGGCAGTAGAGTTTGCCGAAGATGACCCAAACCAGGCCTGGAAAGATCTACAGGTTTATGATATCAATGAAAAAGATACTTTGATCGGTATTGCCGCTTCCGGGCGTACTCCTTATGTGATTGGAGGGGTCAAAGATGCGAGGTCCAGAGGAATTCTTACCGGTTGCATCACCTGTAATCTGGATTCTGCCCTGGCGGAGGCCGCTGAGATTCCCATAGAAGTAGTGGTAGGTCCTGAGTTTGTGACCGGAAGTACCCGTATGAAAGCTGGTACAGCCCAAAAGCTAGTGCTAAATATGATTTCCACCGCTACCATGATTGGTCTGGGCAGGGTAAAAGGCAACCGTATGGTAGACATGCAATTGAGCAATAATAAACTGGTGGATAGGGGAACGAGAATGCTCATGGAAGAGTTAAATGTGGACAGGGAAAAAGCTGAGGCATTACTCAGGAAGCACGGCTCTGTACGTCAGGCGCTGGCTGCTGAGAAGCACGACTTTTAAGCGCACTTCCAGACGCCTTCTTTCCCGAAATTGAGGTTATAAATTGCTATAACATAAGGCGTATGCACGATATTGAACCTTTTTACAATTGGCATAAATACTACAATCCGGCAGAAGATGAGCAATCGCCTTTTTTCGGGAAAGAATACAATTACGAGCTTTATTCCAATACGATTTATGGCTACTACATAGATCCGGCCTGGGATTATATGGGCTCGGAAACGCTATACATCAAAATTCTTTTTGCTGACTATCAAAGAGGGTTTTGTGTCATTGAACTGATCGGTGAATGGAATGATGCTCTCTATAATGATATCATGCATCTGAAAAGGAACATCATTGACCACCTTACCAAAAGAGACATCAATAAGTTTATCCTGGTAGGGGAGAATATTCTTAACTTTCATGGCTCAGACGACTGCTACTATGAAGAGTGGTTTGAGGATGTGGAAGATGGCTGGATTGCAGGCGTTGGCTTTCGTGATTTTGTGCTTTCTGAAATGACAGTCTTCAATATTGATTCTTATATCAATTACGGAGGAAGCCTACAAATAGAGAACTGGCGAACACTCAAGCCCCTACAGTTTTATGAAGTGGTTAGTTCGCTGATTACTCGTCGCTTGTCTCTTCCATAACTAATTGTACTCTCGCAATTTCTGATACCAGGTAGCGCTTACCGCTAGCCAGATCGCGGCAGAGTGCTCTGGTACGGCGTACCGATTCTTTTATAAAAATCATATTTCTGAACTGGAAAGTCTGCTCTGGCTGAATTTTGGAGAGGGGCATACTTCCATCCTGATGGTCGTCGTAGTTTTGTAAGGCCAAAGATAGCTTATGATCCGAGCCGCTGGCAGCCTTAGGGTTGAGCATATATTTCCTGAGCGGCCTGAGGACATCCTGAGGAAATACCTTTTCATGTAGCATAGGCTCCATCAGTTGTTGAAAACATTTCTTCCATTCCTTACCATGAGGTGCAATCCTAAAGCCATGCTGCTGAAAAGCAATAAGATGTGCGATCTCATGCAGATAGGTAATCAGAAAAGCGTAAGGGTTAAGCGTAGCGTTCAACGAAATGATGTGGGTATTCTTTTTTTTGTGGTAACGATAATCGCCCAACTTGCTGACGCGCTTAGGGGTAATGTGCAGGCTAAAAGGATGCTGTAGCCACAGGTCAATACTGTAGGCCTGAGCTGCCTCAGGCACATGACGGCTCATGACCTGTGTAATCTGTTGGTTGCGATTAGAGTTCATCAAAGTTTTTGTCGCTTCTTAACCACTGTTTTTCTTCGTCGCTGAGCTTCATGTCTTTGCTTATTCTTTGATGGGTAGGGCGGTTGAGAGAAAAGACCACCAAAGCAATAGCATATAGCCCTGCAAAAAGCTGTTCACCGGTGAAGTACATCCCGATCACTGGCAGAAAATTGGCCAGACTGAGCAGTCCGTATTTATATAAAGATACCTCGTGAAAAGTTTTGAGCTTTTCCTGAAAACGAGCAGGCTGTTGCTGATATAATTTCTGATTGTAGAGCTTATAAGCAAAATATATACTGGCGATCGTTGCCAGAGGAATAATAATGTGAGGCAGTATTTGCATGCTTTCTGTAGCCTTCAGCCCTCCCTGCTCTTCATACTGCAAATAGACAAGTACAAAAAAGATCAGCGGAATACCGACCATCAGATAGAATACCAGCGTGAGGGTGTTGAAATATTCATAAGCATTGCTCAAAAAATGTCTTTTCCTGGACATAAGATTAGTTAAATACGCTGATTTCAAGGATTAATGACTCTTCAAACAATATTATGCAAGAGATTGTATTATATTTATACCATAAATCTGCCTCTGACGAAGGCCAAGCAGTGCTGTAAAACTAATCTTTCTGTATAAAATCACATAGTTTTTTGATGAAGAATGCAATCTGGATTTTGCTATTATTTCTTTTTGCTGCCGCCTGTAGCTCGCGCATCAATCAGCAGACAGAAGAGCAACTGACCGATGAGCAGTTTGATTCTTTGCGTACGGTATATTATGGCCTGGATGATAGCCTCAGCCATGCCTGGACTGTGATGATGGAAGATGATAGCAAGAAAATCAGCAACCTGCAGCTTCTGCTGGATGAAATCCAAAAACTAAAAAGCAACGGAACAGATACCCTTGATTCACTCAGGCAAATGGTGAGTATGCTGGAAGAAATGCGTTATGATTCTGTAACCGTACGTAATTCAGAGCGGATTGATAAGTACGACAGTGCCAATACAGCAGTGAGTAATGCGGTGCTTGATTATGTGGAAAAGATACCAGAGGCTGAGTATAATCCGATGATCAATGTACTGGTAGATCAGGTAATGAGTGCCAATAATAGTGTGTTATTGTATCGCATTCGTTACGATCGTTTCAGCGAAGACTTTAATATTTTTTTGGAGAAATATAAAAATGTGATGTCTAATATAGACAGTAGCGGAGGCCCGGTGTACAAACGACCTATGTTTCGGCTGGTCAATGATTTTAGAGAGGAAGAAGAAAAATAATTATGCAGGTAAAGGAAGCGGAGTTCATAAAAAGTGCATCAAAGCTTAATCAATGCCCAGATAGCAAACTACCAGAGTATGCTTTTATCGGACGCTCTAATGTGGGCAAGTCATCGCTGATCAATATGCTGACCGGACGGAAAAAGCTGGCCAAAATTTCTGCTAAACCCGGTAAAACGCAGCTCATCAACCATTTTTTGATCAATCAGCAATGGCATCTGGTAGATTTACCCGGCTACGGCTGGGCAAAGGTGAGTAAAAGTAAAAGAGCAGACTGGGGCGATATGATTGAGGACTACTTGCTTAAGCGATCCCAACTGGTTTGTCTCTTTATCCTGATTGATTCCCGTATACCTCCGCAGGAAATAGACCTAAGTTTTATGGAGTGGGCAGGAGGGAATCAGATTCCTTTTGTGATGGTGTTTACCAAGGTAGACAAGCAGTCTATTAATAAGACTCAGAAAGCTATTGCTGCCTACCGTAAAACCATGAAGAAGACATGGGTAGAACTCCCTCCTATGTTTGCTACCTCTTCTATTGATAGTACCGGGAAGGAAGAAATTCTGGACTACATTCATGATACTATGAATGTGGTATAAAAATAACAGTTGCTAAAAAAATTGCTTATTTAAAAACAGAATTCTCAACAATTCACCTTTACTTTGTTGCGTATTAGTGTTGACATACTAAATATTTAATTTTCTAAGTTGAATAACCCAAAAAGAAAAGATTCATGGATTTGAACGAGATTGCGTCCATTTCAGGAAAGGGAGGATTATTTCATATCGTTAAGCCTACGCGTAGTGGTGTGATTGTAGAATCACTAGATGAGCAGAAAAAGAAGTTGGTAGTCGGTGCCAATCATCGTGTATCTGTATTAAAGGAAGTCTCTATTTATACGACCGATGCTGAGGGTTCAGTGCCCTTGGAAGAAGTGTTTAAAAAGATACACGAAGAGTTTGGCGATGATCCCGGAGTAGATACTTCTGACAGTGAAGAACTCAAGGCATTTACCAAGCACATCATCCCTGAATATGATGAGGAAAGAGTTTATCCTTCTGATATGAAGAAGCTGGTCAACTGGTACGGCGTTTTATTGAAATACGCTCCTGAAGTGTTTGAAGAGAAAGAAGAAAAGCCTTCCGAAAAAGAAACTTCTGAAACCAATACGCAGCAAGACGCGGAAAGCGAGAAGAAAGAAGACTAACCGGAGACAATAGCATAAGGGGCAGTATTATTACGGAGTAAACTTTATGAAAAAAAGTAATAAAAGCCCCTTTGTAGGCTGTTTTTGCTAACAAATTGTCATTTTTAGTTAAGTGTTAACTGCTTACAAGCCTTAAAACTTACGGCGACCTTACTGGTCACCTACTCCTCAGTCACAAAACATACATCATCTACACCATTTAGCAGGGAAACAGTGACAAAAAACCGTTTTTTGTCACTGTTTCCCTACTGACCACCCACATTTCATGACACTTTGTCACTGTTTCGCTGGTAAACAGTCATGAAAAACCATTTTTCGGTACCGCTTAGCTACTGACTACACACGTTTCACCGCATTTCATCACTGCTTACTACCTTGGTGGTCGCAAAAAATAGTTTATCAGGACAGCTTAATGGTTGACCATTGCTGTTTTTAGGTTTTTTATGATGCTTAAGGAATGAGAGGTAAGTTCAGGGAGGGGCTGAAGCAAAAACTGAAGAGAAACTGAGAGAGTAAAGAAAAAAAAACAAAGAAAAGCAGGTTTCAAGCCTGCTTTCTCATTTATATACAAGATTAATCCCCTCTTGCAGAGGAAAAAGCACGTTTGCCATTGAAAGTGTAAAGATTTTCTGTTTTGATAAAATCAAACTTGGCCTCATCGTGCACTCTGCGTAGCAGATCCAGAATCTGTGCATGGCTCACCAGGCTATCTTCTGATTCGGAGGATACGAAGCGGCAGCGCCAGTGGTCGGTCGCGAAGGTCTCCGGCTTACCTTCCGGGTATACTTTTACCCCACGGTTGGTAATCATATCCAGTTTCAGCTTATCTCCACTCACTTCTTCAAGTTTTTTTCCCAAAACCTGTGGATCTCTTTTTCCTTCTTTCCAGTCAAGAAACACATCCACTCCAATCAATTCTTTCTTCAAATTGGGATCAGAAGGAGTCGTCTGATGCAGTTTGCTTCCCTTTACCGGCATAAACTCAGCGGGCTTAAGCTGTTTGGGAAGTTTACCTAAATTATTAATTACGGCTTTGGCAAAACCTTGCGTACCTACGATCTCTGTGCTGGAGCCAGGACGATAGATATCCGCGGTATGTATGCCGTCTTCCATCGTTTTAAGCCAGGCATTGTTGATATTAGTAGCAATATCTGGTTGGCCAATGTGTACCAGCATCATGATGGCGGCATTGATCAAACCGGAGGGGTTAGCGATATCTTTGCCAGCAATTGGAGGAGCAGAGCCGTGAATGGCTTCAAACATAGCACAGATTTCTCCCACATTGGCTGAGCCCCCTAAGCCTACCGAGCCAGCGATCTGGGCGGCAATATCAGAGATAATGTCTCCATAGAGATTTAATGTAACGACAACATCCAGGGT
This sequence comes from Catalinimonas locisalis, assembly GCF_038039535.1. Lineage (NCBI taxonomy): Bacteria > Pseudomonadati > Bacteroidota > Cytophagia > Cytophagales > Catalimonadaceae > Catalinimonas > Catalinimonas locisalis. The sequence continues at coordinate 24,223 of NZ_JBBPHP010000044.1, read as the reverse complement.
TTCCGGCTTATCAGCCAGGATAGCAGAACCAATATCAATGATCATATGCTCTTTCTCAATCTCTGGATACTCCTCACCAATTTCATTAAAAACTCGGTGGAAAAGTCCGTCTGCGAGCTTCATTATGTTATCTTTGGTAAAGCAGGTAACCTTCTTACGGTTGTAAGCTTTGGCATACTCAAAAGCGTAGCGAATGATCTTTTCGCAACCTGGGCGGCTGATTAGCTTAAGGCTTTGTACTACCTCTTCAGTCTGCTGGTGCTCGATACCAGCATACAGATCTTCTTCATTTTCCCTTATGATCACCATGTCCAGCGCATTGTGACGGGTAGCTACGTAAGGGCTGTAAGAACGACAAGGGCGCACATTGGCATATAAGCCAAGCGTAGTACGGGTCGTCACATTCAGTGATTTAAATCCACCTCCCTGAGGAGTGGTGATCGGAGCTTTCAGGAAAACCTGCGTTTCCCGTAGAGAGTCCCAGGAGGATGGCTCAATACCGGCAGGGTTACCTTGCTTAAAAACTTTTTCTCCTATCTCAATAACTTGCGGGTCTATCTGTGCTCCGGCGGCATCCAGTATATTAAGTGTAGCTTTCATGATTTCAGGGCCGATGCCATCGCCATAGGCTACAGTGATTTTTTTCTTATCAGGCATAAAAAAGTAATTTTGGTTAGCGTGATGAAATAAGTGAAGCTGCTCTATTTACCGGCCTAAAGTAAAACTATATGTCTTAAAAAACAGTATAGGGCAGACTAAATGCAATAAATATGTGTAAATCGTAATACTTTAACACCATAACTTCCAGTGAGTTTAAAAAGGTATTAAATAAGATATATCCTGATAATTAGGATGGGGGTTTTTGAGTTTACTATACCACCTGTTATATTTGGGCAAAACATAAGGCATTGAGATGACGAACTTTAAGTTTCTCACTACTACCCTTAATGAGGGTATTTTAACCATCACCATCAGTCGGGCAGATAAGATGAACGCGCTGAACAAGGCTACCCTGGAGGAATTAGGTGAGGCTTTTCAGGAGGTGTATGATGAAAAAGACATCAAAGGAGTAATCATTACCGGAGAGGGGGAAAAGGCATTTGCCGCCGGAGCTGATATTGCTGAAATCGCAGAATTAAATGAGCTTAACGGAAGAAAGTTTTCTGAGATAGGTCAGGAAGTTTTTGCCCTGATAGAGAAATGTGATAAGCCGGTAATAGCAGCAGTTCATGGTTTTGCTTTAGGGGGAGGATGCGAACTGGCTATGGCTTGCCATCTTAGAGTTGTGTCCAGCAATGCTGTATTTGGGCAACCGGAAGTAAACCTGGGTTTAATACCGGGTTTTGGGGGTACCCAGAGATTGACCCAACTCGTTGGAAAAGGCAGAGCTTTGGAAATGATGATGACCGCTGATACTATTTCTGCCGAAAAGGCAAAGGAGTATGGTTTGGCTAATTTTCTCGTCAGTGATAAAAAGGAGCTGATGGAATTTTCTCTTCGTTTGATGAAGAAAATATTGTCAAAAGCACCATTGGCCATCGGAATGGTGATAGACTGCGTTAATGCAGCTTTTGCCGGAGATGAAAATGGTTATCAGACAGAAGCCAATAGTTTTGCAGCCTGTTGCAAATCAAGTGATTTTGAAGAAGGTACGCAGGCTTTTCTTACCAAGCGTGAAGCACACTTTACCGGAGAGTAATCTAGCGGGGTATGTTGTTTGTGGGGCAGTAGTGAAAATTAATTTTTACTACTGATGCGCATTTCTACTGTATGAATCCACTTAAAAAACTGGCTGGTCAGACTGCCCTATATGGTGGAAGCACCATATTAGGGAGACTACTAAGCTATGCTCTTGTACCACTGCATACTGCAGTCTTTGAAAATACTGCACAATATGGGGCGATCACTAAGCTTTATGCCTATGTGGCTTTCCTCAATATTATCTATACCTATGGTATGGAGACTGCCTTTTTCCGCTTTGTTACCCGCCATAAAGGGGATGAAGAAAGTATGCAGAAGGTTTATAGCTCTGCAGTAACTGCTATTCTAGCTACCAGCTTTATATTTTCCGGATTGATCATCAGTTTTTCCGGAGGTGTTGCAGATTTAATTGGTTATCCGGAAAGCAGCCAGATCATTATCTGGTTGGCCCTGATTATATTTACCGATGCAGTAGTTGCCGTACCTTATGCGAAGCTCAGGCAGGAGAACCGGCCGCTGATGTTTGCGATCACCAAAGTATCCAGCATTGTACTGACAGTCTTGCTCAACCTTTTCTTTTTACTGCTTTTACCCAAGATACACACTTATTCACCTGTACTGGAAGCCATGTATTATCCTGATATGGGCGTAGGTTATGTGTTTTTAGCCAACCTGATAGGAAACGCGATTATTCCAGTATTCTTATGGCGCTCACTGGCAGAGGTTCGTTTACTTATAGACTGGCCAGTATTCAGACAGATGCTGGTCTATGGCTATCCTATACTTATTATGGGTTTAGGTGGAATGGTCAATGAAAATATTGACAAAATACTTCTTGAAGAGTTACTCCCTTTAAACTTTTATCCTGATATGACCCCGGAAGAGGCCTTGGGTGCTTACGGGGCCTGTTTTAAGATTAGTGTATTGATGACTTTGGCAGTACAGGCATTTCGCTATGCCGGAGAGCCTTTCTTCTTTTCTCAGGCAGAAAACAAAGAAGCTCCTGAGCTTTTTGCCAAAGTGATGCACTACTTTACACTGCTTAGTATACTAATATTGCTAGGAGTAAGTGTAAATCTGGAACTGATTGGTTCAATCTTTCTCCAAAGTCCTGGTTATCTGGACGCGCTTTATGTTGTGCCTTTTCTTTTATTTGCCAAGCTACTCTTTGGTGTTTATAATAATCTAACGATCTGGTTCAAACTTACTGACAAAACAAAATATGGTACTTACTTTAGTGTGTTGGGTGCTATTATCACATTAGCAGGAAATATCATTCTTATTCCTTATATAGGCTTTCTGGGGTGTGCACTGGCTAGTATCGCCTGCTATCTGATTATGTGTATAATCTGTTATCTGTACGGTCAAAAGTATTATCCTATTCCTTATAACTTTAAGCCCAGCTTCATTTATGCTTTTGTAGCCCTGCTTATGGTATACGGATCTTTTCAGATTGAACTTGCTAACCCATTACTTGAAAATACTTTGAATATAACTGCCGTAATGCTGTTTGTAGTTGTGGCCTACTTGGTAGAACGAAAAAGGTTTTCTTACCAAAGTATTTCTTAACTTATTCTGGCAGTTTGTAAAATGAACTTTTAAACCTCACAATAATTTATCTAATCGTTACAACAAATTGATGAAAGTAAGAATTATTAACCAATCTGACCAGCCTCTTCCCACCTATCAGACAGTACATGCAGCGGGCATGGATCTTCATGCCGACATAGAAGAAGAGGTAACATTGAAACCCTTAGAAAGAGCATTGGTAGGTACGGGACTGTACATTGAATTGCCCATCGGTTACGAGGCGCAAATCAGGCCTCGTAGCGGTATGGCTTATAAGCATGGTATCACAGTATTAAATAGTCCTGGCACAATTGATGCTGATTATAGGGGAGAAATTAAGGTGCTGCTGGTTAATCTTTCTAATGATACCTTTACAATCAGTCATGGAGATAGAATTGCCCAGATAGTGGTGGCTCCTCATGCGCAGGTAGAGTGGGAAGAAACCAACAAACTTAGCGATACTGACAGAGGCGCAGGAGGCTATGGCAGTACTGGAATTAATGTTAAATAATGCAGTAAAGAACCACAAAACTTAATAAGTGTGAAAATTATCGTACCCATGGCCGGTATGGGAAAACGCATGCGTCCCCATACACTTACCATACCCAAGCCCTTGATACCTATTGCCGGAAAGCCGATTGTTCACCGACTGGTAGAAGATATTGCTAAAGTAGTGAATGAACCAGTAGAAGAAGTAGGCTTTGTTATCAACCGCAGCTTTGGGGAAGAGGTAGAGAATAGCTTAAAAGAAGTTGCCAGCACCATAGGTGCAGCAGGCAAAATATATTATCAGGATGAGCCCCTGGGTACGGCACATGCTCTCTACTGTGCTAAAGATATGCTGGAAGGCAACGTAATCGTTGCTTATGCAGACACACTTTTTAAAGCGGAATTTACACTGGATAAGGAGCAGGATGGCATCATCTGGGTGCATAAGGTGAAAGACCCCGCTGCTTTTGGCGTAGTAAAACTGGATGAAGATCAGGTAATTACCGGCTTTGTGGAAAAGCCGGCTACCTATGTGTCTGATCTGGCTATCATTGGGATTTATTACTTTAAAGATGGAGACTTCCTGAAACGTGAATTGCAGTATCTGATTGATAACAATATCATGAACTCCGGTGAGTATCAGATTACCAATGCACTGGATAATATGAAGGGCAAAGGAGTGAAATTTGTACCTGGACAGGTAGATGAATGGCTGGATTGTGGTAATAAAGATGCAACAGTTTATACCAATCAGCGGTACCTTGAATACATTAAAGACTCTCTTGCGCACCCAGATACTGCGGGAATGGAGAACTCGGCGATCATTCCTCCTGTTTATATTGGTAAAAATGTGAAGATCACTAATTCAGTAATAGGTCCTTACGTATCTATCGGTGATGGTACCAGAATTAAAAATTCAAGGATTCGTAATTCCATTTTACAAACCAATACAATGGTAGATAATGCCAATCTGGAGAATTCTATGCTGGGTAATCACGTTACACTCAAGCTTAGTTCATCTGATCTGAGTATAGGAGATTATAACTCTGTAGTTGAAAATATGCACTAGCAGCAGAATATTCTTAAGGTTTTTGAAAAACTTGAAATAGAAAGTATATTAAATTCGTTTATAATCTTAATATGAAAGCCAGATTTGTTATAGTCTGGTTTTTATTTCATCGCCATGCTGAGCGATCTTAAAAACGCTTAATTACATTGAATATGTCATTTGTAGGTCATCTTTCACGTCTCTTGTTTTTGTTAATAACTGTGGCTCTTTTCTTTACCTCAGAAGAGGCTGTTGCCCAGAAGAAAAAGAAGTCCAGTCGTGAAGAAAGGAAAGTCAGGGAGGCTACTTTTTATTTTACTGAAGGTGTAAAGTATTACATACTCAGCGAGCCCGACTTTGACTCCGAAAATATGGATCGTGCACTGATGCTCTTCAAAAAATCGCTGGAAAGTGATGCTGATAATGCTACAGCATACTTCAAGATCGCCACAATACTGGCAGGAAGAGATGATCTGGATAATGCGCTGTCAAATGCCAACAAAGCGATGGAACTGGATCCTGAAAACCCCTATTTCTATACCCTTACGGCAGACATTCTTACCCGTAAATCAAATTTTGCCGAAGCGGCACAGGTGTATGAGCGTTTGATCACTAACCTGGACAATACCGACGAGTATCTCTTTGATCTGGCAGCGATTTATCTCTATCAGGGGGACTATGAGCAGGGGCTGGAAGTATACAATCGTGCTGAAAAAGTATTTGGCATAAATCCTGAAGTAACCCGGGCAAAGCAACAGATTTACCTGAAACTTAATAAGTTGGACAAAGCTATTGAAGAAGGAGAAAAGCTGGTGGAGGCTTATCCTGGTGAAGTGACCTATGTAATGGCTTTAGCAGAGATATTTGTTTCTAACGACAGAGAAAAAGATGCCATTCCCTATCTGGAGCAACTTTTGGAAGTGTCTCCTAACAATCCTGAAGCGCGCCTGATGCTTTCCAAAATCTATCAGCAGACAGGAAGTGGAGAGAAAGCTAATGAAAGCATGGAAGTAGCTTTTGCGAATCCTGACCTGAGCTTAAAGCTAAAGCTGGACTTAATCGCTAAGTACATCAGAGAGTTGCCTAACGAAGATACTGAGCAAATGCTCCATGCGCTCACCGACCTGCTCATTGAAACTCATCCCGAAGAAGCGGATGCTTATGTGATCAAAGGAGATTTTTTGAATGCAATCAAGGATAGTGAAGGCGCAAGGGACAGTTATCTGAAATCTTTAGATTATGAAGATACCAACTTTAATGTATGGCAAAACCTGCTAACCATTGAGTTTCAGGACCTTCAGGATACGGATAGTGTAATCAAGCACTCCGAATCTGCATTGGAGCTTTTCCCTAATCAGGCAGTCCTTTATTTCTACAACGGAGCTGCCAATTCTGTAGCTAAAAATTATGATGAAGCTGCGTATGCATTAGAACAGAGTAAGCGATTGGCTAATAATGATGAACTGGCCAAATACAGCAATATGTACCTGGGAGATGTGTACAACGAGATGAAAGACTATAAGAAGTCTGAGCAGGCTTATGAAACTGTACTAAAATTGGACCCTACCAATGACTATGTGCTAAACAATTATAGCTACTTTTTGGCGTTACGTCAGGAAAAGCTGGATTATGCCAATAAGCTTTCTACTCGTCTACTGGAACTTAATCCTGAGAATCCCAATTACCTTGATACTCGGGCCTGGGTGCTTTACAAGATGGGAGAGTATAAGCAGGCCCGTAAACTTTTAGAGAAAGCCATAGAAAAAAACGATGAAAGCGGCGTAATTGTAGAGCACTATGGTGATGTATTGTTTAAACTGGGAGAAGTGGATCAGGCAGTGAAGCAGTGGATGAAAGCCAAAGGCATGGATGATACATCAGATTTGATTGATAAAAAAATTGCGGACAGAAAGCTGTATGAATAAAAACACCCTCATTTTATTTTTTTGCCTAAGTCTAATCTTCGCAGCTTGTAGTAAAAAAACACTGAGCTTCAAAGATGCTGAAATTGCCGAAGAGTTTGCAGTCAATGATCTCGTGTTTGAGTACCTGACTACGAATAGCAAAATCAAGTTTAGTAATGACGATAAAAACCTGAGTGCTACTGCCAATATCCGATTAAAAAAGGATAGTATCATTTGGGTATCCATTACTCCGGGCTTTGGTATTGAAGCTGCGCGCGGTATTATTACTAAGGATTCTCTGATCTTCATCAACCGAATGAACAAAGAGTATTCGGCCTACAATTTTGAGGAACTCAGTAAGGAGTTTAATTTTAATATCAATTTTGACCTTCTACAATCCGTGCTGTTGGGAGATATGCCGGTAGAACCGGATGATGAGGATATGGTGAAGAAGGAGAGTAACTACTATGTGGTAAAGCAGGAAAAAGGTCCGATTACCATCAATAATTTTGTAGATGCCAGAAGCCTGAAGTTGGAGCGCGTAGCGATGCAGGATAGGAGTAAGGAGGAGGTTTTTGGCAAAACACGTACCCGAAACAATACCCTTACGTTGCGTTACAATGATTTTCAGATGTTAAGCGAACAGGTTTTTCCTTACGAAAATCTGGTTTCTCTAGATTATCAGCGTGATGGGAAAAAACGTAAAACAGAGATTGAAATTCAGCATAAAAAAGCCAACATTACTGATGAAGCGCTACGTTTCCCCTTCTCTGTACCAGAAAAGTATGTACAAAAGTAATCTCTTATCAGTCTGCATACTTGCTATACTGTTGTCCGTATCATTCGGGCAGTTAGAGGGCTGGGCGCAAACCACTCCCAAACGCTCTCAGCTGGAGCAGGAAAAAAAAGAGACTTTACAGAAGATCAAAGAGGCGCAGCAGATTCTGACTGAAACCTCTTCTCGTAAGAAAACCAGCCTTGGGCAGCTCAATGCCATAAATCGTCAAATTGAAGCCCGGGAAGCTTTAATAAAATCTATCAACGAAGAGTTGGAGCTTCTGAAAGGGCAGATCCGCGAGATTACCGGAGTAATAGAAGCACTGGAAGATGACCTGGTACGACTGAAAAAAGAATATGCCTATATGGTATATGCTACCAGTAAAACCAGTAATAGTTATGATCGGCTTATGTTCATTTTTTCAGCTTCTACCTTCAATCAGATGTTTATGCGGATCAAATACATGCAGCAGTACTCTGAAGCCCGGAAAAATCAGGTGGAGCAAATTCAAAAGGTAAAACAAACACTGACCAATCAGAGGAATACATTGGAAGGCAAAGAGATGGAGCAGCAGGTACTTCTGGATCAGCAGGTAATGGCCAACAAAGATTTACTGGCTCTAAAGACTAAGCAACGCTCAGTAGTCAGAGACCTTAACCAACAGGAAGCTGAATTGAGAAAGGAGCTTGCCCAGCGCCAAAAAGATGTGGAAGAACTGGATAAGCTCATTGCCAACCTGATACGTAAAGAAATAGAAAAGAGTAACAATGATAAGACATCAGATAGAGTTGCATTAACTTCATCCAATGAAGCAGTGTCCACTTCCTTTGCACAGAGTAAAAATCAGCTCAACTGGCCAGTAAACTCAGGTTTTATTTCCCAGAAGTTTGGACGTAATCCGCACCCTATCATGAAGAATATCATGGTTCCTAACGATGGGGTGGATATACAAACCATTCAGAATGCAGAGGTAAGAGCAGTGTTTGACGGGGTAGTCAAGGCGATTACGCCCATCCCTGAACCAGGTGATCTTAAAGCAGTAATTATGCAGCATGGTGAGTATTTTACTGTCTACTCTCGCCTGAAAGAAGTAAATGTGAAGACAGGCCAGGAACTTAAAGCATCTGACTCAGTAGGCATGGTATATACTGATGGAAATGGAGTCTCAATGTTGCAATTTCAGATTTGGAGAAATAGCCAGAAACTCAACCCTGAGGCTTGGCTACAAAAAAAATAAACTTTTATTTCATTTCTCAGCTGCGTTTTATCGCCTTTCTGAGACAAATATTGAATTGTACTGGCATGTTTGAACGAACTTTTTTTACATTGCCAACCTTTGATTATTAACAGATAACTTTTGCGCGGCGGATATATTGGGTATATTTACATGCTCGTGAAAGCTTTTTCACATTTTAAAAAATTGACTCTATGCACACTACATTAGCATTTGTTGGCGGACTTGGAGGATGGGAGATTCTTCTTATCGTATTGGTTTTAGTAATTTTCTTTGGTGCGAAGAAAATTCCTGAATTAGCCCGTGGTATGGGACGTGGTATCCGTGAATTTAAAGATGCCACCAAAGAAATTAAAGACGAAATAGAAGACAATTCTCACAACACCACAGCCAGCAAATAATCTAATACCTTGAAAGATTTACGGTCTTTCAGCCGCATACAACAGTATTTGGTTGAGGGGGTACTTACCTGTGAGGAGATCGTAAGGGAGTACCTGAAAAATATTCAGGAGCAAAAACATCTGAACGTTTTCCTGGAGGTGTATGCAGATGAAGCTTTACAGCACGCCAGAAAAATAGACCTGAAAATTAAAGATGGAACCGCTGGGCGTCTTGCAGGCATGGTAATCGGCCTGAAAGATATCCTGTGCTATCAGGATCATAAATTACAGGCGAGTAGTAAAATTCTTGATGGCTTTCATTCTCAGTTTACAGGTACGGCTATCCAGCGCTTATTGGAAGAAGACGCTATTATCATTGGTAGGCAAAATTGTGATGAATTTGCAATGGGGTCTTCCAATGAGAATTCTGCATACGGAGTAACCCGTAATGCAGCAGACACTTCGGCCGTGCCAGGCGGTTCTTCAGGTGCATCAGCGGTATCTGTTCAAGCCAATCTTTGCACAGTCGCTCTGGGTTCTGACACCGGAGGATCGGTGAGGCAACCTGCTGCTTTCTGCGGAGTAGTCGGGTTAAAACCTACCTATTCACGCATCTCGCGTTATGGTCTTTTAGCCTATGCATCTTCTTTTGATACCATTGGTATTTTCACTAACAATATTGAAGACAATGCCCTGCTGCTAGAAATAATCGCTGGAAAAGACGAGTATGACAGCACAGTGTATCAGGGAGAAGTACCTGCTTACACACAGCAACTTGGATTTGAGAAAAAGAAAGTAAAAGTAGCCTATATAGAAGAGACACTTGATAATGACGGTCTCAACGGTGAAGTGCGGGAGCAAACGGAAAAAGCCATTAGGTTTCTTAAAGAAGATGGACATCAGGTAGAAGCAGTACATTTTTCAATGCTGGACTATCTGCTGCCTACTTATTATATCCTCACCATGGCAGAAGCTTCCTCCAATCTTTCCCGATTTGATGGAGTGAAATATGGATATCGTAATAAGGAAGCCCATAATCTGGAGGCTATGTATAAAAAAAGCCGTTCTGAGGCTTTTGGTGAAGAGGTAAAACGGCGTATAATGCTAGGTACTTTTGTACTGAGTGCTAGTTATTACGACGCTTATTATACCAAAGCTCAAAAGGTAAGGCGATTAATACGGGATGCTACCCTAAAAATTCTTGAAGATTACGAATTCATAGTATTACCCACTACACCTACTACTGCTTTTAAAATTGGGGAGACGAATACTCCTCTAGAAATGTATTTGGCTGATTTATTTACTGTGCAAGCTTCTATCGCAGGTGTACCTGCGATTTCAATACCTAATGGAGAAGATCATACAGGCTTACCAATTGGCTTACAAATCATGAGTGGTAATTTTCAGGAAGATAAGTTATTTGCATTTTCTAAATATATTTTAGATAATTTGGCTTAAATGCAATGCTTGATTGCTAAAAACGTTTTAAATATCCCAACTTTTTTCGTATTTTGTATAGATTTTGTATGAAGCAAATCAAGGTTTTAGATATCAAGTAAAGCTAAATCAGTAAGGCAATGTCAAAAAATGTGGGAATTCTATTTGTCACACTTTGTATGGTGACAATTTTATCGGTAAGTGAAGAAGCAACTGCAGTTACAAACGACCCTATAGACTCTGTGGGTACCGGTTTGTATGAACCTGCTTATGATTATGAATATATTCCCGATGCTTCCTACGAACTTGTTGCAGACCGCCTTGCCTGTCTGGAAACAGACATGCCATTGGTCTTTAATGAAAGAGTAAAGGCTTTTGTAGATTACTTTACCATAAAAAACAGGGAGTATACTCGTATGGTGGTTAGACGTCAAGAAGTATTTTTCCCTCTTTTTGAAAAATATTTGAAAAAGTATGGTATTCCTGAAGATTTAAAATATCTCTCTATTGTTGAATCCGGATTAAATCCTGAAGCCCGTTCTCGCGTAGGTGCAGTAGGTCTGTGGCAGTTTATGCCAAGTACAGGACGCATGTACGGACTAAGCCAGGATTGGTATGTGGATGAACGAATGAATCCGGAAAAGTCTACTGAAGCGGCCTGTAAATACTTGAAGCAGCTTTATAATATGTTTGACGATTGGGAGTTGGCGCTCGCTGCATATAATACCGGACCAGGTAATGTGCGCAAAGCAATACGCCGCTCCGGTTATAAAAGAGATTTCTGGTCAATCTATAATTACCTGCCTCGCGAAACAAGAAGTTATGTTCCTCAATTTGTTGCGGTATTATATACACTTAATTATTTGGATGAGCATAACCTAAGAGAAGAAGTTCCTGAGTATATGATAGCTTCAGATACCCTTTGGGTAAGTCAGTTTGTAAGTTTAAAAGCCTTAGGAGAACAAATCAATGTTTGTGAAGAAGACCTGACAAGACTTAACCCTGAATTGAAAAGAGGTGCGGTTCCTGAGACTGCCAAAAATTATCCTCTCTTAATTCCTTCTGATACTTATGATTTCATCGCAGCAAATACTTCTGCTATTCTTGACTCTGCCGGTAAGCAGGAGTTAAAGGAACAGATGGATTATGTAGTACGCAATACTCCTGGAAATACTTATAATAAAGAGAAAGTTTATTATCGGGTGCGTAGCGGTGATGTTTTGGGCGTAATTGCTGAGCGTCATGGAGTGCGCTTGTCAGACTTGCGCACTTGGAATAATATCAGCGGAAGCCGTATTTATGCTGGCCAAAAACTAGCAATATGGGTTCATCCATCTTCTAATCAAATTGCGTCATCAGGTTCCTCCACAGCAATTCCAGATAGCAAAGTGCATCTAGTGCAACCAGGAGATTCCCTTTGGGAAATTTCCCGTCGCTACCAGGGGTTGAGTGTGGACAGAATCAAACAGCTTAACAATTTGACAACCAACAAAATAACTCCAGGGCAAAAACTTATCATTGGACGATAAGAAAATTTCTTTTCACACAACTTGAAAAAGAAATTTGGTGTTATACAAGGTGAAAAAAACAGTTTATTGTATTTTAAGCTTGTAAACATCAAAATTGAGTTATTGTGAATAAAGCGAAATTACCGACATACATATCAATTCTTTTCTTTTCATGTCTTGTATTTGTACTGATATCCTGTGGTGAAGGAGGAAATTCTTCTTCTAGTACATTGCCCACAGCCAGAGGAGCATCCGGTGAAGTAATATTGGTCATGGACTCTGCACTTTGGCAAGGAGAGTTGGGCGATGAGCTACGCCAGACCTTCTTGAAAGCTATGCCAGGTTTGCCACAGGCTGAACCCTATTTTTCAGTCAAGTATGTAGATCCATTCAAACTGAACAAAGTACTGCGTAATGCGAAAAATATGCTTTTTGTAGCTACTCTGGATAATCAAAGTAATGCAGGTAGAAAAATGCGTAGCTTTTTTACTAAGTCTTCAGTAGAAAGAATTGAAGAAGATCCCAACATTTATCAGTTCAGTAAAAAAGATCAGTTCGCCCGAGGCCAGGAAGTACTCTTTTTATTCGGTCAGTCTGATGAGGCATTGATTGAAAACCTCAAAGACAATCGTAAAGAGATTAGGAATCACTTCCATGAAGTTGAAATTGATAGAATACAATCTGATCTATACAAAGTAAATGAAAAGAGAAGGTTAAACCGTACTTTTCTACAAGAAAAAGGTTTTTATCTCAGAGTGCCTTTTGGTTATGAAAAAGTACCACTAAATGATACTACTGATAACTTTATTTGGATTCGTAATCTGGGAGATAAGGCAGATAGGAGTATATTTGTGGGGTACAAAGCTTATACTTCTGAAGAAGAATTCAAGCCAGAAAATATACTTGATTTCAGAGAAGAAATTTTTTCTAATCAGCAGATATCTGATGATAGTTCTGTCTTTATGACTCATCAAAGCTGGTCTTCCACACCTTTAGTAGAATTTGACACTGTAAGCTTTAATGGAAAATATGCTATAGAAGCCAGAGGACAATGGAAACTGAGTAATGATTCCAGGGGTGGTCCATTCTTAAGTTATACTTTTGTAGACGAAGAAAGCGGTAGGTTGTATTATATTGAAGGGTTTGTATATAGGCCTAATGAAGATAAAAGAGCTTATATCAGAGAAATAGAAGCAATCCTGAAAACCTTTAAGACTCCTTCCGAAATGAAGCAAAATCAAGCCACGAGTTAAACGTGGCTTTTTTTATGCTTTTTTCTTTCCTTGAGATTAAAAGGTAGATGTAGGAATATTTACTACTTTTACAGCACCAAAAATTGAAGAACATTGGAAGGAAAAGTACAACAATTCAGATCTATTAAGATCAGGAGGGAAGATGCCCTTAACTACCACACCCAGGGACAGCCAGGTAAGATTGAAGTGGTTCCCACCAAATTATTAAGTTCACAGATTGACCTGGCCCTGGCATATTCTCCTGGGGTAGCAGAACCCTGTAAGGAGATTGCGGCTGACAAAGAAAATGCATACAAGTATACTGCTAAAGGTAATCTGGTAGGCGTTATATCTAATGGTACAGCCGTTCTGGGACTAGGAAATATTGGTCCGGAAGCTTCTAAGCCAGTGATGGAAGGGAAAGGAGTTCTCTTCAAAAAGTTTGCTGGTATAGATGTATTTGACCTTGAGGTAGCGGTAACTGACCCTGATATTTTTGTGCAAACGGTTAAAGCGCTAGAACCTACTTTTGGCGGTATTAACCTGGAAGATATTAAGGCACCTGAATGCTTTGAGATTGAAGAGCGGCTGAAGAAAGCAATGAATATTCCTGTAATTCATGATGATCAGCATGGTACGGCCATCATTACTGGTGCGGCGCTTTTAAATGCACTGGAGGTAGTTGAGAAAGATATTTCAGAAATAAAACTTGTAGTGAGTGGAGCGGGTGCATCGGCCATTGCATGTACCAGGCTGTTTTTGCTATTGGGTGTACGCAAGGAGAATGTTGTAATGTGCGATATTGATGGTGTTCTCAAGAAAGGAAGAGAAGATCTGGATGAGATCAGGGAACATTTTGCTACAGAAAGAAATGTGAACTCCATGGCAGAAGCTTTGCAGGGGGCAGAGGTGTTTTTAGGGCTTTCAGCTGCTAATATTGTCTCTCAGGATATGATACGCTCTATGGCTGATAATCCTATTGTATTTGCATTGGCTAATCCAGATCCGGAAATCAGTTATGACCTGGCCATGGCTAGCCGTGATGATATTGTGATGGCTACCGGTCGTTCTGATCATCCCAATCAGGTGAATAATGTGTTGGGTTTTCCTTATATCTTCAGAGGTGCATTGGATGTCAGAGCCACTGCAATTAATGAGGAAATGAAGCTTGCCGCGGTAAAAGCATTGGCAAGCCTGGCCAAAGAACCTACTCCCGAGATTGTTAACAAAGCCTACAGCAGTGATAAAATTATTTTTGGTAAAGATTACCTTATTCCCAAACCTCTTGACCCACGTCTGATCACCACCATTTCACCAGCAGTAGCCAAAGCGGCTATGGATTCTGGTGTGGCAAGGACTCATATTACCGATTGGGAACATTATCATGTTGAGTTACAGCAGCGCATCGGTATAGACCAAAAACTGATGTCACAGGTGATTAGCAAAGCCAAAAAGCAGCCCAAACGTGTAGTGTTTGCTGAAGCAGAAGATCAGAAAATTTTGAAGGCTGCCCAGATACTTCAGGATGAGCAGATAGCCATTCCCATACTCCTGGGAAATAAAGAAAAAATTCAGGCGCTGATAGAAGATCATAAATTGGAACTGCCTTCCTGTGCGATCATTGACCCCTATCATGCTGATGGCGATAAGATTGATGAGTACGGAGATCTTCTTTATGAAAAGCGTAAACGTAAAGGGATGACACGCTATGAGGCTCGCCGCCTGATGCGTTCACGTAATTACTATGGCACCACTATGGTAGAGGTAGGAGAGGCAGATGCTTTTATTTCTGGTCTTACCAGTGACTACCCGAAAACCATATTACCTGCACTCAGGGTAATTGGAGTAAGTAATGAAGTAAAACGAGTAGCGGGTATGTACATCATCACTAACAAAAAAGGACCATTCTTTTTTGCGGATACCACAGTGAATGTAAACCCAACAGCCGAGGAGCTTATAGATGTTATTGGTTTGACAGCCTCATCAGTGAACTCTTTTGGTATTGAGCCTCGCATAGCGGTTTTATCTTATTCAAATTTTGGTTCCAGCAAAGGGGAAGTGCCCGCCAAGGCTGCCAAAGCGGTGGAGATGGCAAGAGAAAGATGGCCCGAACTGATCATTGAAGGAGATATACAAGCTAACACCGCGCTCAATACGGAGATGCAAAGAGAAATATATCCTTTCAGCCGTTTGGTAGATGAGGGCGCTAATACCTTTATCTTTCCTGATCTGGCTTCTGGAAATATTGCCTATAAGCTATTGATGGAAGTTGGTGGCGCGGAAGCTATTGGCCCAATCCTGCTGGGGATGAACCGTCCGGTACATATCCTGCAGCAGGGAAGTACTATTCGTGAGATTGTGAATATGGTAGCCATTGCAGTACTGGATGCCCAGGCTTTTGAACGGATAAGAGTTTGATTAATGATTAAATAAATTGGGAGGTAGAGGTTATACTACCTCCTTATACTGCATACGGTGAAGTTGAGCATAGTAACCTTTCAGATCCAAAAGCTCCTGATGCGTTCCTCTTTCCATAATTTCTCCATGGTCTAACACAATGATCTGGTTGGCACTCTGAATGGTAGAAAGGCGGTGAGCGATCACAATAGAAGTTCTTCCTTTCATCAATTTGGCCACCGCTTCCTGAATCAGTTCTTCAGTTTCAGTATCTACTGAGGAGGTAGCTTCATCCAGTACAATAATTTTTGGGTCATATACCATAGCCCTTACAAAAGATATCAATTGCCTTTGCCCTACCGAAAGGGTTGCGCCTCTCTCCATCACATTATAGTCCAGTCCTCCAGGTAATCTTTCAATAAACTTTCTGGCACCTACCAGGTCTGCGGCTTCCATTACTTTTTCACGGCTGATGTCCGGGTTACCCAGCGTAATATTTTTTTCTATCGTATCAGAAAAAAGGAAAACATCCTGAAGCACCACCCCAATATGGTGACGCAAAAAATTGAGTTCGTACTCTTTGATCTCTACCCCATCTACCAGAATTTCTCCCCTTTTAATATCATAGAAACGGTTAAGCAGGTTGATAATGGATGATTTTCCCGCTCCGGTAGCACCTACCAGCGCCAGCGTTTCTCCTGAAGCAACCTCAAAATTTATGTCTTTCAATACATAATCACGCTCATTATAAGCGAACCACACATTGCGAAAAACTACACTGCCATGAATACGCTCAGGGGTGTAGCTGCCATTATTCGGAATGTGCTCATCACTGTCCAGGATTTTGAGGATACGAGAAGAGCTAACAATACCTAATTGAAGCGTATTGAAGCGGTCAGCAATCTGGCGAATGGGACGAAAAAACATATTGATATACATAATAAAAGCTACCAGTATACCGATAGTTACATCATCGTACAATACCCCCCGGGCACCGTACCAAACCAACAGGCCAATACCTGTAGCCTGTATTACTTCAGCTACCGGGTAATACACCGAGTAGTACATAACAGACTTGAGATGTGCCTGCTTATGTTCTTCATTAATTTCTTTAAAACGATCATACTCTACTTTTTCGCTGCCAAAAATCTGCACAATGCTCATTCCGGTGATATGCTCCTGCACAAAAGAGTTAAGGTTGGAAACAGCATTACGGACTTCGTTGAAGGCTACTTTAATTTTTTCTTTGAACACATAAGTACTGATAATGAGCAGAGGTAGTGTTGACAAACTTACCAGGGTAAGTTTCCAGTCAATGTAAAGCATCACACTTAAGATGACGACAATTTGAAGTAAGTCTCCAATAATGGCCGCTACGCCCTGGCTAAAGATATCGGACAATGTTTCAATGTCAGATACATTACGGGTTACCAAACGACCAATGGGGGTGCTATCAAAATATTTTAGTTTGAGGTTTAGCAAATGCCGATAGAGTTTGATGCGGATATCCTTGATTACATGCTGTCCCAGCCAACCAGAAAGAAAAGTATGAGAATACTGGGCAACTCCCTGGACTACCAACAGCCCTACTAAAGCGAAACTCATATACACTAGTCCCTGATAGTCACCTACCAATATGTAGCTGTCTATCGTTTTTTGAACAAGAAAGGGGAGAGCCGGAGAGAGAAAAGCAATAAGTATGGTTAGTGCTACCAGTACGTAGAAGCGGGCTTTATAGGGTTTGACAAACTTGAATATCCTGCGAAGAACATCTAAATCAATAATCTCACCACTGCTGGTTTTTTCTTTATCCATAATTACTAATACTCAAAAGCTGTTAGTAGGTTATACATTTTTCTTTTGCATTAAGAAAAAATTTCGGGAGGATAGCTCACCTGGCTCAGGTATAAACCTTCTGCTGGAACTGACCTCCCCGCTTTTTTACGATCTTTACTCTGCAATATATTTTCAAAATCTTCAAGGCTGATCTTGTGAGTGCCAATATCTAACGTAGTGCCTACTATGGCTCGTACCATATTTCTGAGAAAACGATTGGCAGAGATATGAAATACGATTCGTGAGTTGTCTTTTTTTTGCCATTCAGCCATCTCAATTTTACAAAGGTAATTTTGCTGACTGCTTCTGGATTTGCTGAAACATTCATAATCTCGCTCCTTACCAGTAGCCAGTCGTGCAGCAGCCAGGTTCATCCTTTCAAGATCAAGCTCAGGGCGGAAGTAATAACTGTAACCATACAAAAAAGGGTTTTTCTGCTGATGAATATGGTATTGGTAAGTCCGTTGCTGAGCATCAAAACGGCTATGCGCATTATCTGTAACGGGAAGCACGGCCTGAATAGAGATATCATGAGGAAGTAAAGCGTTAAATCTATACATATACTCATCAGGATTTAAATTTTGAATAGTGTCAAAATGAGCATATTGCTGTACTGCATGTACACCTGTGTCAGTACGTCCGCTGCCAGTTACGCTGATCTCTTCTCCCAGTATCTTGCTAAGCGTATCATTGATAATAGCCTGGATGCTTTTAGCATTTTTTTGAATCTGCCATCCATGATATTGAGTGCCCTTATAGCTGATTTGTAGAAAATATCGCACGGTGGTTAGTTTCTTATCATTTACGATCCGGGTATACGAATTGGTCTAAGCATGGCGTTTGTATGATGAAGTATACTACAAAAAGCTATGCAATAAAACTTCAACTTTTGAAAAGCTATTTGTCTAAAAAACAAAAACTTAACAATTGCTTCACAACAAAACTAAGTTTTATTGAAGTCTTATTCATAATTTTGCAGCTTGAACTTAAATGCGAACATAATTCGCTGATTTTTATTCATTTACCTGCTTGATCACAAATACTGGAAATAAGATTGTGTCGGCTGTCAAATTCATTGAGACAGGAGTGAAAGTAATCGAAAAAAGCAAAAAGAGGGATAGTCTGATGGTTGTTGGAAAAGTATTAATCGTCCTACTGACGGTTTTACTGTTTCTGCTCTCATTAGATATTATGGGGAATTCATTTCTGTCGTTGCGCCAAACGGCGGCAGAGACCATTCTGTCTGTTACCGCTAATCCTTTCATCGGACTTTTCATTGGGTTATTGCTCACTGCTATTATTCAGAGCAGTTCTACCAGCACAGCTATGATTGTAGCGCTGGTTGGCTCAGGGGCCTTAAGCCTTCCTTCCGCTGTACCTATCATTATGGGGGCCAACATCGGAACTACCCTTACCAGTACCATTGTATCTCTGGGCTTTATTACCAGTAAGCGGGAATTCAGAAAGGCCATCAGTGCTGGGTCCATCCATGATATTTACAACCTCATCCTTACGGTCATCCTTTTTCCACTGGAATATTATTATCAGTTTTTGTCCAATACAAGTAGCGCCATTGCTGCCTGGCTGGTAGGGCTTACTTCAGATTCCAGAATGGTAGAGCAGGCAGGTGAAGCACAAAGCTGGAGCCCCGGTGCGTACCTTACTGAAATGGTAGACAATAGTTGGCTGTTAGTTGTTCTCTCTTTTATGCTACTGTTTGCTGCCATTAAGATCATGTCTCAGATTATCTATACTTCGCTGATTGGTAAATCAAAAGATCATATGCAGGATTATATTTTTAATAATCCTTATAAGTCATTTGCCTGGGGAAGTGTCATTACTGCAGCAGTACAGTCCAGTTCTATCACTACCTCATTGATGGTGCCTTTGGTAGCGACCAGCAAAGTGTCATTGCAAAAGTCTTTTCCTTTTATCATAGGAGCCAATATCGGGACTACTGTAACAGCCTTAATAGCGGCTATTTATAAATCTGAGGCAGCGATAAGTATAGCCTTAGTTCACTTTCTTTTCAACTCATTCGGCGTACTTGTATTTCTTCCCTATAAGCCTCTACGTCGTATTCCCGGATTACTTGCCGGAAGGTTTGGAAAGCTCACTCAGCGAAACCGTTTGATCGGATTTATATACATCGTATTAATGTTCTTCCTGATTCCATTCCTGCTTATTTATTTAAACAATCGCTAGTAAAGCGGAATTCTACTCTAAAGGCTTATCTATAATTATTGATTATCTGATGGAACATGCATAACTTGCTCATCAGGAAATTTTTAATCTGGATAAGTAATTCACTTAATTTTTTATTTTTATAACTATGAGTAAAGAAACTGAATCTCTGGAAGACCAAAAAGAAAAGCTTTTTGAAGCAATCTCTCATTTACAGGAATCCCTTGATCTCGATGATGAGGATGTACAAAAAATTAAAGATTGGGGACTTGGATTATTAGTAGCAGGTATTTCTGTTTACGTGATATACAAATTGCTGAATAGTGCTTTCAAGGGCTCAAGTGTTGATATAGAAAATAAAAAAGGCCACATGCCTAAAGTAAAAATGAAGCGTAATACTTCTATATCACGTATGATAAAAGAACAAGTAGTAGTGATATTGATTGCAGTTTTCAGGAAGAAAATTATGGAGTTCCTGCGCGAGAATGAACTCATTGATGAAGACTAACATATACCGTAGCTTTTTAGACAATCAGGCAGAAGGAAAAAAAAGCTTTGCCGTACTCATTGATCCCGATAAGATTGAAGGTCAGGCCGCCTGCATGCGCATAATCAATATGGCTCTGGAGAATAAGGTAGATTATTTTCTGGTAGGAGGCAGCCTGATTACCGGGAACAACTTCGGTCAAATCGTAAGGCTCATCAAGGAGCATACAAATATTCCTGTAATCATTTTTCCGGGAAGCAGCATGCATATTGAGCCCGAAGCCGATGCCATTTTCTTTCTGTCACTCATTTCCGGAAGAAACCCTGACCTTCTGATAGGTCAGCACGTAGTAGCTGCGCCAGTATTGAAGCGTAGCAATCTGGAGGTACTATCCACCGGCTATATGTTAGTGGGTTCAGGAAACCCAACTACAGTGTCATATATGAGCAATACCATGCCGATTCCGGCAGATAAGCCCTCAGTAGCTGCCTGTACAGCGGTAGCTGGAGAAATGCTGGGACAGAAACTTATCTACATGGATGCAGGCAGCGGGGCCGAGCAGCCTATCAGTAGCAAAATGATCAATATGGTAAGAAAATCCGTAGATGTACCTTTGATTATAGGAGGAGGTATCAACAATGCCCACAAGGCTGCCCGTGCTTATGAGGCGGGTGCTGATACGATTGTGATTGGGAATGGCATAGAAAAGAATCCTGAACTCCTGGTTGAAATAGCAGAGCTTACTGCCCGATACAATCAGCAATTGAAAATATAACGTTAGGGGTTTAGGTTTTTTGAGTTCAATTAAACGCCAAACCCTAAACGCTATCACCTAATATCATACAAAAACCTACCCGGTAAGTTTTACTGTTGCTGAGTGCCCTTTACCCTTTCAAAACTACCCCAAATTTGCAGGGACTACCATCATAGTATTTAATAAAACACCAAATATATATGTGATGGTAAAATACGCTTTGTATCTTAATAAGCTTACGCCTGATCCCAATGATTATGCGGCACGGGTGGTGGAGGTAAAAACCTACTATCTGGATGATATCATCAAAATGATGATCCGTGAAGGTAAAACACTGACGGAAGAAGAGGCGCGTACTACTTATCTTGCCCTTGAAAAAGCTGTACGCGAAATCATAGAAGGTGGAGGCAATGTGAACCTTTCCATTGTAAATACCAACTTCAGCATCCGTGGTGTATTTGACTCGGAAGATGAATCCTTTACTGAGGGCAAACACTCCTTTAACGTGAATACCAATCCGGGTGAGGTGCTGACAGCGGCTGCCAGAAAGGTAAAACTCAAGCGGGTAAAGGCGAAGGAGTATAGCCCCGAGCTTAAAAAACTGGAAGACATAGGCAGTGGTGCCCTCAATAGCTTGCTTACTCCCGGCAACATGGCTTGCCTGAAAGGAAGTAACCTGAGTGTCAACCTTGAGGATGCTGAAGAAGGAATCTACCTGATCAATGACAAAAACCAGGAAACCAGAATAAGCTCTATAGGCCGTAATATGCCTTCTGAGGTCTTATTCCTGATACCTCCCGTCTTAAAGGCAGGCGTCTATGCGCTGGAAGTACGCAACCGGGGATATAGCGAAATTGTGAGTGCCCGTCTGAAATATAGCCTGACGGTCAACTAAACTTCATTACTAAGCAACAACCTGAAACCGGCCCACTGCCGGTTTTTTTATATCCAGGCCAGTTCAGATATGCGTTCTAATGATTTTACTAGCCTCCCTCGTATCGTCCGCGTCTGTGACGGGGATGAAGGAAACCAGCGATTGTATTGCCAATTACTCATATCATGAGGATGCAGAAAGAGAGATTGCTCCCCAACCCTTGGCTTTCCTCACTCTCAGAGTTCCTTGCAGGTAACTCTGAGTAAGGTTATGGAATTGTCACAGAGAACGGCTGAGGAAGGAAATACAGAAGGGCTGACAACTAGTAGTCAGTCCTTCTCACAAGTACTAGACCAGGCCTTTTCCTAGTAGTAGTCAGTCGTATTGCCTCCTGGGAGTCTGGGAGACTGGCAAGTAGTAGGCAAGCCTTATAACAAGTATTAGCCAAAGCTCCTGCTTCACCTAATCAGCCCTTTCAGCAAGGAGTAGATGCTATCCCGGCTTCACTGTAGCCCAGCCGAATCTAAAATGATGAGAAATAAATGGTATGAAAACGGTTGCGCTCAGAAGCTTATGTACAAGTTCCTGTGCAAACTTCTCATATCATAGAGGAGGGTAATGGTATAAGCAGTAAATCTTACATCAATATTGAGGAGGAGTTTTGTGCTTCTTTGTAAAAAGAGAAAGGCAGGGTTAAGAAAAGTGCTACACCTTTCCACTTGCCAATAGTAAAGCTACTCTTCATCTTTAGGAGTATTAATAGAAGTCATGAACAAATAGTAAAAGGTTTCTCCGGGAAAGCGGACAGGTCGGTCTTTTGAGTATTTTTTATACTCTCCACTGAAAACCACAAATTTTCCTATTTCCTGGTACTCTTCAGCAAGTGGTTCACAAAGAAGACCGACATCCTGGGAATCGTAACCGGAGGCTGAGCGATGAATTGCCCATTTATTTTCAAGTGAATCATAGGAAACTATTCCTATCCCGTCATTTACTTTCTTGACAGTCTCAGCCTGAGGGTTACACGATAGGGAGGTGCAATCAGCACATTCAGAGGGGTCACAGGCGATACTAGAAAGAATAATTAATAAAAATACAAGGGGAGCAGGTGTGCTTTCCAGATTTCTGTCCCGCAGTTGAAATAAGTTTCTGAGTAGCATGATACGTTGTTTTAAATTGTGATGATAATACCTCCATAAGCAAACTGGTTTATTAAAAGAATAAAACTATCTTAAGTACTTTAAGTGTATACTTGTGCAAGATCATTAGTCAATGATTATTTAACGTATTTATGAATAATATATAAGTACTTAAGGTTAAAATTTTTGTGAGGATATGCTTAAGTATATTTACAAATTGTTTTATAAGCTTCCTATTGATGTTCTTAGAATATTTTTACTAAGAGACACAAAAGCTTTGTGAAGGATTAGAATGTCCTTTTTAACAATGATTCACTGTTATTCTATTTGAGTCAACACATTCATAAATTACCACCAAACTTAATTTAAACTATGGCTCTTTTTATGTATATTTAGTAAGGGATTACCCTTAATCATATACTATTATGAAACACTTACAAAAGTTATTGATATTTTCTGCTTTATGCTTGATTCTCTCTGCCTGCTCAGAGGAAGAAGAGGGGATTGAAATCATTCATCCCGAAGGAAAACTGAAAGAAATAGTCATCTAAGATGCAGTAGATCTGGACCAGCCTGCACGTCTGGCGAAGTTTTTTTATGACACGGATACACAACTGGTGAAGGAAGAATACTATATGTATCCTGATGAGCTATATTCTTACTATGACAAAACCTATGATGAAGCAGGAAGGCTGGTTGGGCAAAGGCAGTATATACTCACTTCCGGTACTTCAAATTACCGTACTGTAGGCTATACCACTTATGAATATGATGCTGAAGGAAAGTTAATCAAACAATTCTACACAAAGGATAAAGAAGGAGACGGCAGTTGCGTGAATTATCTGTATCTGGGTGACACGGCTGAAATTGCTTTGACTTGCATGGAGAGTCTCATGGTCAAGGACTCTACTACACATATATATCATGAAAGGCAGCTTGTCCGAGAGAGCTTTTATAGTGGCAATCATGGTGTAAATAAACTATCTTTGATATATGCTTATCGTTATGAGTATGATCAGCAGGAAAGGCTAACAAAAAAATATTGGACGAATGGTATTCCCAACACCACTTCCAACCATATTGAACCGGGTGTAGCTGAGGAATACTTTTATAACGAAGCGAACCAACGCATAGAAAGCAGACGTTACGATCCATACTGGGGTTTTGGCTTGGTGGAGAAGAAAGTTTACAAGTATTATTAACTGATGTTACGCATGATTGGATTATAGTTGATTAAAGTTACGATATTAGCCAGAAAGAACCGAGCAGAAT
>NZ_JBBPHP010000043.1:0-59974 GCF_038039535.1 Catalinimonas locisalis | reverse complement strand
AAATTCTGCTCGGTTCTTTCTGGCTAATATCGTAACTTTAATCAACTATAATCCAATCATGCGTAACATCAGTTAATTAGTAGTCCGGTAAATTAGGTAATATGGCTTATAAATGAAAAAATCTTTTAGGCGATTATTTTTTTCCAATCCTCAAAACGTTTGGAAATCTGAGCCGCCATTTTATCATAGGATTCCCAATCATCATTCACATGATAAATAGAAGGTAGGTTATTGGCAAGAAGTGTCTGATAATCCTTGTGGTAAATACCGCCACCATAATAGTAATAAGTGAATAAATTCCCCTCCTCACCGAATAGCTCATACCCTAAGTAACCGTCCCAGATTTCTGAAAGAATCGTACAACTGATCTGACGCTTCTTAAAACGATATATCTGTGTATCAGCCTCATCCTCAAAATAAGGGGAGTATAAGTCCTGTTCAATTATCCAGCCCAGGTACATACCAATATGCACATAGGCTTGTTCAATAGGAAGCTGCTTAGGAAAATTGCCAAGGAAATGATTTTTTGCATTATCATAAATGCTTTTTCTGCTAGACGATTCTACTTCACTCATAAATACTTTTATTTGAGGTTATTTGGATTTGAACAAATCTATACGATACTGTTCTGTAAAAAGCATTCATATTTAATATTTTATTACTCTTGTGGAAAATCACTTGACAACGTGGTATCCGTTATCACTCCTAGTAGTTTTTTTGTAATATGCAGCGGACAAATTGAAGCATCCTTTTCTTAAACATATGAAGCATTCGCTGGAGAAATATATTAGAGATGTATCTGATTTTCCTACCGAAGGGATTTTATTCAAGGATATCACTACACTCCTAGAAAACCCACAGGCCTTCAAAGAAGCAACATCAGCGCTCTATGAACCAGTCCGAGAGATGGAAATTGACAAAGTGGTTGGTATTGAAGCGAGAGGATTTATATTTGGAGCCCTTTTGGCAGATAAACTATCAGCAGGTTTTGTTCCTGTACGCAAACCTGGTAAACTGCCATATAAAACCTTGAAGGAAAGCTATGCATTGGAATATGGAACAGATAGTTTAGAAATACACCAGGGTGCTATCAAAGAAGGTGAAAGAGTACTTATACACGATGACCTGCTGGCCACAGGAGGTACTGCCAAAGCTGCATGTAAGCTTGTAGAAAAACTGGGAGGGCAAGTTGTTCTGGTTTCTTTTCTACTAGAACTCACTTTCCTGAATGGAAGAGAAAAGCTTCCTGAGTATAAGATAAACTCTGTTATCAAATATTAAGACTGCCCGTATACTTTTAACACCACATCTCGTAAAGGGGTTGAAACATCATCAGCAATAAACAGGCAAGCATTTGCAATCTGGTCGGGGCTAACCCATTGACTAAAATCTGCATCTGGCATAGCTTTTCTGTTTTCAGGAGTATCAATTATACTAGGTACAATCACTGAGGCAGAAATATTATGTGATGCACCCTCACTATTGATGTGCTCCGCAAGTTTGATGACCAGTGTTTTTGAAAGGGCATAAGCAGTTAACCCACTGGATGCTCTTTTTTCAATCGCAGGTTTAGCACCTACAAATAAAATTTTTCCACCTTTCTTTTGTTTCTTTAAATGTTTGTAAATCTGTTGGGAAATAAGAAAAGCAGATTCAAAGTTCAGCCTGAACATCTTATGAATTTCATCTAAAGTAGTATCTTCAAAATTGTTCATCCCGAAACCACCAACTAAAAGAGCTGAAAAGTGTATATGTTCAAATTTTTTTGATGTGTAATGTATAAAAGCTTCAGTCGCTTTTTGATCACTTAAGTCCAAAGTATACTTTTCAAAATTTGGATGCTTTTCATTTTCATCACTGAGCTCACCGGTCAAGACTGTACCAATTACTTTGTAGTCAGCTTTTAGCAGCATTTTTACAACAGCCTTTCCTAGATTTCCTGATGCTCCGGTAACAATGGCATTTTTTCTCATCTTTCTTATGTTTTTTAAGATTTACGTCAATTTGAAGTACTTACTTACTTAGTCAAAATTACCAAGAAATATATAAGTATGTTATAGATATTATATGAATATTTAATTATATTAATTGTTTTATTAAAAATTAATCAATAAACTATAGCTAAGATTTGGTCTTCCGGAGACTTTAGCTTTTATACATAATTGATTAATATTTCGTTATGTTATGGTGTTGGCTATGGTGATAAGCTGAACTAATTTATCACACAATAGCTTTTATCAGTAGACTCCTATCGTATTCAAACATGGTAAAAAGTACCATGTTTTCCTTAATTCCTGTATCCAAGAAATCTTTGATGTTATGAGTGTTTTAGATAAGATTAAAACTAATTATAGTACTTCCTTTAACGAGATGAGCGTTTCGGAGTACTTGAAAGAATGCAAGAAAGATCCTCACCTGTATGCTAAGCCTTCAGAAAGGATACTACAGGCCATTGGTGAACCTGAATTAATTGATACTAAGAAAGATCCTAAACTTAGCCGTATCTTTTCTAATAAGGTGATCAAAGTATATCCTGCTTTCAAAGAGTTTTACGGAATGGAAGATACCATTGAGCAAATTGTATCATTTTTCCGTTATTCTGCTCAGGGTTTGGAAGAAAAGAAGCAAATTCTTTATCTAATGGGCCCCGTAGGTGGAGGTAAGAGCTCGCTTGCAGAGAAGCTCAAACAATTGATTCAGGTAATGCCAATATATGCTCTGAAAGCAGGGGATCAGATCAGTCCCGTATTTGAGAGCCCGCTGGGTCTATTTGCCGATTACAAAAAAGAACTTGAAGAAGAATACAAAATACCCAGCAGATATATTCCTGCCTGCATGAGCCCCTGGGCATCCAAAAGACTAAAAGAATTTGATGGAGATGTAAATCGCTTCAAGGTTGTGAAACTATACCCCTCTGTTCAAAATCAAATAGGAGTAGCGAAAACAGAACCTGGTGATGAAAATAATCAGGATATCTCAACATTGGTAGGCAAAGTTGATATCCGTAAGCTTGCAGATTTTCAGCAGAGTGATCCTGATGCTTACTCTTATACGGGAGGTCTTTGCCTTGCTAATCAGGGAGTACTAGAGTTTGTGGAAATGTTTAAAGCACCTATTAAAGTGCTTAATCCATTATTAACTGCTACGCAGGAAAACAACTATAAAGGTACTGAACCCATTGGAGCTATTCCTTTTGATGGTATTATTCTGGCACACTCAAACGAGTCAGAATGGGCTAAATTTGCTAACGATAAGAAAAATGAGGCCTTTCTGGATAGAATTTATAAAGTTCAGGTACCTTATTGTTTGCGGGTTGATGAAGAGATTAACATTTATAAAAAACTAATCAGAGAAAGTTCATTGGATGAAGCACCATGTGCCCCAATGACGCTCTCTTTGCTGGCTCACTTTTCGGTAATGACAAGGCTTAAAGTACCCGAAAACTCAAGTCTGTACTCTAAAATGAGAGTGTATAACGGAGAAACACTTAAAGAAACTGATCCCAACGCTAAATCAATTCAAGAGTATCGTGATGATGCAGGTATTAATGAGGGGATGAAAGGCGTATCTACCCGCTTCGCTTTTAAAGTCCTTTCAAAAGTATTCAACTTTGATAATGAAGAGTTAGCCGCCAATCCCGTCCACTTGCTTTACGTACTTGAACAAGAAGTGATCAAGCTGGAAATGGATAAAGAAACGGAGGAAAAATATCTAAACATTATCAAATCTATTTTGGCTAATAAATATGCTGAATTCATCGCCGACGAAATTCAAAAGGCATACATAGAATCTTATGGTACTTATGGCCAAAATATCTTTGAAAAATATGTTATCTATGCCGATTACTGGATTCAGAATAACGATTATCGTGATCCTGACTCAGGTGAAATCCTAGATAGAAGCATGCTCAATGAAGAACTTGAGAAAATAGAAAAGCCTGCTGGTATTGCTAATCCTAAGGACTTCAGAGCGGAAGTGACCAATTTCACATTAAGGTATAAAGCAAATAACGGAGGCAAAACACCCCGATGGGATGCCTATGAAAAAATAAAGAATGTAATAGAAAAGAAAATCTTCACCAATACTGAAGATTTGCTGCCGGTGATTTCTTTCAATGCCAAGAGTAATGATGAAGACGAGAAAAAACACCGTGATTTTACAAAAAGGATGGTAGAAAGAGGATATACAGCAAAGCAGATAAGAATACTGGTTGATTGGTTTTTGAGGGTTAGAAAGACAATGGCGTAATTGTATTATGTGGTCTATTGGTTATAAATATTCACATGTATGAGTAATATTATAGATAGAAGAAAGAACACAAAAGGTAAGTCTACCAACAATCGTCAGAAGTTCTTGAAGAGGGTGGAAGACCAGATTAAAGGAGCCATACCTGATATTATCAGCCAGGAAAGTATTAAGGACAGCAATGGTGGGGGTAAGGTAAAAGTGCCTATTAAAGGTATTAATGAGCCTAACTTCAGGCATGATCCTCGTTCGGGTAAAAAACAATATATCAGGCCAGGAAATGATAAGTTTTCTGAGGGAGACAAAATTCCTAAACCGGAAGGAGATGGCAAGGGTAATGGTAGCGGAAAGGGTTCCAATAGCCCTGAAGTTACGCAAGATGATTTTGTGGTTATTCTATCTAGAGAAGAGTTCTTGAAATATTTCTTTGAAGACCTGGAACTGCCCAATATGGTCAAAAAATATATGGAAAGTACCACTAATTTTAAGAACCAGAGAGCAGGTTATACCAAAAATAGTGTTCCCTCACGTCTCAATGTCAAAACGAGCTATCAACATTCTTTAGCCAGACAAATTTCTATAGGAGGAGTTTATGACCAAAAAATCAAAAAGCTAAAGGAGCAGCTTACTAATGAAAAAGATGAAAATGTTCGCCTTACCCTGGAAAAAGAGCTTGAAAAATTAACAAAGCTAAGGAATACCATACCTTTCTTTGAAGATGTAGACTTAAGATACAACAACTTTGAAAGAGTACCCCAACCTGCAACTTCTGCCGTGATGTTTTGTATCATGGACGTTTCAGCTTCCATGGGGTATCATGAAAAAGATATCGCAAAACGTTTTTTTACTCTACTTTATCTTTTTCTGACCAAGCAATATACTAATGTAGACATAGTTTACATCCGACATCATACCGAGTCTAAGGAAGTAGATGAAGAGGAATTTTTTAATTCCCGGGAGAGTGGAGGAACAGTTGTAGCCCCTTCACTAAAATTGATGCATAAAATAATGAAAGAGCGTTATGACCCTCAGGTATGGAATGTATACTGTTGTCAGGCTTCAGATGGAGATGTGTGGTCAAATGGTGATGCAGTGGAATGTAGCCAGATATTGAAGAATGATATTCTTACAGAGATACAGTATATGGCATACATAGAGATTAAAAACCGTGGACTTGAAGGTTACCTTTGGCATGCTTATAAGAAACTGAGGAAAGAAGAAAACTTTTCAATGAGAAATATCAACGATGTCAGTCAAATCTGGCCGGTATTTAAAGCTTTATTTAAAAAGAAAAGTCTGGTGAATGAAGAAGTCTAGGCTATGCATCAGCTAAAATAACATGTTTATTTACTATGATGGATAAGGAAAAATTAAAAGAAATGTTTAGTAGTCCCAATTGGGACTTTGAAACCATAAAAGCTGCTGACGAACTTACCAATTGGGTGGGTAAAGAGTTTTTCAAACTAGATACTTACGTCAATCAGATTGAAATTGTCACATCTGAGCAAATGCTGGATGCGTACTCCCTCATTGGATTACCTACTTCTTACCCTCACTGGAAATTTGGTAAAGATTTCGTAATCAACCAAAGCAGTTATAAGAAAGGACAGATGGGCCTCTCTTACGAAATGGTTATCAATTCTAATCCTTGTATCAGCTACAACATGGAGAATAACTCTACCTGTATGATGCTCTTGGTCATTGCTCATGCTTGTCAGGGACATAATGCCTTCTTTAAAAATAACTACATGTTTAAAGATTGGACATCCGCTGATTCCATTCTTGACTATATGGTGTTTGCTAGAGATTACATTATGAATTGTGAGGAGGAATATGGAGAAGAAGAAGTAGAAAAGGTACTAGATGCCTGCCATTCTTTAATGGATCACGGAGTAGATAAGTATAAAAAGCCTCCTAAATTATCAGCAGATAAAGAAAGAGAGCGATTGAAGCGCTTGACTAGAGTAAAAAAAGAGAACTTTAATGAGTTACTAAGAACTTTGCCTAATGAGGAATTATTACTGAAGAAAGACAAATACAAAAGGCAAAAAAAATATCCGTTAGAACCAGAAGAAAACCTTTTATACTTTATTGAAAAGAATGCACCTACATTGCCGATATGGAAAAGAGAGATTGTAAGGATTGTACGTAAAGTAGCCCAATATTACTATCCTCAGACCATGACCAAGGTTATGAATGAAGGCTTTGCTACATTTATGCACTATCACATAATAAATAAGCTATTCGACCTTGGCTATTTAAGTGATGGTTTTATGTTGGAGTTTATTAAAAGTCATAGCGGCGTGATATATCAGCCAGACTATAGTAGTAAGTATTTTTCTGGACTTAATCCTTATACGCTGGGCTTTAATATTTTTATGGATATCAAACGTATTTGTCAAGATCCTACTGAAGAGGATAAAGCTTGGTTTCCTGATTTGATTGGTAAGGACTGGCTGACGGAAGTGCATTATGCTATGGAAAACTTCAGGGATGATAGCTTCATTGCACAGTATCTTTCACCCAAAGTCATCCGGGATATGAAGCTTTTTGGGATCTTTGATGATGAGGATAATGATTTTTACGAAATTAAAGCGATACATAATGAAAGGGGGTATCGTAAAATTCGTGAGATGCTGAGTAATCAATATGATAGATCCAACCGGGTGCCGGACATACAGGTTGATCAAGTAGACCTTCATAAAACCAGTAAACTCACATTAATTCACAATATTCATGATGAAAAACTCCTTGATGAAGATGAAGCAGATAGTACAGTAAGGCATGTGAGATATCTTTGGGAGTTTCCTGTAGAGTTACATTCCAGAAATAAAGCTGGAATAGATGAAGATTTCTACGAATGTTAAAGCTGTGAATTACACAGCTTTTTTTCTTTGCAACTCCCTCAGAAAATCTATTAAGGGAGGACTACTTATAGGTGATAATTGAGGGTCAAAAGTAACTCTTTCCACATTATCAATAAAAACTTGTCTGCTTTTAGCATCAGTACTTTCTACAATCCTTGAGGCCATTTTTAAAAGCGATTCTAAAGCTTCATTTTGAAGTCTCATGTCCAGAAAAATCTGCTTTAGTTTTTCCTGAAAAACAAGAGAAGTACCATCCAGTTGCCTGAGTAATTCAAGCTTTATTTCAAAGTTAGTCCAATACGATTGGTTATTCATATCAAGCATAAAATTCGGCCTTGGTATTTCCTGCTTCTTTATATTCTCTGAAAAGTTCATGCACAGCTTCAGGACCGGATAATCCACTGCATAAGATACAGACAGTGCCTCCATTACCATTGGAAGTAACTCTTGCTCCGTGTAAACCCTTTTTATCTCCTTTATTTTTGACCATCTGAACAATGAGATCGGTACTATCATTGCCCAGTCCACAGTCAGAATAACTCTGATGGGATTGATACATAAGCTCACCCATCAGTTGGAGCCTGTTAGAATAGTTTTGAAATTCAGTAGTATAATTCCTCAAAATCTGAGCAAACAATTTGATCCTGAAGTTTTCATACACCGGATGTTTAGTAATATTTTTTAACAAGTAGTTTTGGTCTCTGTCTATGAAAGATATTGGGTCAATAATCTTTTTGTACTTTTCTAAAAACTCTTGTCCGCTGATAAAGTCTGGTAAGGAGGGCAAGTGGTTTTTTTCAAAATCAGAAGGTGAAATATTTGAGAGATAACCACCGTAGGGAAGTTTGCTGAAGTCCTGAGTCTCTTTTGCTACTTCAAGGTCTCTTAGGGTAGCTCCGCTGTTTAAAGCGATCATACTATAACCCATAAAAGAGGCAGTACGTGAGTTCGCCACATTGTTGGACCTTTGAGAATCATTAGCACCACTGTTGATGCCTACAAAATATACCTGATCAGGAATATCAATCGGATGATACACCTCGTGAGGCTGACAAATGAGAGGAATTAGCTTGTTTTGTTTGCTGTTATGGGCTACTAACTGATCCATTATACCACTGGCCTTGCCAGCTACCAGATTTTCAGCTTTTTGAGCAATAATAGGAATTTCATAAGTGCTCATTGTCAGGTTTAAGCAACTTACTATGGCCTTAAGCACCGATACCTGTAGAGATGCTGATGAACCTAAGCCTTTTCCGATAGGAACTTCAGTAGTAATTAAGATATCAATACCTTCAGGCTTTAAATTACGACTATTGTTAAGAATAAGAAGACATCCCACAATGTAGACGGCCCATTCTCCGCCTTCTTTATTTAAAATTTGTTCGCGAGCAAAATCATAATTGGGTACTTTAAATTCTCCAACAATTTCCTCATACCTGGTAGAAAACGTTTGAGTCTCGCCCTGAATAATCGTTTTAATATTGATTTCCGTATCGTCGCGATAGGAAATATAAGCGGAAGTCTCCTCCATCAAAGGTTTCTGAATCAGCAATGAACCAGAAAAATTTGCTATTCCACCCATCACATCAAGTCTTCCCGGGGCTGTTCCCTGAAATACTTTTTGTTGATGACTGGCATAAAATTCTTTTAAAATACCTGCTATTTTACTCATACTAATTGATCCAGTTAATTTCTCTTAAAATATTCTGTAGTACAGGCTCCACCTGTTTATGTATACGAGAGTTTGCATAAGCCAACCAGCAAACCGGTGTTGTTAAGTCTAAAGGCACATTTAGTTTATTACCTTCAATATCCGTAATAATTATACCAGCTTCTTCACCTATCAAGGTTGCACATACATCATAAGGATGGCAGGTTAATCCTCCCGGTGTACCTTTTTTTCTTAAATGCTTATAAAGTGGTGGACGAAGGTCTGCCACAAAGCGATCATGGCCCATAAGCAACTCATACAATTGACCTCCACTGGAAATATATTGATCTTCAAATATTAAAGCCTTACCCTCATGAATATCATCTAATTGTGCGATAAGTTCTTCTTCAATTTTGGCTAATATTTCTTTTCCGGGTGGAAAAAATCTGGCAATCTGGGCAAAACCTCCGATAATGCTCTCGGCAGATGAGGGCTTAAAATTTAATTTAGCCGTGGTATGATTGATCAAATCTCTTCGCAGCCCATGTGCACCATTTCCTTTGATGGCAAAAAAGGTATCGCTTAAATAGGCCTTAGAAGTTGGAATCTCAGTCATTATAGAAACTTCTATATCTTGCAAATACTTAATTGAGCTATTGTTGGGTGCTGCGGCAGCCAAGAAAAAAGCAGATCTTTTATTATACATAATTCCTCTGGTACCATCTATGGGATCCATAATGATAAGTACTGCTGGGTTTTCGCTATGGTTTGAAGGAAAGAGGTTTTTACCATTATCTGAATCCAATCCTTCAGCAATCAGCTTGATTCCTCCCAAGGATGCAGCTTCTTCTTCAATGAGTGGTAAGATGAGGTGTTCTACATCTTTATCAATAGCGTAAATAGTGTCTTCCTCAGTTTCTTCTGCTACTATCCTTAATGTTTCATGATTATGCTGCTGTAGAGAGTGGTAGACATGATCACAAACAACATTTCCTATTTTGAGCAATAATCTTTGTACACCTTTATGATCCATGCGTAAAAGAATAATTTAGCTGAATTTTAGTCTTGAAAAACAGATTGAAAATTGTCATTAAAGCTATCCTTTGAATTTGCTCAGAACCTGCACAAACTAACTATAATAAGCAACTATTAAAGCTTATAAAATTTAAAAACTCTTAGCTTGGTAATGATTTTTGATTTAATGCGCTATTGTTACATCTTTGATCCTTATGAATCTACATAACATTCAAAATATAATATTTGACCTGGGAGGTGTAATTATTGACATAGACCCTCAGCGTTCCTTTAAGGCTATAGCAGATTTCAACCTCCAAAAAAATGATGGACAACTTCTAAACCTGGAGGTTCAGTTATTTTTAGATTATGAAAAGGGACTGATTAGTGATCAGCAATTCAGAGAGGGCATTCGCGAACTCACGGAGAACCATAAGATTAAGGATGAGGAAATTGATGGAGCCTGGAATCTAATGCTCTTACATATTCCTCAGGAACGTTTGCAAATTCTACAGAAGCTTAGACATTCCTATAAAACCTATGTGTTGAGTAATACAAATGCTATTCATGTAAATGCCTTTAACCAGATTATTTCAAAGAATAGTGGAAAAGAGGATTTGAAACATTTTTTTGATAAGGTCTATTACTCACATGAGCTTAATCTTAGAAAGCCTGAACCTGAAATATACCAACATGTCATTAATGATAGTCAACTCAATGCTGGGGCTACACTTTTTATTGATGATAGACTTGAAAATATAGAAGCTGCTTCAGCATCAGGCTTACAAACTTTTCATGTTCAGCCGGGAAAAGGCATTGTTGAATTTTTTTCTGACTTATGAATCCCAGAATCAAGCGATTAAGTATTCACATTGGGCTTTTTGTTATTACACTGATCACCTCCACGCTGGCGGGAGCTGAATGGCAGTTTGGCAGGTACTTGTTTATTGAAGAAAACCAACTCACCTGGGATTATTTCCTTAAAGGTTTTTCATACTCAATACCCTTTTTAGCTTTCCTGACTGCTCATGAATTCGGGCACTATTTTACTGCCAAAAAGCACAAAGTAAATGTCACTTTACCTTATTATCTGCCGCAATGGTTTTGGGCTTTAGGTCCGTCTTTTGGCTCTTTTGGAGCAGTGATCAGGATCAAGGATTTTGTAGACAGCAGAAAGAAGTATTTTGATATAGGAATTGCCGGTCCCTTAGCAGGTTTTGTTGTAGCGATAGGCATTTTATTTTACGGTTTCACTCACTTGCCGCCTCCTGAATATATTTTTGAAATTCATCCTGAATATAAAGAATATGGGTTAGATTATGCTAATCATGTATATGAGGACGATAGTGATTCATTTACACTAGGAACAAACTTACTTTTTGAGTTTTTCAAAGTATATGTAGCTGATCCGGAAAGGTTACCGCACGCCAACGAAATTTTCCATTATCCCTGGTTACTTGCTGGTTTTCTGGCTTTATTCTTTACAGCCATAAACCTGATACCGATTGGGCAGTTAGATGGAGGCCATATATTGTATGGGCTGATAGGAAATCGGCTCCAACGCAAAGTGTCAGCCACATTATTCATCATCTTTGTTTTTTATGCAGGTTTAGGTACCATAAATCCCTATGAGCCAACCAATGATTTGCTCTTTAGCATCCCCCTTTATCTGGGATTTTTATATATCATATTTTCCAGATTCTCACCTTCTGCTCAAACTAACTTTATGGTAGTACTGTCAATTTTCAGTGCTCAGTTTCTGGTTTCCAGTATTAATCCATTGTTGATAGGTTATCCCGGCTGGCTCGTATTTGCTTTATTATTGGGAAGATTTTTAGGGATTTATCATCCTCCTGTTATGATCAATTATCCACTGAGTACTGGAAGAAAAATTTTAGGATGGTTAGCGTTAATCATATTTATTCTCTGTTTTAGTCCTGAGCCATTTGTAATAGAATATTAAATTTTATGAAATTTTGAAATTAACTTTGGCTTAGCGGTGTAAACTTGCTAAATTAATGCGGTGTTTTATTGAAAAGGCCGTATTAAAATCGGCTCCCTTACTTACTGTACTTATGAGAATTGAAATTCCCCGTGAAGTAGAAAGATTTGGTCCTATCATGTTCCATGATGTTCAAAAAGTATACGAGCTTGATGCCGGGTTACTGTTTACCAAAAATGAAGGAAAAGAAAATTCTACCATCGTAAGGCTCTCTTACGAATCTTTGCATGAGATAGAAGAGCAAATGGTAATTGTGGTGCCTGTGATGGAAGAGCGCATCAAACTTATTGAAGGAGTTTTGTCAGGAATACCCAATGGTTGTTTGGTTGTTATCGTCTCAAATAGCCCCCGTGAGCCAATAGATCGCTTTTATATTGAGAAAGATGCCATTGAGCATGCTGCCCGTTTCATGGGCAAACAGGTAATGGTAGTACATCAGAAAGATCCGGTGCTTGCTAAAGCATGTGAGGCCTCCGGTTATAAATATATTCTGGATGAAGAAGGTAATGTAAAAAGTGGTAAGGCAGAAGGGATGATTCTCAGCACCATTATTGGTTATCTTACTGGTAGAAAATACATTGGCTTCATTGATTCTGATAATTTCTTCCCTGGTGCGGTGCTGGAATATGTAAAGGAATATTGCGCAGGCTTTATTCTTACAAAATCCAAGTATGCCATGGTCAGAATATCATGGCATAGCAAGCCCAAAATTGTTGAGTCCAACCTTTTCTTTGCAAAACGAGGTCGTGCCTCCGAGCACACCAACAGGGTTTTAAATTCACTGGTAAGTAATTATACCGGCTATGGTACCGAGATCATTAAAACTGGCAATGCAGGTGAACATGCAATGACCATGGATCTGGCGGCTAAACTGGATTTCTCTTCAGGATATTCCATTGAACCTTATCATTATATCAATATGCTGGAGCGATTTGGAGGAATCATCGGTAATCCTGAAAAGGATGTTCTGAAGAATAGGATAGAGGTATTCCAGATTGAATCCAGAAACCCACATTTGCACGAGGTAAAAGGTGATGAACACGTAAAGGACATGAGTCGTGCCGCGATGGAAGTAATTTATCGTTCTCCTATTTGTCCTGAGCCGCTGAAGCAGGAGATTATGGATGATCTTTATAACCGGAAATTACTAAAAAGAGGGGACAAATTATCTGAGACTTTATCCTATTATCCTGCAATAGTAAATGCAGACTTAAAGAAATTTTTGAAGGCGGTAGAGAATCAGCCATATGCGAAATTCCTGAAAGCTGACCTAAGTAAAAAAATAAAAAATGCGCAGCCTGGATTAATCAGAGACAAGGCCAATCAGCAGGGAGATCATCTTCCTGATCAGGGAAAGGTATTAGAAATGAAGTAATGGGTATACTTATATAGACAATATTTCAATTTTCACCAATAGATCATTCCAGCAGTGAAGTGGATAGTATATACGGATTTGGATGGGACTCTTCTGGATTTTCGTAATTATTCCTATAAAACAACTCAAAATTCGGTTGAGCTACTTTTGAAAAAAGAGATTCCTGTGATTTTCTGTTCTTCCAAAACAAGAGTAGAACAGGAAGTTTATCGTAAAGCTTTACAGCTGGATTTTCCTTTTATCGTGGAAAATGGTAGTGCCATCATCATTCCCAAATACTTTTTTGATTTTGAGCTTGACAATCAGGATTTTCTTAAACCTTATAAAATCTCTCAATTAGGTGGGTACACCACTATTGTTTTGGGTGAGAGTTTTGAGAAGATCAGGTCAATTATTGCATTCTCAAGAGCTGAAACTGAAGCACAAGTGTGTGGTTATCAAGACCTTTCAATACAAGAAATTATGGATTTGACTGGTCTTGATGAGGCTTTTGCCAAACGAGCAGCCAGTCGCGATTTTTCTGAGACATTGTTGAAAGGCGTAAACGGCTCTTCAAGTTGTATTGCATTTCTACAAAAACTAGAAGATCATAATTTACAATGCGTTTCAGGAGGCAAGTTTCACACAGTCATGGGGAAGGGAAGTGATAAAGGTCTGGCAGTGAACATTTTAAATAAGCTACTTGAACTTAAATATGGTAAAATTACAACGGTGGGCTTGGGAGATTCTGCCAATGATTTACCATTGCTCAAAGCTGTTGATCATCCATTTTTAGTACAGAAACCTTCCGGAAAATGGCAGGAAATTGCTGATTTATACGTTCAAAAAGTAAATGCAATCGGACCTGAAGGGTGGAACCTTGCCATTCAGTCTATCTTTGCTTAATTATCCTCCGTATACATTAAGTAATGCTTTTAGCTCTTCCAGAGAGTTTGCATCTTCAGCTTTTTTGTCATGTCTCCATCTCAACATACGAGGAAACCTTAACGCTACACCGGATTTATGCCGGTTAGACTGCTGAATTCCCTCAAATGCAATTTCAAAAACGAGTTCAGGTTTTACAGAGCGCACAGGGCCAAACCTTTCCCGGGTATTTTTTTTAATGAAGTTGTCCACCTGACGAAATTCTGCATCTGTTAAACCAGAATAAGCTTTGGTAAAAGGGACAAGCTTAGCTTCATCCTCTGTAAAGTCCCAGACTGCAAAGGTATAATCTGTATATAAGCCTGCTCTGCGACCTGCGCCCCGTTGCGCATTGATCAGCACTCCATCTATGGTAAGAGGATCAACTTTCCATTTCCACCAATCCCCTTTTTTTCTCCCTACCTGGTAGGTTGAATGCCTATGTTTAAGCATAAAACCTTCGGCAAAATAATCGCGAGATTGCTCTCTCAGAGATTTAAGTTGAGCTTTATCATTGGTTTCTACAAGTGGGGAGAGTTGAAAAAACTTTAAGGTATCCCTGAGTTTATGGTGAAGATCTTCTAAAATGGCTCTTCTTTCAGCTAGAGGTTTTTCCCTTATGTCTTTCCCTTCCCATTCTAGCAGGTCATAGGATCTGATAATTACCGGTGCATTCTTTAAAATAGCTTTACTGAGGTTTTTTCTACTTATGCGGGTCTGTAAAGCAGCAAAATTTAAGAGTTCGCCATTTTTATACGGAAGTATTTCTCCATCAATGACAGTACCGTCAGGCAAGAAATCCTTAAAAGAGTGCAGTTCAGGAAATTTCTCGGTTAATAGTTCTTCACCTCTGGACCAGATGAACAGTTTGCCTTTTCTGACGATACATTGAGAACGGATGCCATCCCATTTCCATTCTATTTGCCAGTCATTGATATCTTTTATCTCTTCAAAATCTTTTGTTTCCAGCGCATGAGCCAAAAAAAAGGGATAGGGTCTGGAAAGGAAATCTTCTTTGTTTTCCTCAACGATCAAACTATTGTAGCTGGTAGTGTTTGGATTCCAGTTACCCATCAAACGATGGGCGACTACGGTTTTATCAATATCTTGAACTTCTGAGATTGCACGAATTACATTGTTTTGAGACACACCTATTCGGAATCCACTGGTCATAAGTTTGTTAAAAACAAATTTCTCAGCTTTGGTCATTTTTTTCCAGGCAGAAGTGATTAGTGCTTTCTTTTCTTCGTCGCTAGCGCTTTCCAGGTTTTGTAAGTATTCAATCCAGTAAGAAAGACCTTTATCCTGCTGCTGCTGAGCTTCGGGTAATAATAGAGACATAGTCTCTGCCAAATCACCTACATTGGAATAAGACTCCTCAAACAACCAGTATGGGATATTTGCCAGTTCGGTTGTCCATTCTTTTAAAAAGGAGGTTCTGACCTGTTTTTTTGGGCGTTTGTGAGTAAATAGGGCAATGGTCCAAAGTTTATCTTTATCAGGCGCTTGTTCAAAGTATTGCTTGAGCAGTGCTATCTTGTTATTGTTCTTATTTGTCTGGTCTAAGGCGGTGAATAGTTCAGCAAAATCTTTCAAGCTTATAAAATTTGGTTATTTCTACCTCAACCTTGAAACTACAATATGGTTATGTAATTGTGCATCAAGCATTCTTCAAACTTTGCATTCTCATCTTGATGGCAGAGATCATTAATACTTAAGCTAATATCATTTTGACTTGAAGTAAACTTCAAACTTTTAAAAATCTATCCTACATGGTCCTAGAAAACTCAACATTATTACAGATTAGCAAAATAATTATTTGGAATTGCTCAAAAGATGACTTTACGAACAAATTTACAAAATTGGAGTATAGTGATATTTTAGCCTGACAAAACGAAGTGCTAATCTCAATAAAATTGCTATGCTTAATATATTGTATATGAAGGGATTATATAAACTCTTTTAATTGTTCTCTTTAAGAAATAACCAGTAGGAAAGAAGCATATATCTTGGAATACTTATAAATTTGATAGAAATAAAAACTTATCACATTGTATCAAAATCAACTGTATGTAATAAAATTCATAAAATAAAAAGGTAATGTACAATTGATTTGCTGAATATTTGTGCTGTATGCATGGTATACATTCATAGCCATATAGGCCCAGGTACCTTTTAAAATTGCTGATGAAAATATTCGGCTCAACCATAAAGTACATTATTTTAATCAGTTTGATTTCATCTGCTTGCAATCGGGGGATGATCTGTCCTGCATTTCAGAGCAGCTTCATACTGAATGATAGTATTCGTGACATTACTTTCTCTGTATTGGGGCCTGATTCGCTTCCTAAAGAATATCTGACGGCAAAAAACCGCTTTGGCATGATTGAAAGTGTTTCTTATCGCCAAAAGAAAGGTGAACTGAAAACCATAGAGATGGTCACCATTTACGACCCCATGTTTCCGGTGGACAGTGCCCTCTCAATACCAAAATATCAAGAAGATTCTCTAAAATTCGCTGATCCTCA
This sequence comes from Catalinimonas locisalis, assembly GCF_038039535.1. Taxonomy (NCBI): domain Bacteria; kingdom Pseudomonadati; phylum Bacteroidota; class Cytophagia; order Cytophagales; family Catalimonadaceae; genus Catalinimonas; species Catalinimonas locisalis. The sequence goes on along the minus strand of NZ_JBBPHP010000043.1, from coordinate 43,389 downwards.
GCTCAGTAGTGCAGCTAGTAAATAGAATTTAGGTCAACGAAGTTTAATTCATTATTTTCACAGAGTGAATTGTGAAAAAAAAAGCCACTCAATTTGAGTGGCTTTGATTTTGATCCTAAATCCTTGCTTTTCAGTGCTTTAGGAGTGTGGGCCCTGCTGGGCTCGAACCAGCGGCCACCTGATTATGAGTCAGGTGCTCTAACCAACTGAGCTAAGGGCCCTACCGAGATTTATATGCCTCTCGGCGTATTGGAACGCAAAAATAGATATTCTCTTTAATAACACAAATTTTTGACTTCAAAGTTTATTCTCATCATACTGAGTAATCAAACTTTTAGTATTGATAGCACCCTTTCTCAATATTTACACTTCTTCCTTTTTTTATTAGCTTTAGCTTTTTCTACTATGTTCTCTACCTAATCTAAATTGTTAATGAAAAAGCATCCTGATAAAGCCTCTCGCAGAAAATTCATCAAAAAGCTGGGAAGCTCTGCGGCTCTTGTAGCAGGTGGATCGTCTGTATTTGCAGCTGATCATTCTTTTCAAATTCTAAAGCGAAGAAAGGCTACGCCCGCAAACGATCGTATTAATATTGCCTGCATAGGTATGGGCTTGATGGGTTTTGGAGATGTGAATACCGCTTTGACCCAAAACGGAGTAGAATTTATTGCGGCAGCCGATTGCTATCAGGGGCATATCACCAAAATTAAAGAAGTGTATGGTAATCAGGTGAAGACTACCATGAACTATCATGAAATTTTGGATAATCCTGATGTTGATGCAGTGATTATTGCCACTCCTGACCATTGGCATGACCGTATGTCTATTGAAGCAATGAAAAAAGGTAAAGCAGTATACTGTGAAAAACCCATGGTGCAGGAAATCAATGAAGGTCATGAAGTAATCAAAGTACATCAGCAAACTAAAGTGCCTTTTCAGGTAGGAAGTCAATGGGCCAATTCTATTGTGATGCAAAAAGCTAAAGAACTGTTTGAGGCAGGTGAAATTGGCGAACTTAATTTTGTGGAAGTATACACTGACAGGTTTGATGTCCGGGGTGCCTGGCAATACTCTATTCCTCCTGACGCTTCTACCCAAACCTGTGATTGGGATATGTTTGAAGGAGATGCTACCGACATACCATTTGATCCGGTGCGATTTTTCCGATGGAGAAATTATCAGGCGTATGGGACTGGTATGGCAGGAGATCTTTTTGTACACCTATTTACCCGCCTGCATACAATTACTGGTTCACATGGTCCGAACAGAATCTACGCTACTGGCGGGCTCAGGTACTGGGAAGATGGCAGAGACGTTGCTGACGTTATGCTGGGATTATTTGATTATCCGGAAACTAATAATCATCCTGCTTTTAATATGTCACTTCGGGTAAATTTCGTGGATGGCTCAGGAGGTGGAGATCAAACCCGATTGGTAGGGAATGAGGGTGAAATGGTCTTAGGGGGAAACAGCGTAACCATCAGAAGAAAGAAACTACCTAAAGCACCGGGATTTGGAGGCTGGGATACTTACGAAACTTTTCCTGAAGCCACCCAGGAAGCTTTCAAAAAGAAGTATTATGAGAAATATGGAAATGAAAAAGCGGAAATGATTCCTCCCGGAGAGATGACCTATCGTGCACCAGATGGTTATAATATGCGTGAAGATCATTTTGCAGACTGGTTCAATTCAATACGTAAAGGAGGTCAGCCGATTGAAGATCCGATATTCGGTTTGAGAGCTGCAGGTCCGGCACTTGCTTCAAATATCAGTTTGTATGAAAACAAGATCGTAAACTGGGACCCGGAGAAGATGCAAATTGTTTCAGCATAACATATAGTACCTCAATTAATCTCTTCAAAAAGTATAATCATAGATAATTATGAAATCAAAATATCTAGCAAGCATTGCGCTTTCATGTTCAATGCTATATGCATGCCAGCAATCAAGCCAGGAGAATGCTGAATCCAATGAGGTAAATTCTGAGCCTGTTGCGCAGGAAAGTACTGAACAATGGATCATGTTGTTTGATGGAAATGATGTTAGCCACTGGAGAAATTACAATGAAGATGGGTTTAACTGGGATGTGGTAAATGGTGAATTGACCACCGACGGTAGCAGTGGTGACATTATCACCAAAGATACTTATGAGAATTATATTCTGGAGTTTGACTGGAAAATAGAAAAAGGGGGAAACAGCGGGGTAATTTATAATGTGGTAGAAGATGAGAAGTACGGTAGCACATATGAAACCGGCCCTGAGTACCAGTTGATTGATGCAGAAAACTATAAAGAGGTGCATGATTATGAACTGGAAGATGCTCAGGTAACTGCCGCAAATTATGCACTCCATGTGCCTACCAGCCAGCCTACCAAGCCAGCCGGAGAGTACAATCATTCCAAAATTGTGGTCAATAATGGAAAAGTAGAGCACTGGCTTAATGGTGAGAAAGTTGTTGATTATGAGTTATGGACACCCGAGTGGGAAGAGAAGGTAGCGCAAACTAAGTTTAAGGATATGCCTGACTACGGAAAAGCTAAATCCGGACACATTGCATTGCAAGGTCATGGCGATGCAGTTTGGTTTAAAGAAATCAAGATTAAAAAGCTCTGATGACTAGAGTTATCTTATTACTCTTATGGGTAAGTGCGGGATTATTTTCCTGCACTTCCCAAAACGCTTCAGCTGATGAAGAGGCTATCCTTGCCATCATGGACAATCAGGTGAAATGCTGGAATGAAGGGGATCTTGACTGCTTTATGGAAGGTTACTTACAGTCTGATTCGCTGATGTTTATCGGTAAGAATGGTATCACCTATGGTTATCAAAATACCCTGGACCGTTACCACCATAGTTATCCCGACAGAGAGGCAATGGGAGAACTAAGTTTTCAGATTTTACATTTGAACCGCCTTTCCCCTGAATACTATGCTATGATCGGCCAATGGAACCTCAACCGAAGTACAGATAATCTTCAGGGATATTTCAGCTTACTTTTCCAAAAAATAAATGGCAAATGGGTAATCATCAAAGACCACTCCAGCTAATATGCCTGTCTCTGCTTTTCTTCTTCACTTATGCCTGCGCTGACTCAAGCACTAAGCGTGAAAGTAATGCTGAGCTGATAACTCAGGATTCGCTACCGGAATTGTTAAATGAAGTACTGGATGCGCACGGTGGACTTGAAAGGTGGCGTGAAATGCAGCTGCTAGAATTTGATCTGTATTCGGATACTACCTTTGTAGATCATCAGCTTGTTGATCTGGAAAACCGTAAAGTATTGATTAGTAATGATCTATACACTATTGGGTATAATGGAGATGAGGTTTGGTTTACTGGTAAGGAAAGCGAATTTCCAGGAGGATCTGCCCGTTTTTATCATAATCTCCAGTTTTATTTCTTCGCCCTGCCTTTCGTATTCGCTGATCCGGGAGTGGTACATGAAGTATTGGAACCCCGGACATTTCAGGGAAAGGCATATGAGGTTATGCGGTTTACCTATGAAAGTGAAGTTGGGGATTCTCCTGAAGATGAATATATCATTTATATAAATCCTGATAATAAACGGATGGAATTACTGCTTTATACGGTTACCTATTTTACTGGTGAAGATGCTGATGGTTATGGCGCAAGGTTATATTCACAATGGCAGCAGGTAAATGGTTTGCGGGTTCCCCTGACAAGCGAACGTTACAATTGGGAAAATGACTCACTGGGTGAATTTCGTTATGCTTCAGGTTACAAAAATGTAATATTGGAGGAAAGAGAACCTGATCAGGCAAAGTTTCTTGCTCCTACCAAAGCAAGTATCTCAGACTAAAGTTTCTGATAATCCAGTAGCCATGAGATTCCATCCAGTAACATAGGCGCTCCTGCACTGGTATGGGTTTCAGGTTCGGTAAGCTCAGTGAACTCGGGTTGCTGGCTTCCCATTCCTTCAATTGTCTCAAAAAAGCTTCTGCTATTTTCAATGGATATGACGGAATCTCGGGTAGCATGGTAAATATGCAATGGACTCTGCACTTCCCAGGGGATAATACTATTTTCGTTCAACGCTTCATTAAAATTTCCATTGGAAGATGTTCTAAGTTCTTCTAGAAAATCAGGCTGAAACAATTGTTCTAGATTACTGCTGAGCCTCCCTTTGATTTGTCCTAAAGTTAGATTGCCGTCAAAGGCTGTTGAGATAAATTCAGCATATTCCTCCTGAAAATACTGATCAAAACCTCCTTCAAAATCATAGTACTTGTGATAACTATAGACCAAAAAAGCTATGTTCTGCGGAGCATCGTACAATTGCTGTTGAAATATCTGTTCTCGCATGGCCTGTAAGTCAAAAGTAGCTCCACCTGCGGCAGTAGCTGCTACTTCCCAGCCTTCCAGAGCTTGCTCACTTTCAAAATATCTGAGCGTGGCCACTGCATTATAGCCTCCCTGTGAATAACCAATCAGGCTGATTTCTTTTCGGTAAGCCTGCTCTAGCTCAGCAAGAAGTTCCTCAACCGCTCTTACCATATCCACACTATTTTCACTTACTGCTTCGCGCACCAGAAAGGGGTGGGGAAGAGATGATGAGCTTCCGAAACCGATGTAATCAGGAATGACAGTGATATAACCTAATGCGCCAAAAAGCTCAACTCCACTTTGCAGATTACCATCAAAGCTGCTTGGCGCTTCATTCTGGCTACTGATAGAAGGGTGAAAGCCTAAGAGAAATGGAAAGTCAGTGGTTTTTGATCCCATTGGGATACAGACTATACCAGAAGTAGTCGTTGCATTATCTTTGTATTCCGACTGAAAGGTGATCTTATAAATTTCAGAATTATACGCAATGGCAGCGCGGTCAAAAGTAGGGCTGAACAGTTGAGCAAGTCCCCTTAGTGTATTAGCTTCAATGTTGCCTATCTTTTCAAAGTCAACAAGGTACTCCCTTTCATTAACTTCCGAAATAGGTTCATTCTCTTCACAGGCAAGGAGAAAGAAAACTAAGAGTAGCCAGGAAAACTGTATCCAAATTCTGTTATACGCTCTTTTTTGCCTCATTGATGATCTGAATTAAATGTTATGGGTGGACGATAAATGTACTAAAACTCAAAATAGAGAAAAAAGCTGAATAAAAGTGAAAGCTAACGGTAAGGCTAAGTAAAACAAAAAAAGAGGGTCTTATACCCTCTTAATATTCTTTATACAGCTTGCATTAATAAGCTCCGATTTCTCTGCGAAAGCCTTCCATCTCAATTTGCTGGTCTTTGATAAACGAACTTTGACGGGCAGCAACACCTGAAAAGATTCCATATTCAATAAAGTACAGGGCTTCTTTGAGTCTGGCTTCTTCAGGATCGCCCAAATCATGGGTAAGATCGTCAATCACATAAGCATCGGCCTGAATACCATCATAATATTCTCCTATGCCCTGGTCATTCAGTATTTTGAAAATGATAGGGTTGATTGCATAGCCTCCAAACTTAAAAGGAGCACTTCCAACCGGCTTACCATAAGTATCATCTCCAATTAATGTAACATCAATAAAAGGACGAAGACCGTTGATCAGCAATTCACTTGCCGAAGCAGAAGCACTGGAAGTTATAAAGATCACATGGTCAAGATCAAGGGGAATTTCAGGTGCTACAAATCCTTCCTGTTCATTATATTCATCTGCTTTGTCAGCGTTAAACTGATATTCCATAAAGTTGCGCCCAATAGCCTGACTTCCCAATATGTTGCTGGCCATCCAACTGGCAATGTTTACCCTTCCTCCGCCATTATAACGAAGGTCAATAATCATTTCATCAATATCAGCATCCTTAAACTTTTGAAAAGAGGCTCTCAACTCTTCTTCAGAGGTAGCCAGGAAGCTGTTGAAAGCCAGGTAGCCCACCTCTTTTTGGTTGAGTTGGATAATCTGGTCCTTGAGTACTGTATTGATGCCTATAGTGGTTTTGGTTACAGTCTCGGAAACTGTAGAACCATCGGTACGGATAATCTCAAAGTTATGCGAAGAGCCTTCCAAAGCCTGGTTCAGTGCACCGTCTTCCCGTAAGTCTCTTACGAGTTTTCCATTGATTTTATTGATGATCCAGGAACGTTGTACACCGGCTCTGCCAAAAGGCGAGTCATTGTACACGAATGCCACCCTCAGGTTACCGTCATCATCAAAAGCCATTCTGAAACCATAGCCTTCGTATTCACCCTGCTCAAAATAGGCATCATACTCTTCCTCTTTTTCTATGTAAGACCATTTGTCCAGGGGAGAATACTTCAAAGCATTCATCAGCTCGTTAGCTGATTCAAAATCTGCCAGATCTACGTCAGGAAGCTGATCGTTCCAGAGATACCATTCCTGCATGATATCATATACTTCCTGATTTAAAGCATTAATTTCTTCTAGTTCTTCTGCACTTTGTGCATTCTGTACTTCCCGTTCCTGCAAAGGTTCATCATCTTCACAGGCGGTGAAGAAGAGCACAGGAAAAGCAAGTAATATTAACCAATATCTATTCATACAACGATTGTTTTAAACTAACTTCTTGAACTACAATTTTTTACTCAACACAAACCTTTACATTTGGATTCACTCCTTGCATGTCAAAGAAAAAAAAATTGTTATATCCATAACGTTATTTTGACGACATATTGTTGATCATTTGCGTAACCAATGTTTAACCAATTAGGTTATCAAATTATTATATTAACCTTTTTTTTACATAGTTTATGCTCAGACTACCTTCTTACCTGAAATTTTTTGTTGTAATGCTCAGCCTGATCATGATTTTCTTTGTCTTGATCGTCGGACGAGCACTTTTTGTGCCCCTTTTGGTAGCACTGATTTTTGCTTTTATTCTCCAGCCCTTATGTGGTAAGCTGGAAAGCTGGAAGCTGCCCCGTGGGCTGAGTGCGATAGTCTCAATTATCGCAATCTTCGCAGTATTATTCTTTACTTTTTACTTCATTTCCTATCAGGTAAGGTCTATTACTGATGATTTGTCGGAAATAGGACAAAAGTTTGAAGGCTTTGTAGACCGTGGACACGACTGGCTGGAGGTTAATTTTGGCGTGGAAGAAAGTGAGCAGACCGCTTATCTGAAAGACTCTATCAATGATTTTGTGAAGAGCAGTACTTCTATCCTGAGTTCCACGCTTTCAGCTACCGCTGATTTTTTTACTTCTTTTGTACTCATCTTCATTGCTTTGTTTTTTCTCCTGTATTACCGGAGTTTCTTTGTAGAATTTTTGTACAAAGCCTTTTCCCAAAGGCATCATGAAAAGCTGAGAGTTACCATCTATAAAGTTTCTACAGTGGTACGTGCCTATGTACTTGGCTTATTTACCGTAATACTCATTCTGGCAGTGCTCAATACGACCGGCTTAATGCTCATCGGGATAGAACATGCCATGTTCTTTGGTTTACTGGCGGCTATGCTGACTATCATTCCCTACATCGGGGTATTTATTGGCTCTATACTGCCTATTCTCTTTGCCTTCCTTACCAAAGATTCTCTGATGTATCCATTGGGGGTAGCATTGATGTTCTGGGGTGTACAGTTTCTGGAAGGTAATTTTATCACGCCCAATATTGTCGGTAATAAAGTGTCTCTTAACCCTTTTGCGGTGATTGTTGCGCTATATATAGGAGGGATGGTTTGGGGGGCTATCGGTATGATCATGGCCATACCCGTTGTTGCAGCGCTTAAAGTGATTTTTGATGTGATAGATCCGCTGAAGCCCTACGGATTCCTGCTGGGTTATCCTAAAAACGAAGAAGAGGACTCGGACACTAACAAAGTAGAGGAGGTCATAGATAAGATCAAGGAGAAAGTATGAAGTAGAATGACTGTATGAGAGTAGAATAGGGGAAGAAGGTCATTAACAAAATACAATTCATGATACTGTATTTTAATCTTCTCAGACTTAGCTTCAAGCTTCTGCTAATAGGAAAAGTATGCGCTCATGCTAACGATCATCAATAACAATCAGTGTCCTCTGGCGACAGTTCCACCGCGGGTGACGTTGAAGGGGGGAGTAAGACTTGCAGAAGTAATACAGTAAATATGTATTTGGTTTTCATTATTGAAATTTTCAGGGAGTGATTTCAAATAATAAGAGGTAAGCATGCGGTGTATTGTGTTTGAAGCTTGTTCAATTAGCTTATTTGATATCGGTGATCTTCAGTACACCATTGATATCCTCAACTTTTACCTTAGGCTGATAAGAGCTTCCAAGATATTCCTTTCCGTCTCGGATGTTTAAGAACTTGAGACAAACGCTCCAATGATTATCTTTTTTCTCCACATTAAAAGCTTTGACTTTATCAGGCATCTCCTGACTTCTTAGCCAATAATAATGATAAAAGAATCCACATTTTTCATCGTATTCATAGCCTTCTGCTTTTTGAAAATCCTCCCAGTCTACTGTTGACAAAAACTGTGAACACTCTGCTACTCTTAGTCTTTCCTTTTCAATAAACTTTTGGGAAATAGTCCCTAAATCCTCCAGCTTATCTACATAGTTTTCTAGTGTAAGTCTGCTTTTCCCGTCTTTACCCTCAACCACCTGTACCAAACTTGAGGCATATGATTCTTTAGATCTGCTGTCAAAATCTTTCAGGTATTCTATGTACCAATCGTGGAAAGAGGTAGCTACTTCTTTGATTTCTTCTTCACTGAAATTTTTTTCCTGGGGATCACTGATATTGTAAATCCCTCCACAAAGTATGATAAAAGCTAAAATCATATTTCTCTAATTTAAACGCGCCCAACATTGTTACAGCAGATGGTAAGGACTTTACAAAGTATAACACCTACTGGCGGTTATGTTCAATTTTTAAGTTGTTTTTCCGGATAATTCAAGGTTAATAAATGGACTGCCATGAGAAACAATTCACTTTGTGATTCAATGTTGAACCAATCATGATATTTTAAAAGTATGCCATTCATTGCAGGGGTATATAGGCCAGTAATTTTAAAAGGCTCTCCATAATGATTTAGCTTTTCATGATGATCCTTCAGGTCAATCAGAAACTTTGCAAATCTTCCTTCAGGGTTGAGGCAAATGCTTTGAAGAAAAATAGAACTATCCTTTTTATAAAATCTTTCATATTCGCAGATTCTCCAAATGTCTTCAAAAATATCAGCATCTAAACTTTCCAACAACTGTAGTTCACCTGTTTGTGATAATGGTATTTGTGCATCTTCGTTTGCTTTTAGATCATTGAATTGGTTGAAAAACTTATTGTAACAAGCCAATTGGGTATCATCACAATTTTTGGTTATTCCCTCATTCACAAATTGAATAAGTTTATGTAATTCTAAGATCTCTTTAGGTGTGTAATAGTCTTCAAGTGCAACTGACCTGGGTTGAGCCATGCTATAAGAAAGAGCAATCCAGCATAATATCAACGTGTTAATTGTTTTTATCATGGGCAATCACCTTAAGGTTAGCGCAGACGCAGATGCTTATACAAGAGCATCAATCATCCAATTTAGGCACGTATCTGAGTTCTGTTAAGTCAATATTTCTTTTCAGATATAACGCTTCTTCACTCAATTCAAACGTAAAACCCATCCCTCCCCCAATTCCTATCCACATTTGATTGGTTGGGTCTAACGCCCTATCAATGAATTCATAATTACCTTTGAGTCCATCGGGTCCGTAAGGCTTATTGCATTCTATTTCATCATTGCAGGGAGACAAATCACTTTGATTAACCCATAAATGACCTCCATCATTGTAGAAAATTTGGGAATAAATACAGCCACAGGTATCAATCTCATAGCTTTGCTTTCTATCCTTATGGCTGATAAGGACCCACTCTTTTGATGAATCCCCTGATAACAATTTATGTACGCTGTCTTTCACATCAATCGTCAAAAAGCTTGTATCCTGATTCCCTTGGTTAGAAGCTATCAACTTAAGTACGTATACTCCTTTTTTAGCATAGGTATGCACAGATATTGAATCCGAACTCATGGTGCCATCTCCAAAATCCCATTGAATGTCAGTAGCATTGCTGGAGAGATTAACTACGGCAAAACCACCTCCAGCATAAATTCCCCCTTCGCTCTTTGAAATGTCAAAGGATGCTGAAACTTCAGGATACTCAATCGCTTCTTCACAAGCAATCAAAGCTAAGATTACTAATAACCAAACATGTTTCATTTTTATAAATAGAAGTGTATTTGTGGAACTTGAGCCAAGGATTCTACTAAATTAATTTGTTGTTTATGAGAATATGTTTTTGGTATACGGCGGAGGATTTATAGCTAATGATTGAATAGCATTGATATCCTTAAGCAGCCATGTCACTATCTGTTCATATGATTAGAAGTTAATCTTCCATTTAAGTTTTAGAAGCCAAGAGCGTGATCTCTTAAAGGAGTGCTTGCCTATAATAGAGACAAGTGTTTGCACACATAGTAAAGTAAATTATTATTTTACTATTTTTTATTCAGATGATCATTTTTATTTATTAAGTATCACCTAATACGTATTTCAGGTAATCTGAAGGGGGAATTGCAAATACCTCAAAAAGAAAAAAACTAATATGACTCATTTAACCATTCATAGACCGTCTAATAAGTGTATATACTGTTTAATGCCTGTTCTTTTTGCTTAGCCAAAAAAGAAAGCCTTGAATACCTGCTGAATAATCAATGTGTTAGATTATCCATGGCAGATACGCGTCATATAGCAAAGTCGGTATCTGCTTTTTGCGATTCCATAACACAAGGCTGAGTTGATAGAGCATTTTATCCAAGGAAAATGTACTTCAACCTCATGGTCACTACACTTTTTCATAGGGAGATGTCCCACATTCGGCTGTACACCACGCATATTCCAGAGAATATGTGCCAGCTTGTCAGTAAAATAACGTTTCTCCCTGGGTTGAAGGGCTTCAAACGCCATGATATAGCACTTCTCCCTGCGAATTAGTGAAGTGGACGTAAGGTTGTGTTATTTTTTCGTAGGGAGATGTGTAGTGTCCGGGTGAATGCATAACATCTCTCTGTTTTTTTTGCTACGTTTTCTGCCAAAGTGGCACAAAATCAGTCTTTTATGCATGCTATCGTCAAAACCTACATGCGCAAGGATAGCCGCATCTGACATTGTATTGCTCTGATGGCCTTCTCTTATCTTCGTCAGGCTTAAACCACACATAATATGAAATATAATTCCATCACAGACGTATTCGCCAAGGCGAAAACCTATCTGCAAAATGCCAATGCCCAGCCCGATATCCTTAAGTCTCTTGGTCAGCATGGGTTTACCCCCAAGCGCATGCAGGAAGGGGATACCTTACTGAACAATGCCGTACTGCTGCACACTCAGAAAATACAGAAGTATGGGGAGAAATCATCACTTGCGGCCCAACTAAAAGATAATGAGCAGCAGGCCCGGGAAATTTTTCTGGATCACGTAGCGATTGTGAAGTTTGTTTTTCGCAAAGACGCAATTACGCTGGCGCAATTCAATGTGGATAAGGTGTCTAACAGAATCAACAGCTGGCCGATGCAGGCAAACTATTTCTACACCAAAGCCGGAGAACACATAGCACAGCTGAGCCAGCACGGACTAACTGCCGAAGAGCTTGCCCAGGGGCAGGCTATGGTAGAGGCGGTGACCCATGCCCGTAACCAGCGCATACTCAGCAAGGGAGAAGCTGAAGAGACTACCCGCCTGAGAGATATGTCGGTAAAAGCACTCAAAGCCTGGATGAGTGAGTTCCGCACCATCGCCAAACTCGCCCTTAAAGACAGCCCTCAGCTACTGGAATCCCTCGGCATAGCCGTCAGGACACAGAAAGTTTGAGGAAGCAGGAAGACAGAAGCTGGAAGTCAGAAGTGGGAAGCAGGAAGTTGTCTTCGGTCTCCCGTCTCCCGACTCCGGTCTTTCATCTCCCATCATCCAACTTCCCTACTTCCCTCTTCTTCTCCCTCTAAAATTCCTCAGCACACGTGCTATTTAGGTCAAAGCTTGGTATGTTTGTTTTGCACCTAACGCTATGCACATGAATGAAGCTAAACCAGCCAAGCCAACTACTTCAGATGACAACAAGCCTTATATAGGAGCCGAGCAAAAACTTCCCGAATTAACCATCAAAGCCGTCTTACTCGGCGCGGGTCTATCAATAATCTTATCAGCAGCCAATGCTTATTTCGGTTTATTTGCCGGACTCACCGTTTCGGCCTCCATACCTGCCGCAGTGATCTCCATGGCAGTGCTGCGCCTGTTTAAGAACTCTAACATTCTGGAAAATAACCTGGTGCAAACCGCCGCTTCCGCTGGTGAATCCATCGCAGCTGGGGTTATTTTTACCATTCCTGCCCTCATCATCATGGGCTATTGGGAAGAATTTAACTATTGGGAGACTACCCTCATCGCCATGACCGGTGGTATACTGGGTGTCCTCTTTACCATCCCCCTCCGCCAGGCCTTGATTGTAAAAGAAGGCCTGAAATTTCCCGAAGGGGTGGCTACCTCTGAGGTATTGAAAACCGGTGAGACTGGTGGACAGTCAGTGAAGTACCTGGTTTGGGGAGCGCTGGTTGGAGGCATCTTCAAATTGAGCGAATCTGCCCTGAATCTGTGGAACGGCCTTTTTGAGCAGGCAGCACTGCTTAACAACCGCATTTATCTCTATATGGGAATTAATCTTTCTCCCGCATTGGTAGCCGTAGGCTATATTGTAGGGTTGAACATTGCCTTCCTGGTCTTCCTTGGCGGAGCCATAAGCTGGTACATTGCCATCCCTGCCTACATCGCTACCCTGGGACCGCCCGAAGGAGCCACTGATCCCGAGCAAATGGGCATCATGGTCTGGAGTAGCCAGATACGTTACCTCGGTGTAGGCGCGATGATCGTAGGAGGCTTATGGGCGTTGATCAGTCTTAAAGACTCACTGGGCACTGCTTTCAAGTCAGGCATTGAAGCCTTCAAGCAGGGGAGCAGTAATTTCAAGGATCAGTTGCGTACTGAGATGGACACGCCCATGTCGTGGGTGATTATTGCCATAGGAGTGATGATTGTTCCGGTTTTTGCCATCTACCTGCGTGAAATACATGACGTGGGCATCACCGGACTCATGGCCCTGATCATGGTGGTGGCTGGTTTTCTCTTCTCAGCGGTTGCCGGCTATATGGCGGGCTTGGTGGGTAGCTCCAATAATCCGATTTCAGGTGTTACCATTGCTACTATACTGGCTTCGGCTTTGCTCTTGCTCTTTTTGATGGGCGCCAGCGAACCTGCCCGGGGCGCTGCAGCGGCTATCCTGATAGGCGCAGTGGTCTGTTGTGCTGCCGCCATCGCAGGAGATAATATGCAGGACTTAAAAGCAGGCTATATCCTGGGAGCAACGCCCTATAAGCAGCAGATTATGCAGGTGGTGGGCGTAGTTGCAGGAGCATTGGTCATTGCACCGGTACTCAATTACCTTTTGATCGGCTATGGTATAGGAGCACCTACGCCCGAACAGCCGGAGGCGCTGGCAGCACCACAGGCGACCCTGATGCAGAGTGTGGCATCGGGTATTTTTGGAGGCGGATTGCCCTGGGATATGGTTTCTATAGGGGCTGTCATCGCCGTAGCCATCATCATCTTTGATCAGTACCTGAAAAGAAACAATTCAGAGTTCAGAATGCCGGTGCTGGCGGTGGCAGTAGGCTTATACCTTCCTTTGGAACTGGATACCTCCATCTTTATCGGCGGACTGATTGCCTGGGCGGTAAATCGCTATATGGCAAAGCAGGGTAATGCTGATACAAAACATGCTGAAGCCAGAGATAAAGCCTCCAATGCCGGTTTATTGCTGGCTTCCGGGCTCATTACCGGAGAAGCACTCATGGGAATTTTTATCGCCATTGGCATAGTGGCTATTGATCTTTCTTCACTCAGAGTATTTGAGAACCCTCCCGGAGGAAGTTATACCGGTCTGGCGATTTTTCTTATTGTGGTAGCTGGCTTATATTACCTGATCAGGAAAGTGTACCAGGAAAATATCAGAAAATAGAGGTCGTACATGTATGATCAGGGGTTTTAAATAATTTTGGATGCTGAAAAGAACCATTTTTGTTTGTTCATTTTTGTCTTGACACAAAAACGAACAGCGCGGCTGCCGCCAAAAAAGTCAATCTGGCTTTCAAAAAACTGGAAAATGCATATGAATATACTTTTATTAAAAAGTCTTGTATGGATGATATGCTGAAAGACTATGTAGAAGAGAAGCTCAGGGAAAAAATTGGGCAGGAGACAGAGATACAGGCGGTCAAAACCCTGGGGGGAGGCTGTATTAACCATGCCAGTCAGTTGCGAACCAATGAAGGTAACTTCTTTTTTAAGTGGAACGCACAGGGACCGGAGGATATGTTCCTGAGAGAAGCGGAATGTCTGGAGGCTTTGGCTGAAGCGAAGTCTGAACTGCGGATTCCTGAAGTATTTTTTGCCAGCGCACCCCAGGAAGGATTGCCCGCCATGCTGCTCACGGAATTTTTGGAGCCTTCCCAGAGTTCATCAACAGAGCAGGACGAGGTTTTGGGACGTGGTATCGCGCAGATTCATCAGTTTCAGCAGGATAAATATGGTTTTGCCCACGATAATTACTGTGGCGCTACTCCTCAGCATAATGACTGGCAGTCGGACTGGGTGATTTTCTTCCGTGACCAAAGGATAGGCGCATTACTGAAGATGATTGCGCGGAGCAGGGGACTTAGCGGTGAAGAAAACAAAGTGTATGATCAGCTTTTGCAAAACATGGAGCAGTGGATCAGCCATCAACCTGCGGCTTCCCTGAATCACGGGGATTTATGGTCGGGTAACTATATGTACTCCGCAGAGGGACCGGCACTGATTGATCCTGCCTGCTATTTTGCCGATCGTGAATTTGACCTTGCGATGATGGGCATGTTTGGTGGCTTTTCCTCTACCGTATGGGAGGCTTATCAGGAGGAATATCCGCTGCCTGCTGAATGGAAGGAAAGGTATGATCTATATATGCTGTATCATTATCTCAACCATTACCATCTCTTTGGCGGACATTACGGAAGTCAGGCGCTGGCGATAGCCCGAAGATATACCTAACAGACTATGAAAGCAGTAGCATTATTCATTATTATACTATTAATCAATATGGCTTGTCAACCTGCTAAAGACCGTGACAGCGCAAGTGTGGAGGATGTAAAAGAGATCGTCAACACTTTCGGTTACGATAAGGAGTTTCTGGAAAATAATCTGGATGATGTTATCATTCTCAAAGGAGAAAATGACAGTGCACAGATAATCATTGCCCCTCAATATCAGGGAAGGGTAATGAGCAGTACCTCAGGCGGTGAGGGTGGTCCAAGTTACGGCTGGATCAATTACGAGCTGATCTCCAGCGGAGAGTTGGTGGAACATATGAACCCCTTTGGTGGTGAAGATCGCTTCTGGATGGGCCCGGAAGGCGGACAGTACGCCATTTTCTTTCAGGAAGGGGATGATTTTGTCTTTGAAGACTGGCAAACGCCGGCCGCGATAGACACCGATGCTTTTGAAGTGTTGGAAAGCAGTCAGCGAAGGGCAGTTTTTAGCCATCAATTCGGCCTGAAGAACTACAGCGGGACAACTTTTAATGTCAAAGTGGATAGAGTCATCAGCTTACTCACAGCTAGTGAAGTGGAAAACGGTTTGGGAATCACTTTACCTTCCGGAGACCTGGAATATGTAGCCTTTTCCAGTGACAATAGTATCAGCAATCAGGGAGAAGAAGCCTGGACTAAGGAAGGAGGGCTGTTATCCATATGGATTTTGGGTATGTTCAAGCATTCCGCCACTACTACGATTGTGGTTCCCTACGATACAGCCAAGGGAGAAGAGGTACCCATCCTCAATGACAGCTATTTTGGTAAAGTACCCGAAGATAGGTTGAAGGTGGAAGATGGTTTTATCTTCTTCAAAGGTGATGGTGCCTATCGCAGTAAAATAGGCGTGTCGCCCCAGAGGGCAAAGCCCATAGTAGGCAGCTATGATGCTAAAAATAATGTGCTGACTATTGTAAAATTCAGTCTACCAGAAGGAGCAGAGGATTATGTGAACTCCATGTGGGAGGTACAAAACTTACCTTACGGAGGAGATGCGGTAAATGCTTACAACGATGGCCCGCTTCAAGGGGAAGAAGAGCAGCTGGGCCCCTTTTATGAGCTGGAAAGTTCCTCTCCGGCGGCGGCACTGGAGCCGGGAGCCTCCATGCAACATGTGCATTCAACCTTTCATTTCAGCGGTTCGGCTGCAACCTTAGAACAGGTGGCACGTGAAGTTTTAGGGATAAGCCTGGAAGAAATTAAAACAGCATTTTCTCGTCCCTGATGGATAATCTCAGAAAGAAGCATGAAGAAAATCTGGATTAGAATATACTCTACTTACGGATTGTTGATATTTGCAGGCGTTTTGATCTGCCTGTATCCGTTTTTTCTACTGATGATGATCAGAAAGTCCTGGCTGAAGTACGCTTTGTTCCTGAATCAGATCTGGGCAAGAGCATTTCTTACCCTTTCTTTCATTCCCCCTATACAGGAGTGGAGAACAAAGCTGAAACCGGGACAGAATTACCTGCTGGTGGGTAACCATAGCTCTTTTCTGGACATCGTGTTGATGGGCTATGTGCCCAAACCCTGTGTATTTGTAGGTAAGGTCTCGCTGGCAAAGGTGCCGATCTTCGGATATATGTTCAAAAAGCTACACATTACGGTGGATAGAAGAAATCCACGAAGCCGGTATCAGGTTTTGAAAAGAGGGGCGGAGGTATTGGAAAAAGGCTATAGCCTGGTGATGTTTCCCGAAGGAGGAATACGTTCTGATAATCCTCCCGAGCTGGCTACCTTTCGCAATGGGGCTTTTAAACTGGCGATTGAGAAAGGAGTACCGATCGTACCCGTAACCTATCCGCACAACTGGAAGATACAACCGGGCAATCATAAGATGCTGATGTATCCGCAGAGGCCAAGGATGATCATACACGAAGCCATTGAGACCAAGGATATGGACGTCAAAGACGCGAATGCCTTGAGAGATAGAGTTTTTCACACCATTCAGGAGGAACTTTCCAAATATTATCCGAATTTAGCACTTAAGCATGCCGAATCTTTTCATGAAAAGAATGCGGCTTCAAGAATATGATTTTTAGATTTGCGAAAACAAAAATAAAAAGTCTCCATGAAGATTGATCGTTCTACTGTACAGAAGATAGCCCACCTTGCCCGCCTGGAATTTGAACACGACGCCGAAGAAGAAATGATCAAGAGTATGAGCGAAATTCTGGACTGGGTAGACAAACTTAAAGAAGTGGATACCGAAGGGGTGGAGCCGCTTACCAGCATGTCGCACGAAGTGAATGTATGGCGGGAAGACGAAGTGAAAGACACCCTTTCACATGATAGAGGCTTGTCTCAGGCACCCAAACGTGATGAGGATTACATACGTGTCCCTAAGGTAATTGAGTAAATCATCACAATGTAATATTTTCTCCTTCTTTCCTTGTTTACTGAAGCAGCAATACTACAACTTAGCAGCCGGCGTTATTCCTATACTTTACCTTAAACAAATTTTCCTGACCATATGAACAGGTGGTATTTCTGGAAATCCTGGCATCCACATACTAAGTCTATTTACTGGGGCTTAATAGTAATTCTGGGCCTCTTTTTACTTTATTTTACTTACAATTTTTTCGTAAGTCCCGATCAGCTGATTGACTGGCAGAAAATTTCTAACATAGAGAAGGTGAAAGTCCCTACCGAATCATTCAGAGTAGGGCTCTTTGACTTATCCTATGAGTTTGACAATTATGTCATCACCGAAGTGTACCGGGGCAGTGACATACAGATCAGTCAGGCAACCTTTATCATACAGTTGCTTGCTGTCAGCCTGAGTCTAATTCTACTTTTAGTGGTCATCTCCGCGCTGGAAGGGTTCTGGTTCTATTTTGGCGCTTTGGTCTTTACCGGAATTCTGATCAGCTTCAAACTGGAACAGTTACTGCTCTTCGGGCAGGCCGATAAAACGGGGCTGATTATCAGTCTGGCGTTCTATTTACCTTCCTTATATTATTTCAATCAACTTAAGCCTGACTATGGTATCCTGAACAGGTTTCTGAGCTTCGCGCTAATTACATTATTATTTGGTTTGTTGATATTTCTTTTTGCTGAAGTCAGTTCTCCCTTGATGAATCTGGTTAACTATGGACTGGTAGCTCCCCTGATACTCAGCCTGGTTTTCATTCTGCTGCTGGGAAATGTAATGATCAGTTTCTTCCTAAAGATAGTTACACAGGGCAATGCGGTGGGCAACAAAAATTCTTTGTGGCACTTTCTCACCATTTCCATTATTTACCTGGTCAATGTAGGATTGCTTTACGCCAAAAATGCCGGTTATGTCAACTGGGATATATTATATCTCAATGCTTTCCTAATCCTTATCGTGGTAACAATCCTGGGCATCTGGGATTTTAAGGATAGAGAGGTGCAGTATCAGGGTATGATGAGCTTCGCTCCGGTGGGTGCATTGCTTTATATCACATTGGCGATCATTTGTTTCTCAACCCTGGCTTATATCTACGGCACAGCCAACGACCCCCTGCTTGAAACTTTTGAAGATGCGGTGGTCTTTAGCCAGTTGAGTTTTGGTACGCTTTTCATGCTGTATATCATTGCCAATTTCATCAATCCCATGATGCAAAACATGCAGGTATACAAGATCATGTACAAACCTCCTACTTTTCCCTATGGTACTGTCCAGATCGTTGGCCTGATTGGGGTAGTAGCCTTTTTCCTTAATGCCAATATGTTTCCACTTAATCAGGCGATAGCCGGTTATTATAATGGAATAGGGGATGTATATCAGGAACGAGATGATACTTTTGTAGCCGAGCAGTACTACAAACTGGGAGATCAGTATGGTTTCAATAATCACCGCTCAAATTACAGTCTGGGTACTTTGGCAAGGGCTCAAGGGGATCAGTCATTAGCACCTTTTTACTTCAGTGAAGCCCTCAAGAAGAAACCAACCCCTTATGCACAGGTAAATCTGGGTTATGAACTATTGAATAGCGATCAGTTTTTTGATGCGCTCTTCAGTTTTCATCAGGGGCTCAGAAAATTTGAAGCTGATCCCTATCTCTACAACAATCTGGCAGTAACTTATGGTAAGACTTCTCTCCTGGATTCAGCCCTCTACTTTCTTACCCTGGCAGATGAAGCAGCAGTAACCCGTCAGGCGGCAGAAACCAACATCTTAGGACTGATTGCTAAGAATGAATCTTTGCTTTCGTTTGATCTGGATTCACTATTTGAAGAAGTAGTGAGCGACAAATCGTATATGCCCAGTCTGGTCAACACTTTTTTGCTGGCTAATAAGTATGCGGTGGGGAAACAACCGCTGGGTGAGCAGGATTTTCAGTGGGTAGAAGCCCAGGACAGTTTGCTCAACAGTTTTGAGTTTGCCTACCTATTCAACTACGCTTATAACAGACCCCATCAACTTGATAGTTTGCAGCTTAATCAGTTAGAGCGCTTTACTGAGATAGCCAACAACGGAAATTTTTACGAAGCATTATTACTCATTCGTGCCTATGTGCTCTATCAGCAGAACCAGGTGGATGATGCGATGAGGATACTGGACAATTTACAGGCATTGAATCCTTTTCAGCGCGGCTATTACAATAATGTATTAGGCATCTGGGCATTAGAGCAACATGCGCCTCAGGTTGCCAGTCAGTATTTTGATAAAGCAGAGCAATCTCGCTATGAAGATGCGATGTTCAGAAAAGCAATTAGTCTTACCGAGGCTATGCCTATGGAAAGCGGACTTAAAGATAATGCGTTAAAAGTCTGGGATTCTTTGTACCGCTTATCAGAAGAGGGGATAACCGAGCGGAATCCTGTGGTGGAAGATATGAGACAGATCGTAAGCACCACCAGCATGAGCTGGGAAGGAAAAAGTGATGCTTATAAATATAATCTGCTCCGGTATAATTTTCCTGAAGTTAGTGAAGGAGAATTTCGGGAGATATTTTTATCACTTGAAGACCCAAATTATAAAGTATTGATGCTGCATGACTTGTGGATTAAATATCCTGATCATTTACATGATGAGTTGGCAGCGCGAATCAGCACTTTGCTTTCGCAAAATTTGCAGTTAAGTGAACTCGGAGCGCAATATCATCGCTGGCTGAAGGCTTTTGAACAGGAATATGCGCAGGATTGGAAAAACCTTTCTACAATCCTGGATCAATTGCCGGAAATCAGCCGCTGGCATGAGCAACTGAAATGGTATTATCAGGCCAAAATTGCAGCAGTGAATAATCAGACGCTTGCATCTTGGAATGAAAAATTGCTTGGCAATCCATTCTTTGTTAAAGGTTTCCTCTTTGCCATCAGCCAAATGCAATATGAGGATGCACTGGATAAATACAATCTACTGCTGGAAGCGCTGGAATCCAATCCTTATGCTCCTTCACTTCATATGGCATACATTGAAAGTAGCCTGGAGGCAGGTTTAGATAACTATGCGGAGAGTGGCCTGGATGATCTTCGTCCGTTGATGTCATCTTTAGCCTTTCAGGAATATTTGAATAGATATGATTCACTGAAAACTAAGTATACGCCTACCTTTTAAGTTAGGATTGTGTATCTTCCCGCTTTTGATAGCAAATTTACCTTCGTATGAAAATATACACCAAAACCGGTGATCAGGGAGATACTTCATTAATAGGGGGAATACGTGTACCCAAATCTCATGAGCGGGTAGAAGCTTATGGCACAGTAGATGAGTTAAACTCGTTTATAGGGGTGGTAAGGGATATGCCGATCAATCAGAAGCGAAAGAATATTTTTCAGCATATACAGGAAAATCTGTTTGTCATAGGTTCTCTACTGGCAGCTGATCCCGGCAAAAAGCCTAGCTTTTTACCTGATATGCAGGAAAATGATGTTTTAGCCCTGGAACAACAGATTGATGAGATGCAGAGTGAGCTTCCCGAGATGAAACATTTCATCCTTCCCGGAGGTCATCCGGATGTATCCAATTGCCATCTGGCCAGAGCCGTTTGCCGTCGTGCCGAGAGGGGAGTGGTACGGCTAAATGAAAAAGAGGCAATAGATTCGCGTATTATCGTTTATCTGAATCGTCTTTCTGATTATCTCTTCGTTCTGGCCCGTATGATCGGTAAAGAACATCAGGTGGAGGAAATCCCCTGGAAACCCCGAGAAAAATAAACGGCTTACTTGATTTGTGCTTTTCCGTATACTGCATCACGGAACTTCTTATGAAGACTTCCTTGAAAGGGGACTATCTGGACGAAAAACACAGCGGTCAGTTCGTTTTCAGGGTCAACCCAAAATAAAGTACTGGCTGCTCCGTCCCAGAAAAACTCGCCCACTTTACCATGATTTTCTTCAGCGGATTGAGGAGGGCTATGTCGTACCGCGAAGTCAATGCCAAAGCCTACACTTCCTTTGCTGGGCAGCCAGGAGCGATCGGTTACACTATCCGCTAAGTAGTTGGTTGCCATCAGTTGCACAGTTTCAGCTTTGAGAACTCTATTGCCATTAAGTTCACCTTCATTCACCAGCATACGGGCAAAACGCATATAATCATCCAGGGTAGAAGTCAGGCCATATCCACCCGGTGTCAGCGGCCAGGCTTGCGTATTGAAGGCACGGGCTCTTTCATCTGGCACACGATTGACGGTTCCGTCTTCTGCATGTTGATAAAGCGCCGCAAATCTTTCAAGATCATTTTCAGGGACCACATATCGGGTTTCTGCCATGTCCAGCGGGTTGAAAATATGCTCCTCTATGTATTCATCAAATGGCTGACCTGAGATTCGCTCAACCAAAAACGCCTGCACATCCACGGAAGGTCCGTAGGCCCAGCGAGTACCCGGTTGAAACCACAAGGGAATACTCCCAAACTTCTCTGCCATTTGCGATAAAGTATTTTCTCTTTTCATAGGTTCGGCTTCCGCTAATAAAGGACCAACACCAGGATTGTCAGGACTAGTTGCCAGACCTGAAGTATGGCGTGTAAGATCACGAATCGTTAGCTCACGGTCTAACGGCTCCAGCATCATTTCACCGGAGGCGTCTTCACCCGCATACACCTGAAGATTGGCAAACTCGGTAGCGTATTTAGAAACCGGATCATCCAGTTGGAAAGCACCCTCATCGTAAAGTGTCATCAGTGCTACTCCAGTGATGGGTTTGGTCATGGAAAATATCTGTACAATCGTATTGCGCGTCATTGGTGTACCTGCTTCTCGGTCTGACATTCCAATAGCATTGAAGTAAACTTCTTCTCCTTTTTCATAGATCAAGGCAGAAACCCCGGCAATGTTTCCGGTATCAATAAAACTTTGTAGGGTGGAGTCAATACGTGCTTTAGCCACTTCATCTACTATAAAAGATTCCTGAACATCTGATGCACTTTCTTGACTTTCAGGTGTGGAGCAAGTGTAAAAGGCGAGCAATAAGCTACTAAGCAGGTACGTCAGGTATCTATTCATGGAAAGAAGGTATTAATGTTGTTGTGAAAGATAGGAATTTTCAATCAAGAATACATGCAGGGTAAATATATGTTGTAATCGCGTTTATGCTGTGTTTATCTAAACTATATCAACAAGTGTAAAGATTTATTAAGGAAATTAACACATTTTTTACAACTTCGCTGCATGAGCTACCTATCCCTCACTGAGCTAAATAAACTCATCAAGAATGCACTTTCTCAACAGCTGGAACCTTCTTACTGGCTGGTAGCGGAGATAGGAGAAATCCGCCTTACCCAAAAGGGTCACTGCTATCTGGAATTGATAGAGAAAGATGATCAGTATTTATTATCCAAGACCAGGGCTACGATCTGGAGCTATACCTATCGCAACCTGAGTGGCTGGTTTGAGGCAATTACCGGTGAATCACTAAAAGCAGGAATGAATATCCTCTGTCAGGTTGAAGTTTCCTACCATGAACTCTATGGTTTAAGTCTGAATATCAAGGATATAGACGCAAAGTTTACTTTGGGAGAAAGAGCAAGGAAGAAACAGGAAGTAATTGACCGTCTGGCAGAAGAAGGAGTGCTGGAGATGAACAAAAGCTTGCCGCTTCCATTAGTGCCGCAAAAGATTGCTGTGATTAGTTCACCTACTGCAGCTGGCCTGGGTGACTTTCTTGATCAGCTGGCTAAGAATCGTTATCATTATCGCTTTGACATCAGGCTATTCAAAGCATTGATGCAGGGTAATCAGGCCGAAGAAAGTATTGTAAGTGCAATGATGGAAGTTTTTCAAAAGTTAGAAGATGATGCGCATGCCTTTGATGTGCTGGTCATCATCAGGGGAGGAGGCGCTCAGGTGGATCTGGATTGCTTTGATACCTACAGCATAGCTGCCCATATTGCTCAGTTTCCTTTGCCAGTCATTACCGGCATAGGTCACGAACGAGATGAGACAGTAGCTGATCTGGTATCCCACACCCGCATGAAAACGCCAACTGCGGTAGCAGAATTTCTGATCAACGGAGCCCTTAGCTTTGATGAAAAGCTAGAGACTCATTGGTACAACATTTCACAAAAGGCACAGTATAGTCTGAAAGAAAATGGTCATACCCTTGATTATCTAGCTAATGCTTTAAAGTTTGCTGCGAACCGAATAATGCAAAACGAACATCATCAGTTGAAACAGGCTGAGCAAAGCCTGAAATACTACAGTAAGCAACAGATGAAACAAGAACACGAAAAACTTAAAATTCTGCGAAAAAGTCTTCAATCAAGTTCACAAAAGAGATTGGAACGCATTGGTGAAAAGTTAAACCATTACCAAAAATTTCTCAGTGCCTCCGATCCTGAATATATCTTCAAGAGGGGCTTCACTTATACCTCAGTAAATGGTAAGCCCCTGACAAAGACCAAAGAACTGAAAGAGGGAGATCATTTGGAAACCATAAGTTATCAGCACATTTTGCAAAGCCGAGTTGAAAGTATTAAGACCAGAAAAAATAATGAGTCCCAAAAAGAAAAGTAAAGAACTGACTTATCAGGAAGCCCTTGATGAATTAGAAACTATAGTGAATGAAGTGGAAAGTGATGGTATGGATGTAGACGTCCTCTCGGAAAGGATAGAGCGCGCCTTATCCCTGATTAACTATTGCCGCTCCAGGCTTCATGATACTGAGAATAAAATTCAAAAGGCATTTGAAAATGATGACACTGATGATAATGAAGTATGAATGCGCAGCAGTTTCTGGGGCTTGAATTTATCTACTGGACAATTATCTGCTGCATTGTAGCTGTGATTTATTTTTTTATGTGGCCCAGACCACCCCATCATGGGAGCAGAAGTAAATGGCAACACATTGTACTGCGGTATTTTCATGCTTTAGTCTGGCTTTTTTTGATGCTTTCCAGTTTGCTAAGAGCGATTTCCGTTGAAAGAGCTATGTTGATCACTTCAAGTATTTTGGTATACATCGCATTGGTTACCTATCTTATATTTATCAGCACTTTTTTAGCAGAAAAATTCAGGTTATCTAAAGATGGAAACTAGTTCTTAATTCAGGTCTTGCTTAGAAATAACTTCCGAGGCCAACCAAAACATTCCTAAAAAGTTAAGAAGGAGTAAACCAATCATTTTTTAATCAAAAACAAAATTCATGAAACTTAGCTATTATGGACATTCCTGCTTCTCAGTAGAAATTAAGGGAAAAAAAATTCTCTTTGATCCCTTCATTACGCCTAACGAACTGGCCAAAGATATAAATGTAGAAGCAGTGGAAGCCGATTACATTTTAGTGAGTCACGGACACCAGGATCACCTGGCTGATGCTTTAGATATCGCCAAGCGGACCCAGGCATCAATTGTCTCAAACTTTGAAATCGTGACCTGGTTTGGAGGGCAGGGCATTGAAAATACCATCCCCATGAATCATGGGGGAGTGGTAGATCTTGAAGTATGCAAAGTGAAATACGTAAATGCAATTCACTCATCCTCTTTTCCGGATGGTTCATACGCTGGTAATCCCGGTGGTTATGTCGTGATGTCTGATGAGATCAATTTCTACTATGCCGGTGATACCGCACTGACTTTGGATATGCAGCTAAT
This sequence comes from Catalinimonas locisalis, assembly GCF_038039535.1. Taxonomy (NCBI): domain Bacteria; kingdom Pseudomonadati; phylum Bacteroidota; class Cytophagia; order Cytophagales; family Catalimonadaceae; genus Catalinimonas; species Catalinimonas locisalis. The sequence goes on along the minus strand of NZ_JBBPHP010000043.1, from coordinate 18,280 downwards.
TCCCCGCTATACCAAATTAGACCTGGCTATATTACCTATAGGTGACTGCCTTACGATGGGCATTGAGGATGCCATCACCTGCTGTGATTTTATCCAATGTGATAAAGTGATGGGCGTACACTACGATACTTTCCCCAATATCAAAATTGATCATCAGGGAGCCATAGAAATCTTCAAAAAGGCTGGAAAAGAACTGCATCTGCCTGATATAGGTAAGTCAGTTGATTTTTAAGCAGCTTAGCGTGTCATTAAACAATAAAGAAGAACGGCTTTAGCTGAAGCCGTTCTTTATTGTATCAGTACTATGAAGAAAAAAAGCCATAAAGTATACGATATTTACGGACAGGCCCTCTACGACTATTTTCAGCATGGCGAAGCTGACAAGTTAATTCTCCACACCAGTTATGAAAGGGTAGAAGAAATGCCGGTAGATTGGTTTTTCCGTGATGAAGAAGACTTTCCCCCTTTGGAAATGAAAGCATTGGAGGCTTGCCAGGGCAAAATACTGGATATAGGCGCTGGAGTGGGTAGTCATGCCGTTTATCTTCATGAGATGGGTAAAGAAGTGCATTGCCTGGATCAATCGCCTTTGTGCGTAGCAATTATGAAAGCTCGGGGGTTGAAGCCTGTTTATCAGCAATCCCTCTGGGAGTCTCTTCCTCATCGCTATGATACGCTGCTTATGCTCATGAACGGTATCGGTATCGTAGGAAAAATTGAGGGTTTGCGTAAGTTTCTACAAATGGCAAATTCCCTATTGTTATCCGATGGTCAAATCATTTTTGATTCCAGCGATTTATCTTATCTGTATACGGATATCAGGCAATCCTATAATCCCTATAAAGGAGAGATCAGCTATCAATACGAATACAAAGGGATGAAAGATCAGTGGTTTTCCTGGTTATATGTAGATCCTGTCACTATGCAAAAAATAGCTGAAGAAGAAGGCTGGAGTATGCGCATTTTGGCTGAAGACCATAATGATCAATACTTAGGAAAACTCAAGAAATTATAAGTAATATTTGTTGAGCAAAGAAAATCTTACTTCCTGCAAATTTACCCTTCCCTATTCCCCTGAATTATTTAAAGTATATTTTCCTGACATAAGCAAGCCTGCTGAATTTGAGCATATAATCAAGCATGTATTCATACTTTATCTGATTCAAAGGAGTATATGATTAATTCAAATAAATTATTAGGAGAACCTCAAAGGTTAGAAGCTGTTAAAAGGTATAAAATCCTTGATACCCCACCGGAGAAAGAGTTTGATGAATTGGTTAAATTGGCTTCAATGATCTGCAATGCGCCTATTTCACTGATATCCCTGCTAGAAAAAGAAAGACAGTGGTTTAAGGCTAAGGTAGGCGTACATATCACTGAAACTCCTATAGAGCTTTCTTTCTGCTCTCATGCTATTCAATCTGATGATGTACTGATTGTCAACGATGCACGTGAGGACGTACGTTTTGCAAACAATCCGTTTGTAGTTAATAAACCTAATATTCGTTTTTATGCCGGCATGCCTTTGATTACTCCTGATGGCTTTCGCCTCGGTACATTGTGTGTTATTGATACCGTTCCTCGTACATTAAGTGAGGACCAGATATTTAGTTTACAGGTGCTCGGTCGTCAGGTGATACAGCAACTTGAACTTAAACTTCATGTGCGGGATTTGACAAAATCAATAGGAAAAATACATAGGCAAAACAAAGAGCTTAATAGACTAAATCAGGTAAGTAATAAGTTAATATCTATCATCTCTCATGATCTCCGGAGTCCCCTAACCAGCCTGAAAGGTTTCCTGGAGCTATTCAATGAAAAGCAAATCAGCCCTAAGGAAAGTATTGACTTTAGCAGGGGTATATCAAAACTACTGGATTCTTCCTTGAATCTGATGGAAAACCTGATCCAATGGGGAGTGACGCAGATAGAGGAAAATAGAATGATCGTCCAGCCATTGAGGCTGGATACCATTTTAAATGAAACGATCCACCATCAGGAGTATAATACCGCCCAGAAAAACAATAACATTATCAATCATATTTCCCAGCCTTATCAACTATTAGGCGATGCAGATATGATTCGGTTTATGATACGAAACCTTCTACAGAATGCCAACAAGTTTACCCAGAGTGGAACGATTGAGATTAGTGTTTCTCAAACTGAAGATTTTCACCAGATAAACATCAAGGATAATGGGGTAGGAATGAAAGGAGATCTATTGCACAAACTCTTTCATTGGGATGAAAGAGTAAGTCTGCCGGGCTCTAAGGGCGAGAAAGGAGCTGGCCTGGGCCTGTTGATTTGTAAAGAATTTGCCGAAAAGCATGGCGGTTCACTGAAGGTGGAAAGCACCTATCAAAAAGGTAGTATTTTTAGCTTTACCATCTATAAGTATTTGTAGTTTACCAGCCTTTGAATATTTTGTTTTTTTTAGTTTTTAGCATCTCTTTTTCTACAATTTGAGTGAATTGCCTTATATTCAGGCCTCACTAAATAAAACCTAACATTCTAATAATGATGCATAGCTACAAACCTGAATGGGGCGGAAGAGGAGTGGTTTTTTTACTTTTCCTCACGCTTATTTTTAGTACTGATCTGAGTGCTCAACGAAGAAACCGTACGCAGGCTAACACCCTTTCTTATGATACCGCACTTTATAATGGTCTTGAATGGCGATCTATAGGACCTTACAGAGGCGGACGTTCTGCTACAGTCACCGGAGTCCCCGATCATCCCAACCTTTATTACTTTGGTGCCACCGGAGGAGGAGTATGGAGAACCGAAGATGCCGGACAAACCTGGGAAAACATTACCGATGGCTATTTTGGAGGCTCTATTGGTGCCGTTGCCGTTAGTGAATACGATAACAACGTGATTTATGTAGGAGGGGGCGAAAAGACCGTCAGAGGTAACGTCTCTTTTGGTTATGGTGTATGGAAATCTACTGATGCCGGCAAGACCTGGAAGAATATCGGCCTCAACGAAACCCGACAAATCGGTAGAATCAGGATTCATCCTCAGAATCCGGACATCGTATACGTGGCGGCAATGGGAAATCTCTTCGCGCCTAATGAGCAGAGAGGGGTATTCCGCTCTACCGATGGAGGAGAAACCTGGGAAAAGGTGCTTTATGCCAATGATAATGCCGGTGCGGTTGATCTGGTATTTGATCCCAACAATCCCCGTATCATGTATGCCAGTACCTGGAGAATCAGACGTACGCCTTACAGCCTGGAGAGTGGTGGAGAAGGCTCCGCACTCTGGAAAAGTACCGATGCCGGGGATACCTGGACCGAAATCTCTGACAATGAAGGAATGCCCGAGGGTACACTGGGCATCATAGGAGTAAGCGTATCTCCGGTAAACTCCGAAAGAGTCTATGCCATCATAGAAGCCGATAATGGAGGCGTTTTTCGTTCTGATGATGCCGGTAAAACCTGGACAAAAACCAATGAAGACCGAAGCCTGCGACAGAGAGCCTGGTATTATACACGTATCTATGCCGATACCGAGGATGAAGATATTGTGTATGTACTCAATGTAAGCTACCACAAGTCCAAAGATGGGGGCAAAACCTTTGAATCCTATAACGCACCGCATGGCGACCATCATGATCTGTGGATAGCACCGGAAGATAACCAGCGGATGGTCATCGCCGATGATGGTGGGGCACAGGTGAGTAATGACGGAGGGGCTAACTGGACTACCTACCACAACCAGCCTACCGCCCAGTTCTACCGTGTCACCACCGACGATCATTTTCCTTACCGTATCTATGGTGCGCAGCAGGATAATTCTACCTTACGCATATTGCACCGTAGTGATGACTACAGCATCAACGAAAATCACTGGGAAGAAACTGCCGGAGGAGAAAGTGCCCACCTGGCCGTTGACCCTGAGAACAATGATATCGTTTACGGCGGTAGTTACGGAGGCTTTTTGTCTCGCGTTAACCATGATAATAACCAGATCAGACTGATCAATGTATGGCCCGATAACCCTATGGGCTATGGCGCCAAGACATTGAAGTACCGCTTCCAGTGGAATTATCCCATCTTCTTCTCGCCGCACAATCCCAATAAGATGTATACGGCATCCAATCATCTACATGTAACTACCGATGAAGGACAAAGCTGGGAAGAGATCAGTCCTGACCTTACCCGCAACGATACTACCAAACTTGGTTCTTCAGGTGGACCCATTACCAAGGATAATACCAGTGTGGAATACTATGCTACTATTTTTGCTGCCATAGAATCACCTTATGAGGAAGGTTTGCTCTGGACTGGATCGGATGACGGACTGATCCATATCAGCAGAGATGGAGGAGACAACTGGGAGAACGTTACCCCTCCCGGTATGCCGGAGTGGATGATGATCAACAGCATAGAGGCAGATCCTTTTACCGAAGGGGGCGCTTATGTAGCCGGTACCCGCTATAAATTAGGTGACTTTCAGCCTTATCTGTACAAGACCAAAGACTATGGCAAGAGCTGGGAGCTGATTGTGAATGGTATTGATGCTGAACATTTTACCCGGGTGGTACGAGCAGACCCTAAACGCCAGGGATTATTGTATGCCGGTACGGAAACCGGTATGTACATCTCTTTTGATGATGGTGCCAGCTGGTCTTCTTTCCAGCTTAACCTGCCCATTGTACCCATCACTGATCTGGCAGTAAAGGAAAATAACCTGATAGCGGCTACGCAGGGACGCAGCTTTTGGCTTATAGATGATCTTACGCCGCTGCATCAACTCAATGAGCAGGTTGCCAGCAGCGAAGCTTATCTTTATAAGCCGATGGACAGCTACCTGATGGATGGCGGACAGCGAGGCGACTCGCCTACTGAGGGAACCAACCATCCGGGAGGAGTAATGATCCATTATTACCTCAAAAATGAAGTAGATACCACCACTACCGTAAGTCTCAGAATCAAAGAGAACAATGGTAAGCTGATCAAAGAATATAGTACAGCCTTAAGCGAGGATGAAAAAGACCTAAGCAAAGGTAAGCTGGAAGCTGAGCAGGGTTTCAACACTTTCAATTGGGATATGCGCTATCCTGATGCCAAAAGCTTTGAGGGGATGATCCTTTGGGGTGGGGGAATGAATGGTCCCAAGGCGCTGCCCGGCACCTATCAGGTGGAATTGGCGGTGAACGATCAGGTGGTGGAACAGAATTTTAAAATTCTGGCCGATCCCCGCTGGACATCCAGCCAGGCAGACCTGCAGGCACAGTTTGATTTCCTGATGTCGGTGCGGGATAAGCTGACCGAAACCCATCAGACCATTGAAGATATCCGCAACATCAGGGAGCAGATGAATACGGTAGTAGAAAGGGTGAAAGGAAAGGAAAACATGCAGGAGATCGTGGATAAAGCCAAGGCGATAGACGAGCAGATTACACTGATAGAGAAGGAACTCTATCAGACCAAGAACAGAAGTAATCAGGACCCACTCAATTTCCCGATCAAACTGAATAATAAGCTGGCCAACGTAGGCTCACAGGTAGGTTACGGACATTTCCGTCCTACACAGCAGTCCATTGCGTTTAAGAATGAGATTACCCAGGAGATAGATGAGCAGTTACAGCAGTTCCAAAAGGTAGTCAATCAGGAAGTACCGGAGTTTAACCGCATGGTACAGGAGAAAAACGTAAGTGCGGTAAGCCTTAAAGACGAAGCCTCTCCCGTAAATCCTTAGCCATAAGGTTTCTTAGGAATATCAAATAAATCTTAACCATCGTATGGTCTGTATTCCCCAGGCAGTGCGATGGTTTTTTTATACGCTTTATCGCTTACTAAGCTTACCACAATGATCGCCCCTGAGAAGATATTTTCTTCTCCTCCGGAATTTGACTTACTCTCATCAAGCTTACGAATTGATAGCAATACGAACATCAATTATCGTTTGGTGAACCCTGATGTTCTTCCATTTTCAAATGAAAAGCACAGCCTTTATACCTCCCATCAATTAATTATTGCAGATATCAATTTATTTTGATATCATTATGATATCATTTTTCTATATTGATGATGTGCAATGCTGGAAGACGTAACCGGATGGATATTGAGCAGATGCATTTACCCATCAGCATCCCTATATGACCTTTAACAACAAATAATCAACCCATGAAACAGGAAAAAGAAGTATCAGCCCTCTCAGGTTATGTTATGGCAGTCGTAGCCTTCGTTCTGGTATGTGTAATACTACTGGCTGCGGCCATCACCAAAAATCCATTATGGATTGCGCTATCAATTGTAACTATAGCTTTCTTTCTCAGAGGCTTTTTTATGGTCAATCCCAATGAATCCAGGGTACTGGTACTCTTTGGCGACTATGTAGGAACGGTTAAAAAGAATGGATTTTTCTGGACCAACCCCTTTTATACCCGTCAGAAGATCTCATTAAGGGCGCGTAATTTTGATAGTGAAAGGGTGAAAGTGAATGATAAACTGGGTAACCCGATAATGATCAGCGTGATACTGGTGTGGAGAGTACAGGATACCTATAAAGCGGCTTTTGAAGTGGATGTTTTTGAGAATTTTGTGAAGGTGCAGTCGGATGCGGCGGTAAGGAAACTGGCTTATTCTTATCCTTATGATAACTTTAATGAGGAGGATGAGATTACTTTGGTATCGGGGGTAGATGAGGTAAATGAAGCACTTGAAAACCAACTCTCTGACCGGCTGAAAATGGCAGGTATACATGTGATTGAAGCCCGCATCGGTTATCTGGCCTACTCCTCAGAGATTGCCAGCGCCATGCTCCGTCGTCAGCAGGCTACTGCTATCGTAGCGGCAAGGGAGAAAATCGTGGAAGGTGCAGTGAGTATGGTGGAAATGGCTTTGGAAGAGTTAGCCCAGAAGCAGATCATTGAACTGGATGAAGATAAAAAGGCTTCTATGGTGAGCAATCTGATGGTAGTGCTCTGCGCGGATAAAGATGTATCCCCGGTGGTGAATACCGGAACCTTGTATCAATAATTATTAGATTTTTTTATGGCCAAGAAAAAGCCATTTGTGTTACGTGTGAGTCCGGAAATGATGGAAGCGGTAGAAAAGTGGGCCTCTGACGAGTTCAGAAGTGTAAACGGTCAGCTGGAGTGGATCATTGACCGGGCCTTGAAGGAAGCAGGCCGTAATCCGAAAAAAGAAAAGGGAGATAAAGGGGATAAATAGATCTGTCACCCCGAACAAAGCTATCCTGACGACAGGCGGTAGCCAAATGTCAGGATCTCAGGGTGGCAGATCTGCTGTGAAATAGCTACTTTACCGTTTTACCCAGGGCTTCCAGGTACTGGGGATGGTCTTTCAGGGCCAGCCTGGCGACATACATAAACTCACTCATCCATTTGTCCAGCTCGCGGGAAAACTGATCACGTCTCTGCGTAGCTTCCTGCGCGTGAGAGCGGTTTAGCGCCTGCTGCACTCTGTAGTCCTCAATGGCCTCAATCATGGCGATGGTTTGATCTACCTCACTCCGTGTGATATTGAATTGCTTGAGGATGTCGGCCGCCCTGTCATAGTGATAATAAAAGGCTTTTACCTGTCCCAGCCATTCGGGCAGCGATACCTTGCGAGGGCCTTCAATCTTGAGCAGGTCCCAAAGGTCTTTGTGAGACTCCAGCGCTACCCTGGCTACCCTCAGGTGCTTCACATAGCGACCATGCACCTCCTGACGTGCTTCTTTGATACTCTGGGTAGCTTTTTTCTGTCCGCCCAGGTGCTCCGAGTAGAGTGTATCCCACTTCTGTACCTCGCCCAGCAGATGCTCCGCTACGCCCAGTTTACCCTCATCATAGCCGTAGCCCAGCATGGATAGCTGAATGTCCGCATGCTGGCGGGCAGCTTCCAGAGTGGTCTGTACCCAGCTCTTCTTGTACTCCTTCTTGTTTCTAATCATACGATTATAGTATCTGTTTATAAAGCTGTATTGGCTTTTATGGCGGGCATAAAGGCAGGGGTAGGATACTGAAAACTGTTTGCCAGCCACCATTGCAGCATTGAGCGACCGCTCAACGAGATAAAATTAAGGAGATAAATATTATTAAAATAATAAATAATATAAATAAAATAACTTTACTCTTTTGCGTTCCTCAACTTCTTACATGATGGGCCTGGAGGATATAAACACACTTTATTATTTTGGAGGAAAGACAGATGAGTGCTTATATATTACATGTACGGCCCAATAAGTTGTAGATGAGTACTCATCTATTACATGTGCGCCCGGAAAACTTACGGATGAGTACTTATCTATTACATGAACGCCCGAATAATTAGCATATGAGTGCTTATCTATAAGTTGTAGCGTCAAACAAAGTATATATAAGCCCTTATCTATGCGTTGAACGGTCAAATAAAGTATATATCAGCACTTATCTGTTAGCTGAACCCTCATACAAACCATTGATAAGCCCTTATCCATGTTCCGAAAGATGAAACGAACTACAAATAAGCACCTATCTATTCGTCATAACGGCAAACGGACTTGTGAAAAGGCTCTTTCTGTGTGGGGAGGTGGGGGAAAAGGGGTAGGGTGTCTACAAGCGATCATTGAACACTTAGATAAGGTGTTTAGATAAAGCTATTTAATTTTACATCTATTGTTGTAAAAATATAAAAACGTTATATTAGAAACTAGTATATGGTGAGTAAGAGCACTTAAATAAATACAGTTGAAAAATAAAAATAACAGTAACAGCCAAAGTATTCAAACTCTAATCACATTGAATGAGTCAAAACAGTTATAAATTCAAAAGAAATATTGACATTGGTAGCCTTGATGCCGAAAACGATCGGTTTCTTATTGCAGCGTTCGTTGACAAGAATGATCTCACGTTGTTAAGTGACATGAGTAATCCAAAGAGTATTCTAATTGGTAGAACTGGGTCTGGAAAATCCGCTTTAATTAAATATTTAGAAAAAAATGAGCAATACATAAAAAGAATTGACCCTGAAAGTATTTCACTCCGACATTTGAGTAACTCTGATATAATTCAGTATTTTAAAAAATTAAATGTAAAACTTGATCTTTTTTATAAAGTCCTTTGGAAGCATGTTTTTATAGTTGAACTGATCAAATTATATTATGATAACAACATTGATAAGTCAAAAAGCATAATAGATTGGCTTAAAAATCAACTTCCAAACAAAGCAAAGCAGAGTTCATTAGATTATCTTGAAAAATGGGAGGACAAATTTTGGGAGAATACAGAATATCGAATAAAAGAGATGGAAACTTCCTTAGAAAATCGTTTTAAAGGAGAGTTGGGTGGCCAAGTTGATATTAAAGAGCTATTTAAAGTACTTGGTAAAGTTGACAAAGAATCTAAAGATTCCAATACTATAAAATATGAAGTAATCAATAAGGCTCAAAAGGTAGTTAACGAATCTCAGATTGAACATATCAATAATATTTTGGACATTATGGAAACCAAAATGTTCATTAAATCTCAGAAGAAATTTTTCATTATTATTGATGATTTGGATAAGGAATGGGTCTCTAATACAATTGTTTATGATTTGCTGAAAGCACTCATTGAGACTATAAAAGATTTAAGTCGTATTAGCAATTTCAAGATTGTAATAGCACTAAGAACGAACATTCATAAAAAAATATTAAAGTCAAACTTGGTTAGAGGTGTCCAACGCGAAAAGTATAATCATTTGTATCTTGATATAAAATGGTCAGAATCAGAACTGATGCAACTTCTTAACAATAGATTAAGAGAACTTATGAGGGGAACATATACAAGTGATAGCCCAACCGTTGAAGATGTTTTACCTGAAGCAAAAAGTCACAGCAAAAAACAAATTTCTGGTTTCGACTATCTGGTGCAAAGAACATTTATGCGTCCAAGAGATGTAATTGACTTTTTTAATAAATGTATCAAGCATGCTGATGGTAAAACACGTATTTCTAGAGAAATATTGCGTTTAGCTGAAGATGAATACTCTCATGAAAGGTTACGTGCACTTAATGATGAGTGGATTGAAAATTATGGCAACTTATTTTGTTTATATGGTTTTTTAAAAGGAAAAAAAGATGGTTTTAAAAGAGATGAGATAGTCGTAGTAGCAGAAGAGTATTTTGTTGAAATTATTGGTAATGACGAAATCAAAAATTTAAATGATGAATTACAATCATTTTTTAACAATTATGGTAATGATTTTGAAGCAATAAAGCTTTTAAACAAGGTGCTAATCACACTTTATGAAACTGGTCTTCTAGGAATTAAAATAGGACCAGAAACCAAAACAGAATATATCTATGAATCTTATACTGCAATTGAATCAAGTGACCTTACACCTGTATCAAAATTCTACGTACACCCAATGTTTAAAAAAGCTCTAAGAATAAAATAGCAAGAAACAAATTATTATATGGTGCATGTCTCAAATTTCTTGTTTAAAAATTAACCCTCTCTAGCTTCAGTATGCTACTTAAGCTTATGGATCAAGTCAAGTTTTTAAACTTGACAGTAGCAGTAGGCTTAAGTTCACATAAACTTAAGCCAGTAACGGTATAAATTTGAAAACTTGTACTACGCTTATTAACCTTCATCAGTGTCACTCGTCAGAGGACACTGATTACTACTAGAGATCTCAGAGTTCCCGCATCGGCGGCCGCTTACAGGCAACTCTGAGGATAATTGCTTTGAAAAGCGGGGTAAAGGAAGTAACTTATATGAGGTGTATAAATTACTGCTTTATGAGGAACGCCAGAACCCTAATACTCACACTATTTTGTTTCGTTCCTGTCACTACCTATGCTCAGACGCTTCAGCCATATTCCGGTAATTTTTGGGGAGGGGAAGGTTTACCCGCTAAAAATGGAGTGGTAGACGTAAGCGAGTTTACCCATATTGACGTGGTGCGGGGTACTCCTTATCTCCACGATGAATTTATTATAGGTATCGTGTACTACAACGGTTTTACCGAAGTTTCTCAATTACCTCTCCGCTTCAATATTCTTACAGCTGAATTTGAAGTCGTGAAAAATGACTCTATTTATATATTTGCCGAACCCGAGCAGATTGACCGGATACTATTGAAGGGTGAGGTATTTACCTATATAGCAGAAAGTACAGCCCATGACCTGGGGGGATTTGTGAAAATGTGGGATTTTGAGCTTCCTACGATCGTCACCAGGATGAACAGGTACATAGAAGAACTGCCCAATATTCCAAACCCTCATAAGTTGTATGATTACAAAAATCCGGTTTATGTTCTTTCTATGCGGGATGAGCATTACGTGATGAAGTCAGACAAAGAAGTCATCCAATTAAAAGGGATCAAACGTGGCGCCGATCTAAGCCTGCTGGCGGCTGAAGTTTCATCACAGTCTGCAAAGTAAAAGTACTACCGGAAGAAAATAGCAGTTAATCCACCCTCAGTGTCACCCCCAATGGAATTGCCACAATGGAATTGCCCCGATGGAATAGTTGCCATAGGACACGGATTGTTACTATTAAGCTCAGCGTTCCCGCATCGGGAGTCGCCACTCCGGGAGTCGCCACTCCGGCGGCTGCTTGCAGGTTAGTCTGAGGAGGAGTAACAATTATAGGTAATCACCATAAGGCTTGTTTTATTTAAGCATATGAATTGAGAAAAGATGAAAGCTAAACCAGACAATCATGCAATTCACCTGATCTTTCTATTAATTGTTTTCCTGTTCAGTGTCACAGGTTTTTGGAATATTTATTTTGGTGCTGATGCAAACCCAACTGTATACCACCATCTGCATGTTGTTACAACCTTTTCCTGGTTAATCGTATTATTGGTACAATTGCGATATATTTCAGGGAAAAAGTATCATCAGCATAAAAAAATAGGGGCGTTTATCTTTGTATTAGGCCCCTTAGTTATTGCCACCCTGATATTGCTATCCGTGCACTCTGCTTCTAAAGCTGCGGCGAGGGGGGAAGCTGATCCTCTGGTCATTCAAAATATTTTTCCAGCATTGGAAGTTGGCATTCTTATCTTACTGGGGTTTTTATTTAGAAAAAACAGAAAGCTGCATGGTCATTTACTGTTGAGTAGTACGCTCTTATTTCTGGGAATCGCAATGTTCTTTACCTTGATTAGTTTTGTGCCTCAATATAAGATTGAGGGACCGGAAACCTTTTACCGTTTTGAAAGTGCAGCTATTATAGCTACAACAATATGCGTGGCTTTAGGATTACTGTTATTTTTTATGCAATGGAGGTCAGGCTGGCCGTGGCTTCTGGTAAGTGCCTTATTCTTCGTTAACGCTTTTACTACCAACCTGATTGCTGAAGCTGAGCAAACCAAGTTATTAACGGCATTTATCGGCTCAATCAATGAGTATGCAGCGTTTTTTATGACATTTACTGTGTTTTTATTGATGTTATATCTTTCATTTAAATTGAATATTCCAGATGGCAAACGCTTTAGAATTGGTCTTAGATTAAAACATAAAAACTAACAATTGTGATACCTCCCGGATGTAAAAGACTGCTATAATCGTCCTCACAGGATTGCCACAATGATGGTCGCTTAACGCTAAGTCTGCACAAGTTAAAAGGACTGTGGTAATGCTTATTCACGAGCTATGCATTGTGCTATTCATAGGAAAATATTATATTCAACACAATACATAGTAAGTATCATCCCTTAAAAATTCGGCTTGCTTTTGTAATGATGTTTTAGCCAATCCGCTCTTTATATGAAACCGCAATTGTTAGCGCTTTGCCTTCTGTTTCTTATCCTGACATCCTGCAGTGAGGATGAACCCAATCCGGAACAGCTCAAGGCGGAAGAACATCTCAATGAAGTGCTGGACATCATGCAGACCAATTCTCTCAGGAGGAATGAGATAGACTGGACAGACTTTAGAAATCAGGTGTTGACAAGAATCAACGGTATTGCATCTATGTCAGACATTTACCCGGGAATATCCACGGCGCTGACTTTACTGGAAGATAATCATAGTTCTTATGCAAAGCCTGATGGAGGTTTTATTTATGGAGAGCGGACCATTGGTTGTGAATTTCCCAACATCTCTGAACCCAGCCTTCCTCAACATATTGGGTATGTAAAAGTAAGCGGATATAGTGGTGCGTCAAATGACGCGGAAGGTCTTAGCTATGCGCAGGGCTTGCGAGATCAGATTAAAAGTGATGATAGCCCGGAGATCATGGGCTGGATCGTGGACCTCCGCAGTATGGGTGGCGGTAATATGTGGCCGATGATTGCGGGGCTAGGGCCAATTCTGGGAGAAGGCACCGCCGGCTATTTCATTGATCCTGATGGTTTGGAGTCCTCCTGGGGTTTTCAGAATAATGCTTCAGTTTATAACGGAAATAAAGTAACCAGCCTGAGTAGTTATGCCTTAGAAGTTCCTGATCCCAAAGTAGCGGTATTGCTGAACAATGGCGTATCCAGTTCGGGTGAGGTAGTCGCCATAAGCTTTATCGGAAGAGCCAATACCAGAAGTTTTGGACAGACAACCTGTGGCCTTTCTACGGCAAATTCTACTTATAACCTTAGTGACAACGCTACACTCTATCTTACTACTGCTTATCTGGCTGACAGAAACAAAAAGACTTATGGTATGCCTGTTGAACCAGACCTTATAGTTGAAGATGGTGATATTATTCAGGAAGCTATAATGTGGATTGAAAATGACTGATGATTTGTATCATTGTACAGTAGCGCTTCAGCAGGCAATATTCTTTGCGTCAGTATTGGAATGCATTTGTAAGCCTATCTTTTATAACCAAACCTTAATCAATGAAACAAAAACAAAACCTCGTGTCTTTCTTGTTCCTCGCTTTGATCGCTTTTCAATGTCGGGAAAGTGCCGAGCAGACCTATGAGGAAGGACTACCTACCGAAGTAGTAGAGAGCATAGAAAAACGTATAGCGGAAGACATTACGCCCAGCATTGCCATTGCACTCATTGACTCCTCAGGCGTGCAGTACTATAATTTTGGTAAAACCGAGGAAGCTGGTAAACCGGTAGATGAAAACTCTATCTACGAAATAGGCTCTATCTCTAAGGTATTTACCGGAATATTACTGGCGCAGCAGGTGCTGGATGGAGCAATAAACCTGGATGATGATATCAGCACATTGCTCCCCGATAGCATCAGCGTTCCTACCATGGGCGAGGATGTCATTACCTTCGGTCATCTTACTGATCACACTTCCGGTCTGCCCCGTATGCCGGATAATTTTACTCCTGCCAATCCCCAAAACCCTTTTGCTGACTACACGGTGGAGCAGATATATACGTTCATCTCTACGTATGAACCCGTACGGGCTGTTGGTGCGGAATACGAATATTCCAACTTCGCGCAGGGACTATTAGGACATCTGCTGGCAGAGAATCAAAATACTACTTATGAGGATTTGATGGTACAGACCATTGCCGAACCCCTGGAAATGAACGACACCCGAATTAATTTCACCCAAAGTATGAAAGATCATCTGGCATTAGGCCATAGTGGCAACAAGGTGGTGGAAAGTTGGGATATACCCACACTTGCCGGGGCAGGAGGGATCAGAAGTTCATCTTCAGATATGGCTAAATTTATTTCTGCTAATCTGGGTTTCGTCAATACGCCCTTGTATGAAGCCATGGAAATGACGCATAAGCCCCGGCATAGCAAAGCCAATGGCATGTCAGTAGGTATGGGATGGCATATTAAGCTGGGAGAGCAGGGGGATGTCATCTGGCATAATGGCGGCACTGGCGGATACCGGACGTTTGTGGGCTTTGTCAAGGAAACGGGCAAAGGGGTGGTCCTGCTTACCAATTCAGCTACCTCTTCAGATGATATAGGCTTTCATTTACTGGACAGCGGTTCACCATTAACAGAGGTACAAGGCAAAAGTGATGCGGTGGAAGTCCCGGAAGCTACGCTTGAAAAATATGTAGGGGTGTATGAATTGCAGCCCGAATTCAAAATCACCATTACCAGAGAAGGTGAGCAGTTGTACGGGCAGGCCACCGCGCAACAGAGGTTTGAAATGTATCCTGAGAGCGATACTGCTTTCTTTCTGACAGTAGTTGAAGCCAGGATTACTTTCAAGGTAGAACAAGACAGTGTAAAAAGCCTCACCCTCTTTCAGGCAGGGCAGGAATTGTTGGGTAAAAAGGTTGAGTAACTAATATCCTCGGTTTGTGTCTCCACAAACCGGAAATGTACCGTAAAATAAATTTAGGGGTAGATCTGCCAAGCCTGAACCGGTTTCAGGGTGGCAGATCTTCTATGTTAAAAGTGAGTCAATATATACCCTCATGACCAAGCTAAAATCAAAACAAATCCTCAGAATCGTATTGCTGCTAGGCACCATAGCCTCTATGTTCTTTGTGCCATGGCCAATATTATGGGCCTGGATACTGCCTCTACCGGATACGGTGCAGGAACAGGTCAATGAAGCCCTTGACCATGGCTTTGAAGGTGTGATTGTATACGTGGATCAGGCAGGCAAGCCCCCGGAGTTTTATGCTGCCGGCTGGCATGAGCGAGAAAATAAAATACCTGCCAATCCTAATGCCTTATTCAAGATCGCCAGCATCGGCAAATTGTACGAAGCAGTAGCCATCACCAAACTGCTTAGTGACCAACGCTTGTCGCTGGACAAAACCCTGGCTGATTACTTTCCTGAACTGGTGGGAAGGATTGAAAATGCGGAAGGCATCACCCTGCGCATGCTGGTACAGCACAGAAGTGGAATTCCTAATTTTACCAACACCCCTAACTTCTGGACAGACCCACCCAAAAACAGTCAGGAAACCCTTGCGCGTGTGCTGGATCTTCCCGCCCGCTTTGCACCCGATGATGATTATGAATATTCTAACACCAATTATCTGCTGATTTCCATGCTCGTGGAGAAGGCGAGTGGCATGAGCAATTCCCAATACATTAAAGAAGCGATTTTGAATCCTCTCGGACTGCATCATACTTTCGGTTCCATACATGAAGTAAAT
Organism: Catalinimonas locisalis; assembly: GCF_038039535.1. Taxonomy (NCBI): domain Bacteria; kingdom Pseudomonadati; phylum Bacteroidota; class Cytophagia; order Cytophagales; family Catalimonadaceae; genus Catalinimonas; species Catalinimonas locisalis. The sequence continues at coordinate 2,311 of NZ_JBBPHP010000043.1, read as the reverse complement.
ATGGATGATTTAATGGGTGGCTATTATGTGGGTGTGGAAGAAGATATCAAGACCACTGATTATGGCTCCATGGTCGCGAGTGCGGAAGATGTAGGTATATTCCTGCGGGCACTCAACGATGGTTCACTGTTTGAGGAAGGTGAGCAGGAAATCTACTCCTCTATCTATGTATACGAGCATACCGGCCTGATTCCCGGCTACCAAAGTATCGCCCAATATCATCAGGACATAGATACGGTGGTTATCCTATTTATGAATACCACTGATTTTGACGGATACCACTGGAACCTATCAGAGATCGTCTATAATCGGATTGTAAAAATACTGAGAAAGGGGATAAGTTAACAAGAAGACAAACATGCTACGTGCATGACCGCTTCACGACAGTTTGACAAGAAAATAATTTTTGTTTACTTAAGTTTAGTGCAATTAAAGAATGTAATAAAATGAAAATCATTCATATAGCAATTCTGATGTTATGGTCTTTTGATGCTCTGAGTTGTTCATGTGGAAATGAATTATCAGTAAAAGAAGCATTTAATACACAGGAACTCATAGTAAGGGGAGAGGTGATTGGTAAAGAATTGATTGAGATTGATTCGTCAGGAAATATTTCCATTCAAGATAATATCAACTTTAATCAATATCAATTTATCAGATATGAATTAGCCATACAGGAAGTTTATAAAGGAGAATTCAGTCAGGATACAATTAGTGTGTATTCATCAGTAACAGGCGCTTCTTGTGGATACTTTTTCCATACAGATAGGGAATACTTAATCTATGGCAGAGGAGAGGAGATGCTTTACAGGAATGACTCCCTTCAATTTCCTTCTGGTAAAAACTTAATATGGACACACATGTGTACGAAGACCAAACCTTATGAAAAAAAGGAAGCCAGAATATTGAGAAGTTTATCAAAAAAGAGGTAACTATTTTTCCTTTTTCATCACCACTCTCAGTCTAGAGCTGATGCCCTTGACTTCACCAAATCTTAGTGACATCATTCTAGTTTACTTTTATTTCGGAGGTTTATATAAAATAATGATTTGAATAAGGACCGCCATTACTACCAGAAATATAATTTCTATTTGCGTAAATAGTTCTATGGTGTCCATCGTTCTCTGGCTAAAATCCATCTGCCTTTTTCCTTCTTTGAGCTGAATTTTAGACAAATCATAGAGGTTTTCTTTCAGCGTGATGATCTGATTCATCATGCTTTCCTCATTCTCAAAACCTGAAGCCATATATTCAGCTTCAATATCAGCCAGCCTTTCTATATTCTCCTTAAAACGATCAAAGATTATACCTTCCTCCTGTGTGATTTTTGTCTCTTCGTATCTCGCAATAATCGCTTCTATCTTATTATTGATCTGCCTGCTTTGTTGCTGGAAAAATACGGAATCTGATTTCAGCAGCGCGATTTGCTTGTCTTGAATCAGCGATGTCATTTCGTATATCAAGTCATTGACAATCAGCCGGTCTTCATAAATGGTGACTATGGATTGTCTTAAGCGGTTAAAATTATCTCTATCTATCAGATTGGTGGTCAGTACAATGATAAAAACCAACAGTATACTCAAAACCCATTTAATTTTATTGTATAATTTCATCCAGATTAGTGTTGTTGTGTAATTTCATTTTCACTAAATATACAATATATAAGGATGCATGCCAGAAGTTTGGCAACAACCCATTGGCCAATGAACTTAACAATGGCTATTCCAGGCATAAAGAAATTTGATAGTACTTACTGCTCCAATCCTGGCCTAGACGATAAGCCCCTAACACGAGTTAAATGAATATTTTCAACTTTAAAAAGCGAAATCTGGCCACTGGCCCTCATTTACTAGGGTTAATTATAATCATGGCAGGGTTATTTGCGTTAGCAAGTCCGTTATTTTTTAAAATTGAAAGTTCTGAGGAGAGGGTATTAGGTGTAGGAATAGGAGCCATAAGCATCGGACTGGTTATTGTATCATCCTACAGTGGAACGCTGATAGATTTTAACAAAAAAAAATTCAAGGAATATACCTCTATTTGTGGGTTTAAGTTAGGTGAATGGACATCACTTCCTGTAATTTCTACCGTAAAGCTAATTTCAATCAGTCTTATGCGTACCAATAAACCAAATGGAATCAGTCCCACTTTGTCAGGAAAAGTAACTGATTTCAAGACAGTGTTGTATTCCAATACTTCTCAACCTGTATTATCACTTGTCTATTCAAAAAGAGATAAGAGCATGTTTAAATTTTGAAAAGAGCAGGTCAGGACGTAAACTTTGGGTCAACCAAAACTCAAAAGTTTATGC
>NZ_JBBPHP010000042.1:0-65312 GCF_038039535.1 Catalinimonas locisalis | reverse complement strand
TTCGTTTCTACCAGCTTTTTAACCATAGCAGTTAATTCTCTGGTTCTTTCCTTTACCTTTTGTTCCAGTTCTTCGGTGTACGATTGCTGTTTGATTTCTGGGCTAAGCAGAGCCTCTACTGACATGTTTTGCTCTATCACAGTAGACGCCCAGTCCACACCATTGATGATTAATGATATCTCATTTTTTCTGGGTGATCTGAAGTCCTTGAAAAAGAAGACGAGTGCGCCTAATAGTTTTCCATTCATTCTGGAATGAATAGGCGTAATCCACCAGCCATTAGGGGAGAGGTGCTTACCGTCTTTCCAGATAATTTTTTTGCTGAGCGGTTCAAAAGATGTATTGCCGCTGACATCAGGCAAGTGTTTGAACACCACTAGTTTAATAAGCTCTAGCAAATCAGTGGATAAGGAAGGAGCAGCAGCAATTTGCCATTGATGGGTAGTATGATTGGCCACAAGTATGGAAACCAGAAACTCATCAGACTGCTTTTCTACCCATTTAATGATCTGCGCCAGTAAATCCTCTACGGGAGCTTGCTGAGCGATACTTTTCTGAAGGCTTTTCACAATATTAGAATCAGACTTAACGTACATGCATTTATTTTTAAAGTGGTAGAATAGCTATAGACACATGAGAATGAAATGATTTTAATCATCAAAAATGAGCGACTTACATCATTGTAAGCTGTATCGTTGACTGCTTACTTTGTAAGTAATGCTTTTGATACCTTTTTTGAAACCAGTTGACGAACAAAATGTAAGTTAATTAACAAGTTTAGTATGGTAGAATCAATAACAACCCCAACCCGTAGGGATGACATCATTGGCTTTCGGATAGATGGTACGGCCAGTGAAGCGGATTTGAAACCTGTACTATTCAAGCTGAGAGAAAAACTGAAGTCGCATGCAAAAGTAAGGCTCTATGTAGAATATGTGGATGCATATGGCTTTTCTCTGGATACTTTGATTGAGGAGTTGGAATACAATTTTGGAGATTTGGAATGCTTTGAAAAAGCAGTAATAATCACTATCAAAGACTGGCTAAAACAGGCTACTCACTACAGTAGTATAATTGGTAGGATACAATTGAAAAGCTTTCATTTCTCTGAAAAAGATAAGGCTGGTAGATGGATAGAAGAGTGATACTTTTAGATCCAAGTTTAGTTTTAGTAAGTAGCAGTAAGAAGAACAGTGATTCAACTTATTGCATATAATTTTTAGTATGATTCCTTCATCAGCTAGCTGTAAAACCCGAAGTAAAATTCGGGTTTTTTTTACACCCTACTTTAGAAGAGCAATAGGACTTGTTATGAGAAGCTTATTTTCTCAGAACTTAAGGAACAATTTCATCATGAAGTTTTAAAGCCTGCATTTTTTAAAAAACTCTGGCAATATTTGAAACTTTAGTTTATGTTAATTAGTATTAAAAGATAAAAAGACATTTTTATCTTTTAATATATAAACAGCATTCATTATGCTCTCATCAGAAACTATACAGGTAGTAAAAGCTACTACTCCCGCATTGAAAGAACACGGGAACGCGATAACCACCAGAATGTATGAACTGCTTTTTAAGCATCATCCTGAGTTAAAAAATATTTTTAACATGAGTCATCAGGCTACAGGCATGCAGGCAAGAAGCCTGGCAGATGCCATTTATCAGTATGCTTTGCATATAGAAAATTTGGAAGCGGTGATACCTTTGGTAGAGCGCGTGGCTCAGAAACATGCCGGCCTTGACATTCGTCCGGAACATTATCCCATTGTAGGTAAGTATCTTTTACGGGCCATAGAAGATGTGCTTGGTGATGCTGCTACCGATGAAGTGATAGAAGCCTGGGGAGAAGCCTATCAACTGCTTGCCAATGTATTTATCAGGCGGGAACAGGAAATATATCATACCGGCGCTACACAAAAAGGGGGATGGGAAGGATTCCGAAACTTTGTGATCAGCCGCAAAGTAAAAGAAAGCAGTATGATTACTTCTTTCTATCTAAAACCAGAGGATAGAAAAGCTATTGCCGGTTTTGAACCTGGCCAATACCTTACTTTCAAAATGAATATACCCGGTCTGGAGCATACCGTATTACGTAACTATAGTTTATCGGACTCACCAGACAAAGATTACTACAGGGTCAGTATTAAACTGGAGCCGGGAGTAACTGATCCTGAGGAATATCCGATGGGAGTGGCCTCCAACTATTTTCATGACCATCTGCAGGAAGGCTCAGTGGTACCAGTACATATACCTACTGGAAACTTCTTTTTGAACAAAGAATTATCTCTGCCAGTAGTACTGATCAGCGGTGGAGTAGGGCAGACGCCTCTGATGAGCATGTTGAATACATTGGTTGCAGAAGATTCAAAACGTGCTGTGTGGTATATTCATGGAACAAGAAATGGTAAAGAACATGCCTTTAAGGACCATGTTAAAAGCATAGATCAGCAGTATGATCATATCAATTCCTACATCTGTTATGAGAGACCGGGGCCTAACGATGTCTTGGGGGAAGATTATGATGCGAAAGGCATGATCAATCTGGATCTGATCCAAAAATTACTGCCAGGTAAAGAAGCTGACTTTTACTTCTGTGGCCCTCAGGTATTTATGAGAATGTTGTATCAATCTCTTACAGCCTGGGGAGTGCCGGAGGAGCGAATTCATTTTGAGTTCTTTGGGCCTACTACTGAAATTACTGAGTAATTGAAACGATATAAGTGGTGGCAGTTGAGCGGCTTGTAGTAGCTTTCCGGCATATGGCAAAAGCTCTATGTCGGAAATTCCAAAACACTTTTTGTACATACCAATAACGAGTAGATAAAGTTACTTGCTAAGCCAATATTGTAGTAGACAATTTTTCAGGAAATCGTAAACCGGATTGATTTGTCAGATGAAAATAAAATCCTACTGTCCTGCTAATACCTCACGGTGAGTTGATGGACTTTAGAAAGGTCTTATATCTTTCATTCGGCTGCATTCGCCCAGAAATGTTTGATCATAAAAACGTAATTACAGCTTTTTTTCAACTGGAACGTATTAACTACCCTACAGCTCTACCCATGACACTATCTGATTGACAAAAGGACAAAAAATAGTGGTTGCTTATCAGTGATTAATTTCAATTTTACTTAATTCTGCTGAAGAATAATTACAAGCCTCCGTTATTGAGTCTATAAGGCTGTCTTTTTTCATTAATTCCTGCTCTTTTTCCCAAATTTGCTTTTGCATATTTTGCATCGCTCCCATCAAAGAATCGTTTCTGAGCCTTTCATCTACATATTGCTGCTGAAATTTTTCGTCACCTTGCACATACAAAACCGAACTGGCCAGAAGCGCAAATACTGCTATCATACTCATGAGGCCTGCTGTTTTTTCCCAAAATCTGTTGTTCATGGTACGCTTATTATAGTTTATAGTAAAAAATCAGGGAAACCTCTGTCTACCCTCACATAATTTACGCATGGGCCATGATCATGAGTTATTAGAATCTAATTAGACAGGACTTAAAACTTCCTTAGAAACAGGAAAAACCACTTCTATTGTAGTTCCTTCATTGAGTTGAGAATAAATCTGTAATGAAGCGCTATGCAATTTAATGATACGATCCACGATAGAAAGGCCAATCCCCTGTCCCTTGATAGCAGTCGCATATGAAGAGCGAAAAAAAGGCTCAAAAATACGAGGTAAGTCTTCCGGAGCTATGCCCATGCCCTTATCGGCAAACTTCACCGATACCTGATGCTCATCTGCCCACAAGGTAACGGTAACCTGCTGATCGGAGGAAAATTTACAGGCATTCTCCATGAGGTTTAGGCATGCCATTTTCAGCATATGTTCGTCTAGCTGTAGGTAAAGTTGCTCTTCATCCTCTGGCAACGACGACATATCAATCTGTACCTGATATTGGGGATGCTGCCGAAGCAGCTCATCCCGGCATTGCCACAGCAAATCGTCTACCCGCTGACGGGAAAGCTTCAGCTTTGCCTCCTCCGCACTGATTTGTGCTAGTGCAAGCAGACGTTTGAGGGTACGTGATAGGTTCTGAATATCTTCCAGCACAGAAACGATGGTCTGTTTGTAGTCTGCGACAGAACGTTCTTTCAGTAAAGTTACTTCCAGCTGAGAACTGATTACAGTTAGAGGATTTCTCAGTTCGTGAGAAGCATTAGAAACAAACATTTTCTGTAAGGAAAAAGCGGTTTCCAGTCGTGATAACATGGAATTAAAAGTCTTAGCCAACTGGGCGATCTCATCCTTCTGGTTGCCTTCATCTACCCGGGTATGAAGATTTCGTACTGATATGTTTCTGACCTGATCTACTACTTTTGACATAGGGTGCAGGGCTTTCCCGGCATACATCCACCCCATAAGCAGCACAATCAAAATACTGGAAAAGAATACAGCAATAAGAATAATCCTTAGGTTGCGGAGCTTACTTACTCCATAAATATCATAGGCCGCTGTAAAAACTACAAAACGATTGAACTGATCAATATAGGGAACACCTACTACCTCAAAATCGCCCCGAGAAAAACGTACTTCTCCCTCCAGCCGTGCCTGGTTTAGTATATCCTGAGAAGCTTGTATGATCTCATCTTCGTCAGTACTATAGACCTCCTGATTCAGATAATTGTAGATCACAACCTTTTCGGCAAACAAAGCACCCAGGTTCTTTTGGTCAATGATTTTCAAAATTGTAGTGTCCACTTCATCCTGTTCAATAAGGAACTGAGCAGTAGAAATAGCTTTGGCCTTCAGCCTGCTGTTGTATTCATGTTTTCGGTGCAGTGCCGAAAAAAGATAGATGGCCAGAAAGGAGACCAGCAGAATCATAGCCACAATGGCTGCAAAACGGTAGGTGAGTTTTTGTCTGATGTTCATTCAACCTTCTTTTAAGATATATCCTTTGCCTATCTGGGTGTGAATCAGTTTCGTAGGAAAATCCTTGTCAATTTTCTTGCGCAGGTAGTTTACATATACTTCTATCACGTTGGTACCGGTATCAAAGTGTATGTCCCATACCTTGTCAGCAATTTCTGCTTTAGATAATACCCGGCCTTTATTTCTGATCAGGTATTCCATCAGAGCAAACTCTTTGGCTGTCAGCTCTATGGTACGGCCGCTCCGGCTGGCAGTCTGGGTATCCAGGTTCAGTTCCAGGTCGGCAAAGCGCAGCAGGTTACTGGTTTGCATCACTCCGTTAGTTCTTTTCACAATGGAGCGAATCCTGGCCAGCAGCTCCCTGAACTCAAAAGGCTTGGAAAGATAATCGTCGGCTCCCACATCAAAACCGCTGAGTTTGTCATCCGTGGTGTCCAGGGCAGTGAGCATTAGCACCGGTGTATTGACCCCTGCCTGGCGCAGCTCGCGGCAGACTTCAAATCCGTTCATGCCTGGCATAATCACATCCAGGATAATGATGTCGTAGAAGTTGCGCAAGGCCAGGCGCTTACCTATTAGGCCATCAAAGGCTAGTTCACAGCTAATCTGGTGCTCTTCCAGACCCTGTTGTACAGCCTTAGCTACTTTTTGCTCATCTTCAATGATCAGAATTCTCATAATAAACTTAAAGGTTTGGGTCAGTACCAAAAATTATTACGGAAGAACGCTTATTAGAGGATGATTTCTAAGCCTTTTCTAATCTTAACCTAAGGAAGATTTAAGCAGTGATACGAATAAGTAAATAAGCCTTGTGTCATCAGCCATAGATCTGATAGTGTCAGAGGGACATTATCCTATTGCTTTTTCATAACAGTTGCTGATTTACACATAGGGTGATTTTACCTCATCCTGCCTTTGAAGCCTGAAAGGGCTGGGCATGGATGGGGTAATCTTACAAAAAATTAACACCATAAAACTATGAAAAACACTAAGATCAAACTGGCATTGCTTACTGTAAGCATGGTGGCAGTAACTAGCTGCGGCATCCAGGAACAGACAGAAGAAAAATGGAATCAATTTTACGATAAGGTAGAAAAACTGGATTCGGTCATAGACAAAGAAACAAAGCGACTAGACCACCTGGACTCCCTGATTGAAGAGGAGACGCAGAGACTGGAGAAGCTGGATTCGCTAATTAGAAACTAACATTCTAAGCCTTTTCTAATCTGGATTTAAGTAAGCTTTAAGTCTCATTACGAATATAATAGTAGTAGTAAATTCTAACATGAAGTGGTTGTATACACAATGATTTTGCCTCATCCTGTCTTGTTCGGTAAACTGGGTAATTGTAGTGAACGGCAGACATGGGTGAGGCAATCTTAAAACTGCAATCATTAAAAGTAATTTCCATTAAATCGCAAACCATCATGAAAACCTTATCCATACTCTTGCTCATATTCACTGCCGGATGGGGATACGCTCAGGAAAAAGAAGAAGCCTGGTATCCTGGTCAGGTAAAATTCAATAGTGGAAATACATTTACAGGCCTTTTTGCTTACGATTTAGGTTATGATGTGGTTAAATTTAAAGTTCAGCAAAGGCTGCAGGTGTATCCTGCCATACAGGTGGAAGCGTTCAGTTTTGCTGATACTGCATACAATATTTACAGAAAATACTATAGTCTGCCTTTCAGTATACAATCGGATTATAAGCGCATGATGTTTTTTGAATCAATTGTGGAAGGTAAGCTTTCTTTGTTTGCGCGGGAGAAAAAAGTGCGAGCAGATGAAATGCTGCCGGAAACAATAATGATTCCTCACTTCCCACAGTGGAAGACCGCATACGATTTTTATGCCGCAGATAGCCTGGGAAACCTCCACGCCCTTACCGAGGATACAGAGGAAGTGCTGCTGCACCTGATGCAGGATCAAATGGGAAGCATGATGAAATATATAAGAACCAAAAAGCCAGACTTTAGCAGTCGGAGTGATATGCTAGGACTTTTTATGTATTACAATGTCTTAACCGATACTTCCAGATTTCAAGATACCAGTATAAAAGTAGCCGGGTTTGACAATACAATACCCATCTGGTAAAATGACTATGTCAGGTCAGCTTACTTGAAACCATTAAATGACCTCAACTATGGAACCCAATATTCCCGATTCACCTTACCCTCGCATTGTTATACTTGGTGGAGGGTTTGCCGGATTGTCACTTGCTAAAACATTGCGTAACGATCCCTTTCAGATTGTGCTGATTGATAAAAACAACTATCATACTTTTCAGCCTTTACTTTACCAGGTGGCTATCGGCGGACTGGAGCCAGACTCGGTAGCCATTCCTTACCGGAAAATTTTTGAAGGTTATTCAAACCTTACCTTCAGGATGGCAGAAGTCCTCTCAGTGAATACAACTTCCAAAGAAGTTTACACGGATATTGGGGTAATACCTTACGATTATCTGGTGGTGGCTACAGGTGCAAAAACCAATTTCTTCCACTTGCAATCCACAGCAGAAAACGCCATGCCCCTTAAGTCAGTGCCTCAGGCACTGGATCTGCGCAGTTTGTTTTTCCAGAATTTTGAGAAAGCAGTACGTACCACAAATCATGATGAGTTTGAAAGTCTGATAGATATTGTGATCGTGGGTGGTGGCCCCACTGGTGTAGAAATGGCAGGAGCGATTGCAGAACTTCGCCAGCATGTATTACCTAACGATTTCAAAGAGCTGGATTTCAGGCGTATGGATATTTACCTGGTTGAATCAGGTTCACGTATCCTGGGAAGCATGTCAGCGCACGCTTCAGAAAAAGCCCGTCAGTCTTTGCAGACCATGGATGTTAAAGTATTGCTAAATACCGGAGTGACAGATTACGACGGGAGGCTGGTACGGCTTAGCAACGGACAGCAGATACTTTCCGGCACACTGGTATGGGCGGCAGGTGTACAAGGTAACATACCACAAGGTCTGGATGGGGGGTTGATCTGTCGTGGAAATCGTCTTACAGTGGACGAATACCTACGGGTGTCCAATACAACTGATGTTTTTGCCGTAGGCGATGTGGCAGCTGTGGTAAGTGGAGAACAAAATCAGCCGCATGCGATGATAGCCCCGGTAGCCTTACAACAGGGAAAGCTACTAGCGCACAACCTGAGATGCTTAAGAAAGCAAAAGCCTCTGCGACCCTTCCTATATAAAGACCGTGGAGCTATGGCTACAGTGGGCCGCCACCACGCGGTAGTAGACTTACCTTTCTTCCGCTTCAGCGGGATCACTGCCTGGCTGGTATGGTTGATGGTACACCTGATGGCTTTGGTAGGCTACAGAAATAAGCTGGTGGTTTTTCTCAACTGGGCTTTTAGCTACATCAGCTACGACTACAGCCTTCACCTTATTATCAAACCTTTTGAAAGGATCAAAAAGCCGGTGGCAGCGGTAGCTGCTTAGGTGCTGAAGCTTTATCAGTAAAGCAGGCCTGGTGGAGAAATACATAAAATCCATGAAAGTGATTTCAGTAAAAAACCTTGTCTTCAGACGATGACATACGGTTTGGTTTGCTGAGCAGGGCAGACAAGTATTTCCTGCTTACGCCAAATCAGTGAAAACAGGAAAACATAACATTAACCTTTTAAATCTAATGAACCATGATACTTGAGGATAAAATATGGCTTATTGACGAAGAAGATCCCAAACCAGATCCTTATATCGCCATACTGGTATGTGAAAGAGAATTTATGGACAGAGCCAACAAAAAAGCATACAAAATATGCCATGATGCTAAAGAAGCACTTCATAATGCTACGGAGCTGAAGAAAAAATATGCTGTCAAGAAGATCAGGATCTTTTATCCTAATGGTATGTCCTTCATTTTCAAACAATAAAAGTTAAATAAAATGAAAACAAATCATATAATATATGGACTCTCATTACTACTGCTGCTAAGCAGTTGTACCGTCGTACGTCAGGGAGAAGTAGGCGTGAAAAGAAACCTTGGCAAAATTAATTTCAATCCCGTAGAACCCGGACCTGTGGCATTCCTTCCATTCACTACCAGAGTGATCAAAGTGCCGGTGCGTACAGTCAATGTGGAGATTACCTCTAACCTCCCTTCTAAAGAAGGGCTGAATGTGGCTTCAGTGATTTCCATCCTTTACCGGGTGATGCCCGAAAAAGCACCCGAAGTGATTGCCAATATTGGTTCTGAATATGAAGAAGCTGTCATCATCAGTGTATTCCGTTCTGCATCGGCCGATGTATGTTCGCAATTCTTTGCCAAAGATATGCATTCATCACAGCGTGCGCATATTGAGCAGGCAATCGCCAGTCGCATGGAGTCTCTCCTCAAACCCCGCGGATTTGAAGTAGAAGCCGTTTTACTCAAAAATATCCAGCTCCCTTCTGGCCTGGCGCAGGCCGTAGAGCATAAACTTGAGGCAGAGCAGGACGCACAGCGCATGGAATTTCTTTTGCAACGTGAGCGGCTGGAAGCTCAACGGAAAATGGTAGAAGCCGAAGGCATACGGGATGCCCAGCGTGTGATTTCGGAAGGACTAAACAAGGATATTATCCAATGGCAAACGGTGGAAGCTTTTAAAGAATTGGCTCAATCGCCCAATGCCAAGGTGATCATTACTAATGGTAATACTCCTATGCTGATAGAGCCTCAGGTAGACTGATAATCAACTTGGTTTCACTTTTTTTATATCAATTAAAATTTATAAGCAATGAAGAAAATCATGATAAGCACATTCGTTTTAGTTGCAGTAGTCTTGATGCAAGAGAAGGTATCGGCCCAGGAAAATCCAGCACCAGAAACCTTATTCAGTGGAAATAAAAACATCAATACTGAAAATATTGGTTTTATTGTAGCACCGGCGTACGCCTTCACTCAAATGGATGGAGCAGGAGTTTCTTTGTTTCATCTAAGAGGCGGAATTACTCTGGGAGAAAAACTCGCAGTCGGTGGTTTTTTCAACACATCAATCAATGACATCAATCCTCAGAGTGAAACCCTTCCTGATATCTATATGGACTATCGGTCTGTCGGCGGTTTTTTGGAGTATACCCTTTTATCTAAAAAACTATTTCATCTCACTTTTCCGCTTTATATAGGAGGAGGCGAGGTTCAGATGGACAATGAAAGTGGAGACGCCGGTTTGGGTGAATCAAACTTCTTTCTGCTAGAGCCATCAGCCCTGTTGGAAATCAATTTACATCAATATGTCCGTTTTAACATCGGTGGAGGATATCGTATCGTCGGAGAAATGGATTATAGAAATTTTGACCAGTCCACTATATCAGGATTAACGGGATATGCAGGTTTAAAATTTGGGCTTTTCAGATAGGACTGGCTCGGAGTAGAGTTTGTTGAAAAAACTATCTATAAGTGCGCCCAGATTAGCTATAAATAAATAGCAACCAATAATTTGACTGCCCAAGTAATCACTGCCTGAAAACAAGATCATGCAAAAAATCATAAGCAATATTTTCGAGACAGTAATGGGGGTTGTTTTCGGATTAGTCTTAGGCATAGCTTCAGAAAATTAAAACTGTGGCTAAGCCTTTGACTATCCATTGACGTAGCCCCGGACCACATACTGAAGAAAGAGTCCCCTGATAATTTAATTAATTTTGGGCATTCATCTTTCTACTTTACTTCAGATACAATTATTGGCAATTTCATTGAGAAGCTACAAGTAGCAAGCTTACGAAGCTTAAGGTAAGGATGGTAATTCGTAAAAACGTTTATATTTGAACAGGTAGATTGATATGATATCAAGGCTTTCCCCTCATTAGAGGGACTTACGAATAATCAGTTTGGTGTCGTTTGCAATTCTTTGATGCTGCCCGCTAATGATCATTTCTGCTGCTTTTTTACCCATGCTGGCAAAGTCGGTAGTGATTACAGTGATTCCACCTTCCAAGACTTCTTTTACAGGGGTATCGTTATAAGAGATGAGGCCAACTTCTTTTCCCAATTGCCAGCCTTTTTCATGCGTGAGTTTGATGATTTTGACTTCATCAATGTCATAAGCAGCGAGGGTGACATAGGCAGTGTTTTGATGAAAGTTGGTGATATCAATGCCATCCATTTCCTGATGTTTGAAATTACGTTCCTTACAAAAACGCTGGAAACCCTTCCTGGCACGGGGAAGATGAAAAAGTGTTGAAGGCGCTACCAACGTCAGGCAATCGTACTTTTGAAGTAGATCAGAAGCTTGGTTTAAGGAATGATAGATATCGTTTTCAAAATCCTGATATACACTGGCATACTCATCACCCATGCTTTTTTCCAAAGCATCCAGGATAATGAGTTTGTCCGAAGGAATTTTGTGCAGTACGCTACCTACATCACCGTCCAGATAAGTGACAATGACAAAATGCGTATAATTCTGCAGGTTATTTTCTATCAGTTGCTGGAAAAGTTTGAAGTTGTGGTGGTGAAAGTATACATCTATCTCACCGTATTCTATCAGGGTGTCATAAAATGCATGGTAAAGCTCATCTTTAAAAGTGGTCATCTTGTCCAGCATGAAGAATACCCGCAATCCTAATCTTACATCGGTTCGTTGTACGTAATACCCCTTGCGAAAAACAGAACGGATGATACCTTGCTCACTAAGGTAATTTAGACCTTTAAGCGCTGTTTCTCGACTCATCTTCATCTTTTTGGTGATTTCATTTACCGAAGGAAGGCGGTCGTTCTGCTTGAGCGTACCATTTTCAATTTGCGCTATTACCACATCAGCCAGTTGAAGAAATTTAGGTTTAGCAGAGTTCTGGCTTGTATTGGGTAGTGTCATGCTAAAAGACTTGCTATTAAGATTTAATCATTGTGAAGCTTGAAATTACTTTCAATATAAATACAATTAAAATTACTGCTGTTATTTTAATAATAAGCCAATAAAATTGATAATAATTAAATTTTAAAGAAATAAGACAATAATTTTTCATATTAGTAAATATTATTAATATAATTGTAAACCAGACCAAACCAAACCAGATTAGAACAGAACAACCTAAATCGTATTCATGGAAATATTAGACTACATCGTCATTGTCGTTTTTACCCTGATCATCGTTGGGGCAGGAATGTCTTTCCGGAAAGGCAATGCGAATCTGAAATCATATTTCGCGGCAGGAGGGGCTGTGCCCTGGTCTATCAGCTCTCTGTCTTTGTTCATGAGTTTCTTTTCAGCCGGTACATTTGTAGTCTGGGGTTCTATTGCCTACCAATATGGTCTGGTAGCGGTTTCTATACAGCTTACCATGTGTGTGGGAGGGTTTCTAGTAGGTATGTTCATTGCACCTGCCTGGAGAAAGACCGGAGCACTCACTGCAGCGGAATTTCTAAGAAATCGGCTGAATGCCAGGACACAGCAATTCTATACCTATCTGGTACTTTTTATTTCATTAGGCTATACAGGGGCTTTTCTTTATCCGGTAGCCAAGATCATTAATGTTTCTACCGGCCTGGATATTAACGCCTGTATTATTGGTCTGGGGCTACTCATTATTCTCTATACCGCCAGCGGAGGTCTTTGGGCAGTAATTATTACTGATGTTTTGCAATTCGTAGTACTAAGCGCAGCGGTTCTGATTGTGGTGCCTTTGGCAATTGATAAAGTAGGAGGCTTAGCCAGTTTTCAGGAAAGTGTGCCTGCTGACTTTTTTTCTATTACGCAGGGAGAATACAGCTGGACTTTTTTGATAGCCTTCAGCATATACAACGCCATTTTTATTGGTGGTAACTGGGCCTATGTACAGCGTTATACCTCGGTGTCCAGCACCAGGTCAGCCAAAAAAGTAGGCTACTTATTTAGTTTTCTTTATTTGGTAAGCCCGCTGATCTGGATGCTTCCGCCCATGCTGTACAGGGGAGTAAGTGCGGATTTGAGTGGACTGGAAAATGAGGGAGCCTATCTGTTGATGTGTCAGGAAGTTTTGCCTGCCGGAATGATAGGCCTGATGCTGGGAGGGATGATGTTTGCCACCGCCAGTTCAGTAAATACCACCCTCAATCTGGCATCTGCTATCTTTACCAACGATTTATTTAAAGTATTTCGCCCATCGGCCTCCGAAAAAAAGGTGATGCAGGTGGCCAGATGGGCTACGATTATTTTTGGGATAGGTACCATTCTGGTAGCGCTGATGGTACCAGCCGCCGGAGGTATCGTGGAAGTGGTACTGAGTATTGGCGCGGTAACAGGCTGCTCGCTTTACGGCCCACCCATTTGGGCACTTTTTTCCAAAAGACATACCTCTGCTTCCATACTTTCATGTACGATTATCAGCCTGCTCATCAATCTGTTTTTTAAATTCCTGAGTCCCACATTACTGGATATTACCCTGGATCGCTCCGCTGAAATGCTGTTGGGCGCTACCCTGCCATTTTTGCTATTGGCTACTTACGAAGTCTATGCAGCTGTAAAAAGCAGTATCAGCCAGGAATATCTAAGATATCAGGCACACAGCCCTGAGAGCAGTAACATGAGCGAGCAGGAATCGGAGCATGAAGCCTCATTATCTGAAGAAAACCGCTACGGGATCAAAGTCCTGTCATATACACTCAGTGCTATTGGAATACTGATCGGCATACTGGGAGTAATTGCCAAATCCAACGAATGGCTGGTAGCAGGTATGGGGTTACTCATCGTGCTGGTAGGACAATGGCTCAATCAAAAGAAAAAAGTGAAAAGTCTTAAATCAGAAAACGCATGATCAGGGAAGATTTTAAAAGTAATAGACAGCTTAGGGAGACGCCTTACTCGGCAGACTTAGTTATCGTCGGAGGTGGGATGTCAGGCGTATGCTGTGCTATTACAGCCGCCAGAGAAGGGCTAAAAGTGGTGCTGGTGCAGGATCGTCCGGTATTGGGAGGTAATGCTTCCAGCGAAGTTCGTCTCTGGATACTGGGCGCTACTTCTCATATGGGCAACAATAACCGCTGGGCGAGAGAAGGGGGAGTGATTGACGAAATTCTTCTGGAAAACGTCTACCGGAATAAAGAAGGCAATCCATTAATATTGGATACCATTCTGCTGGAGAAAATCAGGCTGGAAGAAAATATCACCCTGCTGCTGAATACGGCTGTGTATGAAATTGAAAAAAAGTCAGACAGGGAGGTTAAAGCAGTCAAAGCTTTTTGTAGCCAAAACTCCACGCAATACCGGCTGGAAGCTCCTCTCTTCTGCGATGCCTCAGGGGATGGGATTCTGGCCTTTTTATCAGGCGCTGCTTTTCGTATGGGAGCCGAGTCTCCCGAAGAGTTTGACGAAGGTTTTGCCCCTGATCTTGAAGATTATGGCGAATTGCTGGGCCATTCCATTTATTTCTATACCAAGGACGTAGGTCATCCAGTCAAATTTCAGGCACCGTCTTTTGCCATCAAGGATGCAGGGGAACTTCCCAGAATCCGTAACTTTCAATTACAGGACCACGGCTGTAGGCTCTGGTGGGTAGAGTACGGTGGTAGAATGGATACCATACATCAGGCAGAAGAAATCAAATGGGAATTGTGGAAGGTGGTCTATGGCATTTTTGACTACATCAAAAACAGCGGTGAATTTCCTGAAGCAGAAAATCTTACGCTGGAATGGGTAGGTACCATTCCCGGTAAGCGCGAAAGCCGCCGTTTTATCGGAGATTATATCCTCAGCCAGAAAGATGTGGTAGAGCAGAAAGAACATGAAGATGCGGTGGCAATCGGAGGCTGGTCGCTGGATTTGCATCCTGCTGATGGAGTGTATAGTGAGAAGATGGGCTGTAATCAATGGCATAGCAAGGGCGCTTATCAGATTCCCTATCGCTGCTACTATAGCAAAGACATCTCCAACCTTTTTCTGGCCGGACGTATCATCAGCGCCTCCCATGTAGCTTTTGGTTCCAGCCGGGTAATGGCCACCTGTGCTCATGGCGCTCAGGCAGTAGGTATGGCCGCTTCACTTTGTACAATCTACCAGCTTAAACCTGCTCAAATCTATCAGCAGGGTAGAATCAAAGTGCTGCAAAATAAACTTAACCTAAAGGGGCAAAGCATACCCGATATTCCTTTAGAGGCTGAAGAAAACCTGTTACATAGGGCCAGAATAGAAGCTTCCAGCACATTGAACATCCATGAAATTCATTTTGATGGGCCCTGGATGTCGCTGAAGCACGGCGCTGCCCAAATGCTGCCTCTTCAGGCCGGACAAAAATACCAATTCAGGGTGCTGGTCAATGCCGAAGAAGCCACCGAGCTAAGCTGTGAACTGAGGGTGAGCAGTAAGCTAAAAAACTATACTCCAGATATTACACTCAGTAGCAAAACAATCTCATTGCATAAAGGTGAGCAGTACCTGGACATTGCTTTTGACAAAACACTTAAAGAAGACCAATATGCTTTTCTGACATTCCTCAATCATGAGCATGTGCAGTTGAAAGGAAGTAGGCAGCGGCTTAGTGGTATCCTTTCAGTATTTAACCACGGGAACAAAGCAGTTTCCAACACAGGAAAGCAGGAGCCTCCCGAAGCGTTAGGCATAGACAGTTTTGAGTTCTGGACACCCATTAGGCGACCTGAAGGACACAATTTAGCCATGCAAATTAACCCTGGACTTGAAGCTTATAGTACAGACTTGTTGAAGAATGGCTTTACGCGTCCGTATATCAGAACCAACGCATGGGTAGCCAATCCGCTGGATACCCATCCCACAATACAGCTGCAGTGGTCAGAGCCTCAGCAGATACAAAATATTCAGTTGCATTTTGATACTGACTTTGATCATCCGCTGGAATCCTCGCTTATGGGGCATCCTGAGCATGTGATGCCCTTTTGTGTCAGAGAGTTTTTGATCAGAGATGAGGCAGGAA
Source organism: Catalinimonas locisalis (assembly GCF_038039535.1). Lineage (NCBI taxonomy): Bacteria > Pseudomonadati > Bacteroidota > Cytophagia > Cytophagales > Catalimonadaceae > Catalinimonas > Catalinimonas locisalis. The sequence continues at coordinate 49,574 of NZ_JBBPHP010000042.1, read as the reverse complement.
AGATAATTCACCACGAAAAAGATAATCATCAAACCATAAATGCAATCAGGCTGGAGAAGCCAATACAGACTAAGGGCTTAAGGATTGAACTTGTGCATCCCTCAGCGGATGTGCCTGCTGCCTTATGCTACCTATACATCACTTAATACTAAAACTATCTAATACTATGTACAACCTAAATATCAGTGCTTATGAAAGCTTTTAAACTATGTGCAATACTGCTTCTTGTCAGCATGCAGTTGCTGGCACAGGAGCGAAATATCACGGGTACTGTGACATCTTTAGACGATTCTGGTCCATTACCAGGCGTCAATATACTGGTGAAAGGCACTACCCAGGGAACAGTAAGCGATGTAGAAGGAAATTATTCCATTACTGTACCCGGATCAGATGCTGTGCTGGTTTTCAGTTCGGTAGGGTATGAGACACAGGAAGTAAACGTAGGGAATCGCTCTACCATTGATCTTGAACTTTCTCCCGACCTGCAAAGTCTGCAGGAGATTGTGGTAGTAGGGTATGGAGAGCAGCAGCGAGAAAACCTTACCGGTTCGGTAGAAACCCTGGAGGGACAGGAAATCTCTAAACAACCCGTGATGCAGACCTCCCAAGCCCTGCAGGGCAAAATGCCAGGCGTTACAGTGACTTCAAATTCCAGCCAGCCCGGTGCCGATGGCGCTACCATCAGAATCCGTGGCATTGGTACACTGGGCAATTCTAATCCACTCGTCTTGATTGATGGGGTGCCCGGCGATATGAACGGGGTAGATCCTCGTGATATAGCCAGCATGTCCGTCTTAAAAGATGCGGCAGCGGCTTCCATCTACGGCTCCCGTGCAGCCAATGGTGTCATTCTGATCACCACCAAAAGAGGTGCAAGCGGTGAGTTTAAGGTAAACTATAGTGGCTATGGTGGATGGCAGCAGCCTACCAATTTTCCTGAATATCTGGGGGGCTATGAGTACATGACCTATCATAACCTGGCTCGAGAAAACCTGGGGCAGGACCCGCTGTACAGCCAGGAATTTATCAATGAGTGGCAGCAAAATTATCAAAGCAATCCCGACCTGTATCCCAATACTGACTGGATAGATGAGGTGTTTACTGAAAACGGTTTTCAGCAGCATCATCACCTGAGCTTGTCAGGTGGCAATGAGTTTGCCAAAGTACTGGGATCAGTTTCCTATATGGACCAAAACGGAAATGTGCCGAATTATAATTTCAAGAGATATCAGGCCAGACTGAATACTGATCTGACAGTATCTGAAAAGCTATCGGTTAATTTTGACCTGAACATCAGAAGGTCTATCCGTAACCAACCCTCCGGTAGTCTGGATGACGTAATCAGGCAGGCCTATAGAATTCCTCCTATTGCTGCGGCACGTTACTCCGACGGTAGCTGGGGGCCGGGATGGAATGGAAAAAATCCTGTAGCTATAGCCAATGAAGGAGGTTTTGATGAAGATCAGTACAACTACTTCCGGGGAATATTAAGGGCAGTGTACCAACCCGTGGAAGGAATGGAAGTATCTTTCATGTACGCTCCTGAATACACGGATGATGTAGGCAAAGATTTTACCCGTAACTATGAAGTCTACAATTTTCAGACGGGTGACCTGGAGTATGTCTTTCCGGGAAGAAACTCTCTTTCACAGTACAATGAAAGGGCGCTGACGAACAACATGAACGCAGTGGCTACCTACGAAAAGCAGTTGGGGGATCACTTTTTCAAAGGTTTGTTAGGCTATGAACTGATCACCTATCGCTGGGATCGCTTTACTGCCTATCGAGATAATTTTCCTTTGCAGGATTATCCACAGCTCAATGTAGGTTCGCAGGAAAATATGCAGAACTCGGGGACTGCTGAAGAGTGGGGGCTGCAATCCTACTTTGCCCGGTTTAACTATGATTTCAAAGGTAAGTATTTACTGGAAGCTAATGTCAGAAGAGATGGTTCTTCCCGCTTCGCTGAAGGCAATAAGTATGGAGTGTTCCCTGCATTCTCTGCCGGATGGAGAGTCTCAGAGGAGGCTTTTATGGCTAATGTAGGGCTTATCAGCAATCTAAAATTTAGAGCCTCATGGGGACAATTGGGTAATCAGAATATAGGTACATACCCCTTTGCTTCAGTGATAGCACTGGGTAATGATTTTCTGTTCGGTGGTGCCCCCCAGAGCGGAGCTGCCCAAACCGATCTGGCCAATAAGGATATCAGTTGGGAGACTACTGAAACTACTAACTTCGGTCTTGATCTGGGAATGTTTGCCAACAGGTTTACCCTTTCGGCTGAATATTACATCCGCAATACCAAAGACATATTACTTCAACTGCCTATACCTGTTACTATTGGTCTGAACGCCCCTTTCCAGAATGCCGGAGAGGTGAAAAATACTGGCTGGGATCTTGGCTTGGGATGGAGAAATAATGCAGGTGAATTTAGCTACAGCATCAACGCCAATGTGTCAAACGTAATCAATGAAGTGACCGATCTTGTAGGAACCGGACCTTACATCAGCGGCTCCAGTATCATCAGAGAAGGTGATCCTATCAATTCCATTTACGGTTATCAATCCATCGGCTATTTCCAGACCCAGGAAGAAATAGACAATGCCCCGCAACAATTCGGTGCCCTGGCTCCCGGTGATATTCGTTATGCAAATATGCTGACTGAAGATACGAACGGTGATGGAATACCTGATGGCGTGGATGATGCAATCAATTCTGAAGATAGAGTTATCATCGGAAATCCCTTTCCCAGACTGACATATGGATTAAATATATCTTTGGATTACAAAGGCTTTGACCTTTCAGTTTTTGCTCAGGGCGTAGGTAAAAAAGATCTTTATCTGAGTGGAGATGCAGTATGGGCTTTCCAGAACGCGGGTAAAATACAGGCCTGGCATCTGGATTACTGGACACCTGAAAATCCTGATGCAGCACATCCTCGTTTGGTGGCTACCACCAGTCATAACAATTACGAGACTTCAGATTTTTGGGTTTGGAACGCATCCTATCTGAGGTTGAGAAACTTAACCTTCGGCTACACTTTCTCCGATGGGGTGATACAGAATAGTTTTCTTGACAACCTGAGGGTTTACTTCTCCGGGCAAAATCTCTTCACCATTGACAACATGCCTCAGGGAATTGACCCTGAAGCACCCAATGGTACAGCAGGTGCGGCCTATCCAATTACCTCAGTATATACCTTCGGTGTGAATGTCAACTTCTAACCTAAAAATGCTTAAGTCATGAAAATAATCTATAAAACAATAAGTATAATGTTGCTGCTCTTTGTGGTAGCAAGTTGTGAGGAAGCATTAGACCAGCAACCCCTGGATGCGCCCTCTGATGAAACCTTCTTTTCCAATCAGGCTGAGTTGACCTTAGCCATCAATGGCGTATATCGCGATCTGTACTGGCGATCAGGAGGGATGCCTTATCCGCTAACGCTGGATAATGCTACCGATCTTGGTTTCCTGCGTTCTGATTTTAGTGGTATGCAAACCTACTCTCGTGGTGCACACACTTCTGAGACATCCGGATTTGCCGAAACCTGGGAAAAAATGTACAGTGGTATCAACCGGGCTAATAATTTGCTGATCAATATGGAAAGAGCTCAGGAGGTTGTTTCTGAGGATTTTTATACCAGAATACAGGCAGAAGCCAGGTTCCTGAGAGCGTATTTCTATTCCTGGCTGATACAATTGTACGGTGATGTGCCCTATGTGACCGAGATACCTTCTAACATAGATGATGCAAAAGTGGCAAGAGCGCCCAAGGCAGAAGTATATGCCAATATCATAGATGACCTGGATTTTGCTGCTCAGAACTTACCGGAAAGTTGGGGAGGCTCAGAAGAAGGCAGGGCTACACAAGGAGCGGCGCTTGCCCTTAAGGCTCGCATTGCTTTGATGAACGAAGAATATGAAGTAGCAGCGCAGGCAGCCCGGGAAGTAATAGACGCTCAGGTATACAGCCTGCATCCCAGTTATGCTGAACTTTTTACCTATGCTGGAGAAAGGTCAGCAGAAGTAATTTTAGATATGCCTTTTCTGGTAGGCTTTCTGGATACTCCTATCCCCAGAGAACAGGGACCAAGGAATACCAGCTGCTGGAGTCGTTTTGTGCCTTCTCAGTTCATGATAGATTCTTACGAATGTGTGGATGGTTTGCCTATTGACGAATCTCCCCTTTATGACCCTGCAAACCCTTTTGAAAACCGTGACCCACGCTTAGATGCTTCTATCATCAGACCGCAAAGCCTGTTTGCTACTTATGTATATGAAACCCATCCTGACAGCGTAGAAACTTGGCAGATTGTAGATGGAGTTCAGAAGCGTGTGGCCAACCAGGATGTGACCAATCCATTTGCGTCTTTTACCGGTTATCTTTGGAGAAAGTACACCAGCGAAGAGGACTTGCCCATCAACCGTCAGAATTCTCAACTGAACTTTATTCTGATGCGCTATGCGGAAGTATTGCTCACCTATGCTGAAGCTAAAATTGAACTGGGTCAGGTAGATGATAGCGTATTGGATGCTATCAATGCCATCAGAGCGAGAGCTTATCAGGTAGATCCTTCCCAAACCAGCGAGTATCCTGCGATTACTACCACCAGTATAGAAGAGCTGAGAACTATCGTCAGGAGAGAGAGGAAAGTAGAATTGGCTGACGAGGGATTTCGTATGCTGGATATTCATCGCTGGGGTATTGCTGATCATGTGATGTCAGGTACTTTGGTGGGTCGCCCCAAAGGTGCTTATGTGGATTTGAATACTGCTCCCGAAATTGATGAATTTGGTCATCCCAACTACGGAGGTATGGCTGACTTGTATAGAGCAGTAGACGAAAGAACCTTTAATGCTGATAAAGATTATCTGTGGCCTATTCCTCAGAAGGATATGGACGTCAACAATCAGTTGGAACAAAATCCCGGATACTAATATATTGAGCAAAACACCTTCTTCTTCATCGGAGAAGGTGTACTTTACACATAACATACCCTTTTACATGAATAAATTAGCTGCCTGTCTTCTTTTACCACTGTTATTGAGTTTTAGCCAGTTGAGCATCGCGAGTGAGATCAGCCTGACCAATCTGGCTTTAGGTCAGCAGGCCATGGCTTCCAGCGAAGAAGAACCTGCCAGAGCAGCCGTGGATGGAAATCCTGAGAGTTACTGGCAGTCAGCAGGTATGGTGGGTAATCACTGGTTGGAGATATCACTGGACAGAGAATATGATATTGATCGTATTGTACTGCCCTTGGTAAAAGGAGCTGACAGTCTACTGGCAGAAGTCTGGGAGGATGAAAAATGGGTAGTGGTAGGTAGCCTTCCCAAAGACAATCCTATGATTGCTTTTGAGCCGGTAAAAACTCAAAAAATCAGATTGAGAAGTGTGCATAGCCAGCTCCTTAAGATTTATGAAATTCAGGTTTTTGCCTATGATCCCCAACCTGTTTTTGTCAACCAGGTAGGTTATGACCAAGCAAAAACAAAGCGATTTACGGCTCCGCTGGCCAAAGAGGGTACAAGTTTCAGTATTGTCAAAGAGGGTGAGGAACAGGCATCATTTGAAGGTACAATTCAATCTCATATCGGAGACTTCTCAGAATTTAAACCTGATGCTTGGGGAAGCTACCAGGTCATTGTACAGGGAGAAGCGCATAGTGGCAGGTCAGTCCCTTTCTGGATCGCTGATGGGCTGATTGAACAGGTATCGTATCAACCGGCCATCAATTTTATGGTAGATGTGCGCTGCTGGTTTGGTGATTCCCAGAATTATACGCCTACCGATGAAAGTGCGGATTGCCCCAACTTAGGGGTAGCCTGGAGGGATAGCCATCAGTTTTCTTTTGAAATTCCCTCTTTGCTCAATCTCTACTTTGCCAACCCATCTGCCTTTTCTACCGAGCGTATGCCGGTGCAGGGCATGTATCTGGGGGTGAGAGAAGAACTGCCGGAAAACACTCCGGAAATTATCCGATTGATATACTGGGCAGTAGATATTTACCTGAGGGGAGAAGTCAACCATACCCTGCTCAAAGAGCAACTGGCTTATTTCCTCTATGCTTATCCTTATCTGGATGAGTATATTCCACAGACGGTTTATGAGGAAGCCAGAGACTATCTGTTTCCCATCTGGGGCGATGAAGCCATCAACCGCTGGCAGTGGCACGACATTGAGCACAATGGTAACCTGTTTCAGGTGTATGATTTCATTGGCACCGGAAAAGGACAGTTTCCTCCCGGACATAGCATTGTACCCAACCTCATGATGTATGAAGTGGCCAAAAGAGAAGGAAGAGAAGATGCGGATCAATACTTTGAGGCGGCTTATGCCCAAACCGAGTGGCTGTTGGAAAATCTGGACTGGCAGGACCCACGAACTACCAAAGGGCAGAGACAGGGAGAGCATGCTACCCTCACTGCGCTAGCATATTTTCTGGAAAACTATCCTAAGCAAGCGCCTAAGGGTATTAGTGATAAAATGGAAAGCTGGGCGGATGAGATGATTCGCCGCTCCGATAATATGTGGGACTACCGCCGTTATTCAGATGATAAGTGGATTATTCCCAGCATATCGCCTGAACCTGATCCAAGGTTTGATATCAAAACGGGTTTTAACGAAGTAGGAAATATCGCAGGCTTTCCTGCTCCGGCCCTGGCGGTAGCAGCCCATCTGGAAAGTGCTCAAAAGCAAGCACGTCTGGAAGAAATGGCGATAGCTTATGTAGACCATATTTTTGGCAGAAATCCTACGGGAAGGCATTTTGGTTTTGATGCAGTTACGGATTTTGATGGGGTAGAAATGGGCTGGTACAAAGAATGGCAGGGAGGCGCAGGCATCTTGCAAACAGCCCGAGGGGTACTGGATGGTAATCCTAAAGAAACCACCTACCCCTACGATCCTTATGCAGGAGACCCCGGTCACACCGAAGGTTGGGTAACCTTTAATACCGCCTGGAATACAGGATTGGCTTATCTGAGCAGCAACAGCATAGCTGTCAAAGTCTATGATCAGGATTTTAGCGAAGAAATCAACAAAGCAAAGAAAGGAGAGACGATTGGGATTGAATTGAACGCTCCCCTCAACTTTGACAATAGCTGTCCTGAAAAAGCGGAAGTGCTGCTGCATATCAATCATGAACTTATACCACTCACACTTACCGAAACAGGAAATCAGTCTACGATATTTAGAACTGAATATCTGCTGGAGGAAGGGCTGCAACAAAAGGAACTGAAGATTAGCTATGGATATGGCTGGCATGAAAAACAGCAAACCATCCGACTAAGATGAGAAAGAACTTTGGCAACATAATGATTCTTTTGCTGTGCTTATTTACCCCTTGGCAGTTGATAGCACAGGCACAGCCTATGAATGTGTTGTGGATCATTGCCGAGGACCTGTCTCCCGACCTGAACTGCTATGGCAATAGTCTGGTCAATACTCCGCATCTGGATAGTCTGGCAGCGTATGGTATGCGATTTACCGAGACTTTTTCAGCAGCGCCGGTTTGTTCTCCCAGCCGCACGGCTTTTGCCACGGGTATGTACCAGACCTCCATCGGGGCCTATCATATGCGCTATCCTGATGAACTGCTACCAGAGCTTCCCGAGGGAATCAGAACAGCCGCCCAGTTGGTAAAAGAACAGGGTTATACCAGTGCGAATATCAAAGATGCACCGGGCAAAGGTAAAATAGACTGGATGTTCCAGCATGATCCTGAAGAGCATTTTAATGCTGAACATTGGCAGGAAATCACTGAAAAAAACCAACCTTTTTTCGCACAGATTTCATTGGGTCTTACCCATCGCCCTTTTGAAGAACCACAATCCGGGCAGTTTGATCTCCAACAGATTTCTATTCCTCCTTATTACCCTGATCATGCAGTAAGCAGGAAAGATTTTGCCGGATACTATGCCAGCATTGAAAAGCTGGATGAACAGGTAGGGATGATACTGGATAGTTTGAGAAAATACGGATTGGAAGAAAATACAGCGATCATTTTCTTTTCCGATCACGGCCGTCCGATGACCAGAGGCAAAAACTACCATTATGATTCAGGACTTAAAGTACCACTCATCATTTCACTGCCTCCAGACAAAACCTCAAAAGGCTACACTGAAGGACAAACTTCTGATCAGCTGCTCAGCCTGATAGATGTTACTGCGACTAGCCTGGAGTTGATGCAAATTAATAAACCTGAATACATGCAGGGCAGGGTTTTTCTGGGAGAAAGTCAGGAGGAAGAAAGGGCATATATTTTTAGTGCAACCAACCGTATTGGCGGTACGGATTTCAGAAGCAGAAGTGTACGAAGCGAAAACTTTCGCTATGTCCGCAACTACCATCACGATTTTTCAGTGAATAGCTCCGCTACTGCTTACCGTAAGCAGATGCATCCCATTTACCATCTGCTCAACATCATGCATGAGCAAGGTACATTGACACCTGCGCAGGAGGCTTTGGTAAAAGATATGCCCTTTGAAGAATTGTATGATCTGAAAAATGACCCTTATGAAACCGTAAACTTGGTTTCTCAGGAAGAGTATGCTCAAGAGCTATCGCAATTAAGAAAAGTACTTGATATCTGGATCAAAGAGACTAACGATCAGGGGCTAGGAGAAGATAGTGAGGCGATTAAATCAGCTTTTCAGCAATATCACGATGAATCGCACAGCAGCAGAAAAGAAAAAATTGAACAACTACATCAGGAGGTGCTTCATGAAGTTAGCAGAGAGTAGTCTATGGCAAATGTTGAGTGTGGCAATCCTTGCCCTAATCTTCTTCGTATCCTGTCAGGAAGAGGAGCAGGTGGCGGAACGTCCCAATATTATCGTGATTCTGGCCGATGATATGGGCTATTCTGACCTGGGCTGTATGGGCAGTGAAATTGCCACCCCCAATCTGGATGCGCTGGCCAAAGAGGGATTGTTATTCTCCAACTTCTATAATACCTCCCGCTGCTGCCCATCCCGGGCCAGTCTACTTACCGGACTGTATCAGCATAGAGCAGGTGTGGGAGCCATGAACCATGATCTGGGCACGCCCACTTACCAGGGTTATCTGAATGACAAATGTGTGACCATTGCCGAAGTACTTAAAGAAAATGGCTATCATACCATCATGTCCGGCAAATGGCATGTCGGAGATGAGCGGTCGCAGTGGCCTGACAAAAGAGGTTTTCAGGATTTTTACGGGATACCCAAAGGAGGAGGCTTATATTTTTATCCTTCCGAATTTATTGACCGCCCAATTTTTAGAAATAATGAGCAGGTTTTTCCTGATCCGGAAAGTTTCTATACTACCGACAACTTTACTGATGAGGCCATACAGTTTATCAAAAATGGAGAAGAAAAGGACAAACCCTTCTTTCTCTATCTGGCTTATATCGCTCCACATTTTCCTTTACAGGCCTGGCCGGAAGATATTGCTAAGTATGAAGGGGTTTATGAAAAAGGTTATGAAACTATTCGCCAGCAAAGATTTGCCAGACAAAAGGAGCTGGGTATAGTACCCGCTGAGCTGGTGTTGTCTCCTTCGGATTTTCAGTCCTGGGATAGTTTGGAAAATAAAAGTGAGGAAGCCAGAAAAATGGCGGTTTATGCAGCTCAAGTAGATAGGATGGATCAGAATATTGGCAAACTGATACAAGCTTTGAAAGAAGAAGGAAAAATGGATAACACCCTCATCCTCTTTCTCTCCGACAATGGCGCCTGTGCGGAGGAGGTCAATCGTTCACCAAAGGTGGAAGTAGGAGGGGCTGACTCCTTTGTAGCCTACGGACAAAACTGGGCCAATGTGAGTAATACACCTTACCGCTTGTATAAAAGCATGACCCATGAAGGAGGTATAAGGACTCCTCTAATCGCTCATTGGCCTGACGGAATCAAAAGTTCTGGACAAATCATCGGACAGCTAGCGCACATCAATGATATTTTGCCTACCTGTCTGGCAGTGGCCGGAGCCGAATATCCAGCTACTTATGAGGGAAGAGAAATCCTGGCCTATGATGGTCGTAGCTTTGCTGGAATATTCGCCTGGGAAAACGATAGTGAAAAAAGTAAGACATCCTCTGAAGAAGTACTGTATTGGGAGCATATTGGTAATCAGGCCATACGTGAAGAAGACTGGAAACTGGTGAAAAGAGGAAAGCAGGACTGGGAACTCTATGATTTGTCTCAGGACCCCACGGAATTGAATAACCTGAGCCTGGCCTATCCTGAGAAGGCTTTCAACTTAGAAATCCGCTGGCAAAGCTGGGCGGATAGCGTAGGTGTAATGGAAAGATCAAAATAGTATATGAGAATACACAACCTAAAACTAGCTATGAGACAACAACATTTTCTGATTTGGATTTCACTTCTCCTGGTCTTTTTTACTGCCTGTGAGCAGAATGGTAATGAGCGAATCTCAGAAAATGAAGATCGTATACTGGTGAATACTGAAAACTATCAGTTGGCTATTCAGAAGGAAGGCTTTCGCTATGAAATCAGAAATGCCAGAGGAGAGGTTTTAGCTGCCGCCCATCCGGTTTCTGGTTTGCAAATTTCTAGTGATAGTCTGCAAAGTGGAAATGTAATAAGTACTCAACTGAGTCAAGAGAGTGGAGACCAACTCACTTTCACCGTTGAGACAGAAAACGGACTGACCGCCGATGTAGATCTTAGTTTGGCTCCCAATCATTTTAAGCTGGGTGTATCACCCCAGCAGCAGGGTACTTATACCATTGTAGCGCGTACCCAAGGCATAACACCTGCCTACGGCCTGGCTGATCATGCTGCTCATGGTAATGGTCAGTGGGATAAGGATGTAAGGGCCTCTACCGACCTTACCGGCTTTGAGATGAACCCGCTGCACGGCCATCGTATGGTCAGCAATTTTGCTATTTTTCCCAAACACGAGTTGGCGCAGGTCAACATAGAGCCAGGCGATAAGCTGGTGAGATTTACCAAAGAAGAAAATGCGCAGGGCTCTATCGGCGTAGCCGAGATGCCTGCTTTTTACTACTTTATAGGTTCGCCCAAAGAGATTTATCATGATTTTCTGCAAGTCCGCAATGCCGAAGGATACACAGTCTACAAACCCAAATACGAATGGTTTGGGGTGGGCTGGGAGGCTTTTGGCGCTCTGGCCTGGAATACCAACCATGAAACCGTCACCAAAAATGTAAACCAGTATCTTGAGTTAGGTTACCCCCTCCGCTGGATGGTGGTAGGTTCCGGCTTCTGGCCCAGCAGCAGCGGAGAGTTTGACGAACATGGTACGCCCTACGGTTCTGACTCGGAGTCGGAAGAGGCAAAAGTACTACAGGCGACCACCAGCTTTGGCATGTGGGACCCGCAACTTTATCCCAATCCCAAGGAAATGATTGACTACTTCCATGATCAGGGGCTGATCTTTACCATTGGTTTGAGGATAGGCTTTATTCCCGGAGGTCCATTTACCGAGCAAGGTCTGGAAAATGATTATTTTATTCAAGATGATGCTGGCAATCCCGAATTATTCAAAGCCGGTTTTCCTGAGCCGGAAATTTACCTGATAGATGGACAAAATCCCGAGGCGGTAGACTGGTATGTTGAGCTCTGCCAGAAGTGGATGGATTATGGCGTAGATGGTTTCAAAGAAGATTTGTTTGGTTATCCACAATCTCTGCCAGATGATCTGATTGATCCGATCAATCGGGCCTTGATGGATAAAGGCGTGTACATTATGGGCAGAAACAATTACCTGGGTTCTGCTGCCGATATTCACCGTTACAACGATTTTAATTATAACCAGCCGCAGGACCGCGGTCCACTGAATGGTCTGGCTTATGCCTATGCCGGTTTTCCTTATGTGTATCCTGATATTATCGGGGGAACTGGTCTGGCTACCGGAAGATTTGGCGATGAACCTCAGGAAAAGCTACGTGTTTATCTGATGCGATACGCCCAGTATGCAGCCGTAAATCCTTCCATGTCCTATGGCTATGGTCCCTGGCAGTTTGATGAGAGAACCAATACGGTAGCACTGGAAGCAGCTCAGTTGCATGAACGTCTGCTTCCTTATATCTATGATGCCGCTTTGGATGCTTTTGAAACCGGCTATCCCTATCCCATGACACCCATGCCTATTGCTTTCCCCGAGGATGATCAGGTGTACCATCTGGCAGATACCAGCCGCCGGAGCTATCAGTGGATGATAGGAGAATCACTGCTGGCTACGCCTCTCTTCGGGGATGATTATGCGACTGCCAAAGGAAGAGATGTGTATTTGCCTGAAGGAAAATGGATGGATTACGACAGTGGAGAAACCTATGAAGGTCCTACTACACTGGATGATTTTCCTCTGCCCATTGGTAAAACACCTTTGTTCGTTGGCGGCAAAGGTATCGTGATAGAATTGAAAGATGATGCGCTGAAAGCCAGAATCTATCCCATTGCTCAGGAAACGGAGATGACATTTACCGATAAGGATGGAAACACCCAAAGTACGATCAGCATCGCCAATCCTGATTGGGAAAATGCAAAAATCATTAATACCGCAAGTGGGGAAGAAGTGGCTTTTGAGGAAGTGAACCATGCTATGGAGTTTGCCTTAAATCCGGGCGAATCTTATCGGGTAGAATAAAAATTATGCTGACTTATGAATAAATACTTTAGAATAATAATTTCCACTGCATTGACCTTCCTGCTAATTAACGGTAGTGGAGTGCTGGTCGCTGTCGCGCAATCCGTTGATGAGTATCAATATGCGCTTGATGGTGAATGGTCGTTTAAAACCGATTTGTACAATCAGGGAGACAAAGATGGCTGGTTCCAAAGTAATGTTGATTTGGCAGGCTGGGACGAGATGGAAGTACCGGGAAACTGGGATTTGAAAAACGAATATGCTGATTATGTAGGCAAAGCCTGGTATACACGTGATTTTGAGGTACAGGAGCATTGGCGTGAAAAGAATGTACGCATTTACTTTGAGTCGGTCTACAATGACGTACAGGTCTGGATCAATGGAGAAAAAGTAGGGGAACATCATGTGGGCTTTTTACCTTTCTGGTTTGATATCAATGAGTACCTGAAGTACGGTGAAGAAAACCGAATCACATTGCAGGTGGACAATACCTTTAAACGCGGAGCCATCTGGAACTGGGGAGGTATCAGAAGACCAGTCTGGCTGGAAGTCACCGAGCCGGTAAGGCTGGAATATCAGCATATCACCGCTATTCCTGATCTGGAGCAAGGCACTGCTGAAGTGAGCATCAAAGCAAAAATATCTAATCTGAGTGAAGAAGCACAAACCGTAAACCTGATGGCAAGTGTGCTGAAAGATGGACAGCAAATTTGGAAGGGAGAGTCAAAAGCAGTGAGCCTGGATGCAAATAGTGAAGAAGAAGTAAACCTGAGTTTTAACATCAGTGAAAAACAACTTCAGCTATGGCATTTCAACCATCCTGAGCTGTACGACTGCCAGCTCATTTTGCAACAGGATAATCAAAGTATTCACCAACTTGCTGATCGTTTTGGGGTAAGAAAAATAGAGGTAAAAGGAGAGCAGTTACTCCTGAATGGAGAAGTGATTCGTACCGTTGGCTTTAACCTTGTTCCCGAAGACCGTACCACCGGCAATACATTGCCCCTCTGGCGCATCAAGCAGGATGTGGATATGATGAAATCCCTGGGGGCTAATATGGCACGACTGAGTCATCTACCTTTACCCAAAGATTTTCTGGACTATCTGGACGAAAAGGGTATCATGACTTTTGAGGAAGTCTCCCTCTGGGGTAAAGATGAAATGGTAGATCCTGAGCACCCTTTGCCCAAATACTGGCTGGAAAAGATGGTGCAAGTTAAATATAATCATCCTTCGGTGATAGGATGGAGTATAGGGAATGAAATTGGCTTTGTTGACCGAAACCCCAAAGTGATGGATTATGTCAAAGGGGCCATTGAACATGCCAAAGCACTGGATTCAACGCGTTTAGCTATCTATGTTTCTCATTCGGCTTCTGTTCAGGAAATAGATCCGGTTCAGTATTCAGACATGATCATGTTCAATAGTTATGGAGATTGGGGCGCAAGGGCAGAGCAAGTCAATCAACTGCATCCCGGAAAACCCATTTTTATGGCGGAGTATGGACATAATCTGAATGATGAAGACCTGAACGAAGCCCGAGTTAATGCTGCTAAAATGCTCAATGAGTTCAGAGGCAAGGAATATATGGCGGGTGTTTCACTTTGGACCTTCAATGATTATCGCAGCTTCTGGAAAGCCAATGAAAGCTGGACAACGCCACCTTCACAAAACCGAACCTGGGGTGTGGTAGATGTTTTCCGCCAGAAAAAACGACCATTTTATACTTTCAAAAGAGAGTACGCGCCGGTAAGGGACATGAGCGTGAAAGTAAATGGGAAGATGGCTTCTGTTTCCATTGAACCTCGTAATAGATTGGACATACCTGCTTATACTTTAAGAGACTACACGCTAGTGTGGAAGCTGGTGCAAAAGTCGGGTGATGTATTGGAAGGAGGAATGATCAGTTTACCTGAGATCATGCCGGGCGATCCAGTTTTGCATAAAGATTTATCGTGGAAAGAAAATGAGCAGGAAGCCCTTGGATTACAGCTAGCACTGTTGGACCCTCAATCTTATTCCGTACTGGATACTACTATTTACTTTTCAGCTCCTGAAGCACCGGAAATTCGTATCGTGCACACCGCTGCCGATCAGGCAAGAGTGGTATTCCATACCGTAGAGGGAGCCAGTGGGTACAAAGTACTTTACGGTAAAAACGGACTGAATCAGGAATCACCGCTCACCATCAATGATTATGTAAATATCAATAAGCTGGATAAACTGGCCCGCTATCAATTTGCCGTAGTGGCTGTCAATAATGCAGGAGAAAGTAAGCCTTCTGGCAGCGTGGAAGTCCAATTGGATGAAGATGAGTTGCCGCCAATTATTCGGGCTACTATCCCTTTTGAGGGTCACTTTTTTATTGGCTATTCGGTTGACCGGCTGGACTATATGTATGAAATTGAATACGGTACTGAGCCGGGGAAATATAGCCAGCGCATCGGCTTACGCAATGTAGGCGTATGTAAGATTCCGGATCTGACACCGGGAGAGACGTATTACTACCGCATGGGCAGCCGTAAGCAGTGGGGCTTTGCCAGTGAGTGGACCCATGAGGTGGCGGTAAAACTAAAAGAGGGCAAAGAAAAAGAAAATGTGGCGCTTAAAGGTGTAATCAGGGAAGCCGATCAGGCCATACTTGTATTTGAACCAGAAGAAAGAGCCATTGGATATCAGTTGAGCTACCGGGAAAAAAACAAGCAGGATTGGTCAACAAAAGCCTTGAATGCTTCTCAAATACATCATATCCTTATCAATAATCTGAAGAAGAACAAAGCATACGATTTCAGACTGGAAGCCCTGTTTGAACAGCAAGCTTCAGGTCAGAATACTGATACGTTTGGAAAATGATGAATGTAAAAGACATATTGCCCATTGTCACCTTGCTCACTCTGATTTTATCCTTTGCAGGAAAGGAGCCAGTACGCCGAGAGAAGGCATTTGATGCTTATTCACAGGATTCTATTCGTATGGAGGTAGAACTGGTGTATAATGAGGGTGATCTGCCTGATCATTATTTTAGTCATGTGCGTACACCGGTCTGTGAAGATGGACTTTGTGACCTGCTGGTTATTGATCTGTATTGGGACCTATTAGGCAATTTTCAGAAATACGAAACGGTCAGCGGCCGGCCACTGACCAAATTTGACCATGAACCTTTTTCCGAAGAAGATCATGAAAAGCTGCAGAAAATTTTAACAGATAGCCGCTCGCTCCTGGGTGAAAATGAGTTATCAGATCTCATAGATGAGAATACCAAGGTAGTGTCGGAAGAAGTGGACGCGGTGACTGGCGCGACCAAAAAAACAGTGGAAAAAGCAGTGGTAAGCGGAGCGGTGTACAGTACTTATGTGCTCTGGCATATTGTCCATGGGGAAATCGCTGAAAAAATTCCCGAACATACCCAAAGTCTCTGGAACAAAGATTTGCTCAAGCATTTTCTGGACTCAGATAATTATCCCTATCAGTATTATGCGCTGGACCAGCTTACTGCCGAACAGTATGAAGAATACATGCCTGAAATTTTGCGCATGATTGACGGTGAAAGGGTTTTTGTAAACCTATACGTTTTAAATCATCTGCCGGAACAACTCCTGGAAAACAAACCATGGCAACTGGCCCTGGCGAAACGTTTTCCGAATCTGAGTTACCGCATCCAGAACAAGCTTCTGGAAAGGTTAATTCAAGTAGAACTAAGGGGTGAAAGTATGGAAATACTGGCAGATGCGATGAGCAGCATGAACGGAAACCAACTGGAAACTGTATTAGGAATTTTTCAAAAGAACAAAGTCTCCCTGACCGATAAAACCATACGCAAACTGACTGCCCTGCTGGAACAGGATAACCTCTATGCGGATAAAGTATATCAGGCACTCAAAGCCATGCAACTGAAAGACAAAGAGGTCAGACAGGCCATGCAGCATTATGAAAAGAATTGATGAACACAATACAACAAACCTATGAAAAGACTGCCATTGATATTGCTCATTATTTTATGCACGAACCTGATATGGGTTCAGGAGCTCAGTGCTCAGAAGTCTGTAGATAAATCTGCGGTATTTATAGAAACCGAATCTTTTAGTGAGAAAGGAGGGTGGAAAATTGACCAGCAGGCTTTTGATGTGATGGGATCTTCTTACCTGCTCGCGCATGGCATGGGAAGGCCGGTTCCGGATGCCTCAACAGAAGTCAGCTTTCCTGAAAAAGGCACCTACCACATATGGGTAAGGACCAAAGACTGGGCGCCCTATCCCAAAGGCCCTGGTAAATTCAGAATTTTAATCAATGAGCAGCCTCTGGAACAGGAATTTGGTTCCACTGGCCTGGAAGGCTGGCAGTGGTATTATGGCGGCACTACCGATATTCCGAACAGTGAGGTAAAACTTACGCTAAAAGACATGACCGGCTTTGATGGCAGGTGCGACGCCCTGCTTTTTACCAAAGACAAAAACTTCACACCACCTCAGGGAAATGATGAATTGCTGGCTTTCAGGAAGCAAATGTTAGGGCTTACTGACAAGCCTCTGGATGGAGGGCATTATGATCTCGTTGTAGTAGGAGGCGGTATGGCTGGCACCTGTGCGGCCATCTCCGGTGCCAGAATGGGTCTGAAAGTGGCATTGATACAGAATCGTCCGGTACTGGGAGGTAACAACAGTTCAGAAATAAGGGTACACCTCAGAGGAGATGTAGATAAAAACTATTACTCAAAACTGGGTAGAATCGTTCGGGAACTGGATAATGGTGATCCCGGTAATGGTCATCCCGAAGGTGATCGCTACGGGGACGACAGAAAGTTATCCATCGTAAATGCAGAAGAGAAAATATCACTCTTTCTCAATACGCATGTTGATCAGGTAGAAACCAAAGACAACAAAATCATCGCAGTAATTGGTAGAAACATTGAAACCAATCAGGAGTACCGTTTTAGTGGAGCACTGTTTTCAGACTGTACCGGCGATGGCACAGTAGGCTTTCTGGCAGGTGCAGATTACAGGGTAGGGCGTGAGAGCCAGGAAGAAACCGGAGAATCTTTAGCTCCGGAAAATCCCGATGACTTTACTTTGGGTACTTCCAATCTCTGGGCATCGGTAGAAACGGATTCCGTCACCACATTTCCGGAAACTCCCTGGGCCATGCAGTTCTCCGACGAGTACCACATTGATGAGCATAAAGCGGACTGGCAGTGGGAAACCGGCTTCGGAAACTTCAATACCATTACTGAGGCGGAACAGATCAGAGATCATAACCTGAGAGCGATTTATGGCAACTGGTCGTATCTTAAAAATGAGAAGAAGGAAAAATATGCCAACTACGAACTGGCCTGGGTGGCCTATATCGGAGGAAAGAGAGAGTCCAGAAGGTTACTGGGAGATCATATCCTCACCCAGATGGACATTCAGGAAGGCAAGATGTATCCTGATGCCACAGTTACCGCCACCTGGACCATTGACCTGCATTTTCCTGACCAGGAGAACTCACAGTACTTTCCCGGAGAGGAGTTTTTCGCAGCTACAAAACACATCAAAGTTAAACCCTACACCATTCCTTACCGCTGTCTGTACTCTCGTAATATTGAGAACCTTTTTATGGCCGGTCGGGACATCAGCACTACCCATGTAGCTTTTGGCAGTACCAGGGTCATGCGCACCTGCGGCATGATGGGCGAAGCGGTAGGCTATGCGGCTTATGTAGCCAGAAAGCATAATACCGACCCCAGAGGAGTCTATCAGAAGCACCTGGACGAATTTATAGGCATACTTGAAAACCCATCAATGGACCTACAGTCACAACCTATTAACCAGGAACTGAAAAGAGAGAATAAAGAAGGACAATAAGCTCCTTCTTTATTTTCATATTTTGGAAAATATGAAGAAAACAGAGCGCTGCCTGGAAACTTTTTTCCATTTGATTTAAGGGCGCCTGCGCTTAGTAAAATTTGATTTTGTTTACCTCATAGCTCGTGAGAATTTCTCAAGTGCGCTCGAAGAACACCAAGAATGTGCAATTTAGAGGGGGTATACCTCTCCCTTACTGGAGAATATCTGGAAATTAACAGCGAGCATTACTTTTTTTACGAACTACTGCGATATAAGAAAAAGATAGAGCGAACAGACTTCAACAGATACAGAAAGCGGCCCTTATTCCATATTGAAAGTGTAAGACAGGCCTTATCAGTAATGCTCAACATGCAGGGTAGTGCCTATTTGGTCATAAGCTACATGCCGTATGCTTGCAGATCGGTATCTTTTTTAGCCTGGATATCATCCCTACATTAGTGTATGGTATCAGCCACCGGATAGAAATAAGATATATGAATGATTGCACCATCCTGGGTGATTAGGTCTATCAGTCAGCGCAATGGTAGCTCAATATTTTCAATATTTGCAATTTTAAGTTGCAGAACAATGAGAGCTCACCAAAAAGAATACTGACAACGGCCCAATACTTTGAAGTGTGTAAAGCAGTTTGGTGCTGGTTTCCCCATTTATGCGACAAGTTTACCAAGACCTTTATTAGGTTCAAAACCAGGATATTATCCAAAGTTACCACATTAATTCTGATGTAATACTTGAGTTAATGATTGTGATTTTATTGCATTGAATGGAAAGTTTGCCCTGTATTATCGGTGAACTATTAGCCCTCCAAGTCCCTGAAGATGCTGAAAACAAAGCAAGTCTCGTAAAATAGATTCAAAAACTCTAAATTACTTTTCTTACAAAACCTTCGGAGTTCACATCAGTTGATTTAAAAAAATAATTATGCTTGCTACTGATTCTGCCCTTGAAAATCCCAATCTCATCGCTTTTATTCCTTTTTTGTACCTTGCCTGGGCCGATGCCGACCTGACAGAGCAGGAAATCAATGACCTCAGAGAAGCTATTATGGCATTTAGCTGGCTTACCGACTCCGAACGTGAATACCTGTATGCCCACCTGAATCCGGAACAAGCTCCTTCACCACATACCTTAAAGGGATGGCAGCGGATCATCAGGCAACATGCCGACCAACTGTCGGATGATTTAAAGAGTACCCTGGCCACGACCGGCCTGAAGCTGGCCGATGTACATACCCAGAACGTCTCACCATCTGGAGCGATTAAAGATGCATTGGAACGGGTTGAATCTCAACTGGGGGTACTGTCCCGCGAGTCGCCCTATCACATACAACGCAAGGCGCATCCAACCCAAACCAATGAATTAAACACTACCAAAAGCTTTGATCCTCAAATCATCAGGGATGCTTTAGAGGGTGATGAGCAAGCCACCATTGAGCAGGTCAAAGCACTATTGGTTAAGGAAGAGTTTGATTTTGTTTCTCCCTACATAAGCGTTGAACAGTATCGCGAGCAAGTGTTGAAGTGGTGCAAAATTCTGGCGGATCAGGGTCTGGGCAATACGGCTTATCCTACGGAGTACGGTGGAGAGGATGATATTAAAAAGTATTTTACCGTGATGGAAACCCTTTCTTATCACGACCTGAGCATGGTGATCAAATTTGGGGTTCAGTTTGGCTTATGGGGTATGAGTGTGCTGTACCTGGGTACGAAGAAACACCATGACCAATACCTGCGGCCCATTGGTAAGTTGGAATTGCCTGGCTGCTTCGCCATGACGGAAACCGGACATGGTTCTAATGTGAAAGGACTGGAAACTACGGCCACCTACGATCACCAGGAAGGTATGATTACCATCCACAGCCCAAATGAACAGGCCGGTAAGGAGTATATTGGCAATGCCGCCGTCCATGGGCAGATGGCTACTGTATTTGCAAAGTTGGTGATTGAGGGGGTAGATTATGGCGTCAATGCTTTTATCGTACCTCTGCGAAATCAGCAGGGCGAACTGCTACCGGGTATCCGGATTGAGGACAATGGCCATAAAATGGGACTAAATGGAGTGGATAACGGTCGTATCTGGTTTGACAAGGTCAAAATAGATAGAGATGCCATGCTGGACCGATACGCATCCATAGATGATGAAGGTAAATTTAACAGTCAGATCAGTAGCGACAACCGCCGGTTCTTTGTCATGCTGAGCACGCTGGTAGGAGGTAGGGTTGGGATTGCCCGCTCTGCCTTGAGTGCTGCTAAGACGGGGCTGACCATTGCTATCAGATATGCTGAAAAAAGGAAGCAATTTGGGCCTGAAAATGGACAGGAAGTGCCTATACTTAACTACCGCACCCATCAGCGCAGACTCCTTCCCCTGCTTGCCAGCACCTATGCCTGCCACTTTGCCCTGCGCTACCTGACCCAGCGTTTCCTTTCCCGGACGAAAGAAGACATAAAGGAAGTAGAGGCACTTGCTGCAGGGCTCAAAGCCTGGTCTACCTGGAACACAACTCGTACCTTACAGGAGTGCCGGGAAGCGCTTGGAGGCAAAGGTTATCTTTCAGAGAACAGGATTGATCGCTTAAAAAACGATACGGATATCTACACCACATTTGAGGGAGATAATACAGTGCTGATGCAGTTGGTAGCCAAAAGCCGCTTGGCAGAGTTCAGAAAAGAATTTGCCGACATTAATTTTTTTGGGATGGTCAACTACATTGCTGATAAAGCACGGATCAATATAGCAGAAAAAAACCCGCTCGCCGTTCGCGAAACAAGTAGTGAGCATTTATTAGACCATAACTTTCATTTGAAGGCTTTTCGGTACCGCGAGATGCGTATACTGAAAAGCGCAGCCACACGCTTCAAACATTATATTGATAAGGGAATGGACTCCTTTGACGCCTTTAATCAAACCCAGTACCATATGCTCAAGGTAGGCTTCGCTTATATTGAGCGGGTGATTTTGGAGCAGTTTGTGGAACGAATACAGCAGGTAGAAGACAAAAATAGCAGAGAAACATTAACAAAGGTCTGTCAGCTTTTTGCTTTAACTCAGATAGAGCAGCACAAAGGCTGGTATCTGGAAAATGGCTATATGGAGGGTGTCAAAACGAAAGCCATCAGAAAAGAGGTCAATCAGCTATGTTGGGAGCTGAGAAAGGAAGCATCTGGACTGGTAGAGGCCTTTGGCATTCCTGAAAAATTATTACCAGCACTTATAAAAGATGACTGAACAATTGCGAATGCAATACACATCGCCCTACAATACTGTGACTGATCCAAACTCCTTAACCTATAAGCGATGATTACGCCTTGGATCATTTCCATTTAAGCGCCCCAGCAAAATTAATATGATATTTTATCCGCTGTTTTGTAGTACTTCAATTAAGCTCAATAAAATAATTTTGGTAAACTATAAGCCTGATATTTTGGCAAGAATACCGTCTTTACTTTAAAAGCACTGCCAATTTGCTTGCTGAAAGGCAAAGCTATAGACTATTGAACTTGTACTAATTTTTACTAAAAGGATATAGTATAGTTAAAATCCAGGTCAGTAGTTTACCTCATGTTAGTTTGGGTTTTGTAGCATGCAAGGGGGAAGTTAATTCTCCCAGGTTTCGCATCATTCTGATATGAGAGCCCAGCGCCTCCCCAAAAGTAAGTTTTTCATGGTAAGGTAAATCAAACTCCTTTGCTGTCTGCTCTACAATGGGTGAAATCTGTTCGTAATGAATATGACAGATGTTCGGGAACAGATGATGCTCAATCTGAAAATTGAGTCCACCTACATACCAGTTGAGTAGTCGGTTTTTTCGGGCAAAGTTGGCTGTAGTTTCCAGTTGGTGGACAGCCCATGCATTCTCAATATTACCTTCATCATTTGGCAACGGTTGTTCAACCTCTTCTACTATGTGGGCCATCTGAAAGATCATGGTAAGAATGTATCCCGCCGTAAGGTGCATAGCCACCACACCAATCAGCACTTGCCACCAGGCTAAAGCGGTGATCAGCATAGGAAGGGCCACAGTGAAAAATACGTACAAAATTTTAGTTGCAATCAGTTTGGTCAACTCAAGGCTCATCCGGGTTTTCTGACGTTTAACCATCCCGCTACGGTGATAACCAATCAGTTTAACAAAATCGCTGATGATGAAAAACAGCGTATTGAAACCGTAAAGAAAGAATACATAAATATGCTGATACCGATGAATCCACTGTAGTGGAGCATGCTTGCTCAGGCGGATTATCAGCTTATTTCGTATATCATCATCCAGACCATGAATGTTGGTATAAGTGTGATGCAGAACGTTGTGCTGTATCTTCCACACCACGGGATTCGCTCCAATAAAATATGTAAGATAACCTACCCAACGGTTGACAGTCGCGTTGCGAGAATATGAACCATGCAATGCATCATGCATGACTGACATTCCAATTCCGGCTTTTCCTACTCCCATCAGAATGGCAAAAGGTAGCAGCCACCAGGCATTCACTGATAAAGTAAGGATAGCAGCATAGGAACCCAGATATAATATTGTTAAGGCAATGGTTTTTTCTGCCATTTTACGATTGCCGTAGGGCGATATGCCTTGTTCTTTGAAATAATGATTTACACGCTTGCGTAAAGTAGGAAAAAATGCTGAGCGATTAGCATCAACAAAACGAGTTTGATTAGTCATAGATAAATGTTAAACAAAATTATACGCGCGGTCAAGTAATATAGGCCGCACAAGAGGGGGGAAACGCCGTCCGGCAGGGCAAAAATCCTGAGTAGCTTTGTATAGTATAACGATAATGATACCCCTTTATTACATAATGTCCGTGGGGATTGTTCAAATTAGGGGAAAGATAATATAAATTTTCGTTTATTCTGTGCTTGAAACTTTTCCCTGACGAACAGTGATACAGAACGTGTTGGAAGTATGTGGCTTCTTTCTGCCTCAATAACATGTATGTTGCACGCTGCTATACTCAGATCAGGTAGAGGTTTATATTGCTTTAAAAAGGCTTTCCAGGCTCTTTACCAATTGTGGCGAACCGCTTCTATCTTTAGCCCATTTACGATAGTGATGATAAATTGCCCCGTACTTCATTTTCCAAAGGATAACTTTGCTATAGTAGCCTCCTTAGCCTGACTCGGATATGGAACAAAGTGCCGAGTTAACATACCTTATTTTATCTAGACAATCCTTTTCCACATTTTTGTAAAGAATTCTGTATAGAAAACGAGGTTGATAGTGCAAGACTGTGCATTAATGAGACTGGTTATTATCCCACTGAGATAAATGGCGAACTCATCGTGAAAAATGTGCTGGATACGGCCTGGACGGATTTTTTCAAAAAGACATACTTCTCTGAATACGATGTTACTGAATAGCCCAACTTGCCTGGGTGTGTCCCTGGGCAACGGCTTTTACAATTCCTTACCCCTTAGGAAATGGAGTTGAAGGAAACTGTGAAAAAACATGGTTGAAATAGGTAAGCCTGCCTTTATAGCCAAACTCTTCATCCACTATGCCGATGGCTCTTCTGATGAGGTTATTGCTGATGCCTCTTGGAAGAATACGTATGGTCATATCCTCAAAAATAGTTTACACTTGATTGAAGGGCTGGAAACCCCTAGCTTCAGATGGGAGTGAGGTGAATATACTTTTGCTATATTGCCAGTGAGTGGACAAACCAATTGAACTAAAAAACAGCAGCTCAATGATCAGAAAACTACTATACATCACGCTCTCAATTTTTGCCTTTGCCGCATGCTCAGAAACGGAAGAACAAGGCAAGCCTCAGCGGCCTAATATTCTCTTCATCATGTCCGACGATCATGCTTACCAGGCGATCAGTGCTTATTCTGATAAACTGATACAGACACCTAATATTGACCGAATCGCTCAGGAGGGTATGCTGTTTACCAATGCTTCGGTAACCAACTCTATCTGTGCTCCCTCCCGGGCTACTATCCTGACCGGTAAGCATACCCATATCAATGGTAAAATTGATAACGTTATGCCCTTTGATACCACACAAACCACCTTCCCTCAGCTGTTTCAGCAGGCTGGTTACGAAACCGCCATGTATGGCAAGCTGCACTTCGGTAATAACCCCAAAGGTGTAGATGATTTTATGATTTTGCCAGGGCAGGGCAATTATATCAATCCCAGATTTATCACTCCCAAAGGCGATACTACCATCACCGGATACGTCACTGACATCATCACCGACCTGACCATTGACTGGCTGGATAACAAAAGGGATAAAGAAAAGCCTTTTCTGATGATGTATCTGCATAAAGCGCCCCATCGCGCCTGGTGGCCCAGTCCCGAAAAATTTAAGGAGTTTTCTGCCAAAACTTTTCCTGAACCTGAAACCCTATTTGACGACTACAGCAACCGGGGGACTGCGGCCAAAGAAGCTGAAATGACCATTTCTGATGAAATGCTGCTGAGCTACGATAACAAGGTGCTTCCCCGAGCTGTATCAGCAGCGGTGGAAAACGATGATCCACGCAATGTACAATACTTTGAAGGCAATGAGTATCCGCGTATCAACGAAGCGCAAAGCCTTTTGTATCAGCCTATTCTGGATTCTATCGCTGATTATTTTGAAGCCAACTGGCCTAATATGACGGATAAAGAAAAAACGAGCTGGAAGTACCAGCGTTACATGCAGGATTACCTGGGCAGTATTGCTTCGGTAGACGATAATGTAGGTCGTGTACTGGATTACCTGGATGAAAGTGGGCTGGCTGAGAATACCATCGTCGTTTATACTTCCGATCAGGGCTTTTACCTGGGCGAACATGGTTGGTTTGACAAAAGATTTATCTACGACGAATCTTTTAAAACCCCTCTCTTAATACGCTGGCCCAACGAAATTGACGCTGGTACTACCAACGATGAGATGGTGCAGAACCTGGATTTTGCACAGACATTTTTAGAAGCGGCTCAAATCGCTGCTCCAGAAGATATGCAGGGAGAAAGCCTGATGGCTTTGCTGAAAGGTGATACCGCAAGCTGGAACCGAGATGCAGTCTACTATCACTACTATGAGTATCCCGGGGCACATATGGTGAAACGGCATTACGGCATCGTGACCAAAGATTATAAGCTGGCGCACTTTTACCACGATGTTGATGAGTGGGAGCTTTACGACCGTAAAAATGATCCGCAGGAGATGAGAAATGTCTACAATAACCCGGCATACGCTGAAGTACTGGCCCGACTGCATGAAGAGCTTAATGAGCTGAGAGTCAAGTACAAGGATTCAGAAGAACTGGACGAAAGATACATAGAGCTGTATAATAAGTAATTTAATTATGACTACCGTCTCCTGGGTTGCCCTGGTAATGTTGTTTATACTTTCTGTGTATGGTTCTGTATAGCGACACTATAAAACACAAGGAATTTTCAGAGAACCTTAGTACATGGAAGACAAGCATCTAGTTACAGAATATACTTTACCTAAAGCTAAAAGCTGGTCTACCAGTTATGTCTGTACTGGTAAAACTCGGACACCAGTATTTTTCTACATGCTCAATGACCAATTCGGTACCTTTAACATGACTTACCCGAGGCTCCATCTCAGGATTGTACATAGTATCTGTCATATCACGCATCAGCACCACGTTTTTCCCTTGTTGCACCATTTGACGAATGCCGAAGGGACGACCTAGCACACACATATTCAGATGTACTCCCAGCAGTACTACATTTTCAATCTTATGCTGTGCCAGAAGGTTAAACGTTTCCTGACCGTTGTCGGTAATGGCATCCTCAGGAGCCATTTCAATGGTGGGTGTTTGTTGGGTCCAGGCATCGCGAATTTCACATTTTACAGCACAATCGCACCCCATATCAGTATCATCTATGGGCAAAGGTTGCTCTCTGGATTCATCTGGCCAACACCAGGCAGTACCCCATCGTTGAGAAGTAGATAATGGCTTAGGTGTACTTACAAATGGCGCCTGTTTTGCTTTTTTGCGTTGCGGAGTGTCCTCATAAAAAGACGTTACACTGCTGGGAGCATGAATGATCAAAGATCCCTTGTTACGTACCTCCTTGATGATTTCATTCATTGGCCCCGCTAATTCTCCCACTCTTTGAGTGGCTGATTTACACCAATGCTCATCCCACATATCACAGATGATAAAGGCGGTTTTGCTTGGCTCCCAAATGACTTCTTTCTCCTCAACCTTATAGGAACCATCCTCAGCTTCGGTTCGCGAACGCAAATTCAAGTGATATTTTTCTTCTTCCTTTTCAATCCATCCGGAGTGAGTCATTTCTAATGCAGTTAATATGAATACCGTTAAATTCAGGGCGAGTGGTAGCATACTCATATTCATCTTATTGAATTATGTTTAGTAGGAGTGACCTTTATCAAAAGATATTAACATCTTTAGGCAAATCCTTATAAATACTTAAAAATTAAAGACTCCTTTTCTTAATAGCTAATTATATTGATGCCTTCACGCACTATGAATCCTGTATGTAATTTGGGCTTAAGGTCGCTAATTATTGCAGAGGAATTATTTAAAAAAACAGTAGGAGGAAAAGATGGGAGTAGCCTTTTTTAGAAGGAAAGAAATGGCTATTCATACTGGAGCAATGTTTTTGGCGGAGCCGAATAAAAGTTTACTTTAGAGGCTGAAATACAACCATGATGAACAAAACACAACTTCACTAACCATTTATCTCCACTCTGTAAACATGAAAAAGAAAATTCTGACCTTGCCATTGTTACTGTTGATGATGTTTGCCTGTACTACAGAAAAAAAAGTGGATCAATCGGAAAACACCGCTGATACCACCCCCGAAGCTGATGACTGGATTTACCTATTTGATGGCAGCACTACCGAAGGCTGGCGTGGTTACAATGCTGATGTACTTCCCCCCGGCTGGATTATCAGAAATGAGGAGCTTACTTTTGATCCTGAGTTAGCCTTAGAGCAAGACTATGAAGGAGGAAAAGATATCATCTATGGTGCAGAGGAGTTTGAAAACTTTGAACTTTATCTGGAGTGGAAAATTCCTGCGGGAGGCAATAGCGGTATTTTTTATCACCTGAAAGAAGGCTACGACAGTCCACCCCAGGTAGCCCCTGAATACCAGCTTATTGACGATGAAAATTATGCAAAACTCCACGACCTGACTGATTATAATTTGAGTCTAGGCTATACCGAAAAGCCTGAAGAACTGAAACCCCTGCAACGTACTGGCTCAGATTACGCCATGCATCCCGCCGATACTGTTAATAAGATATTACACCCCACCGGCGAGTGGAATACTACCAGGATTATTTTTACCCCTGAGAAAGTAGAACACTGGCTCAATGGCAAAAAACTGCTGTCTTTTGTTCCCTGGGACGAAGCCTGGGAGAAGAAAAAAAATTCAGACAAATGGAAGAACAGCCCCGATTATGGAAAATTTAAAACCGGATATATCGGGCTGCAGGACCACTCCAGCCCCATCTGGTTCAGAAATATTAAAATCAAAAAACTTTAACTGCTAGCTTTCAAGATGAAT
Organism: Catalinimonas locisalis; assembly: GCF_038039535.1. Taxonomy (NCBI): domain Bacteria; kingdom Pseudomonadati; phylum Bacteroidota; class Cytophagia; order Cytophagales; family Catalimonadaceae; genus Catalinimonas; species Catalinimonas locisalis. Next base: position 21,599 of record NZ_JBBPHP010000042.1, on the reverse strand, counting down.
AAAAGAGAATTTCTAAAAAGTGCTTCCACCTTATCTTCCATTGCTTTTATACCTTCAGGAGCCTGGGCTTTTGTGAAGGAAAAACGCCTACGTACCGCCCATATCGGAGTGGGCAATATGGGTGCTGCCGACCTGAAAGCTATTTCTTCCCACGATCTGGTAGATGTGGTGGCCCTCTGCGATGTGGATGTTAACAATCTGACAGCTGCTCACCAAGAACACCCACAGGCCAAGACCTACTCCGACTACCGAGTCCTGTTTGAAGAAATGGGTAAAAAGATAGATGCAGTGATTGTATCAACGCCTGACCATACGCATGCTCCCGCCTCTATGATGGCCATGCAAATGGATAAGCCAGTATACTGTCAAAAGCCTCTGACCCATCATGTAAGTGAAGCAAGAGCGATGAAGGAACTAGCAGCAGATAAGAAGCTGGTAACCCAGATGGGTATTCAGGTACACTCCTTTTACGATTATAAGTTGGCCACTAAGATGATACAGTCAGGCATTGTAGGGAAGGTGCATACGGTGCGCGCCTGGTCCCCCAAAAACTGGGGATATGACGGTCCACTTCCTCAGGGGAAAGACCCTGTACCTGAACATTTAGACTGGAACTTATGGTTGGGAACCTCGGCAGAAAGACCCTATAAAGAAGGCGTTTATCACCCCGGAAACTGGCGCAAGCTGGTAGATTATGGTTGCGGTACTTTGGGAGATATGGGCGTTCATATTTTTGATACACCTTACAATGCATTGGCGCTTGATGTGCCCAATACGATCACTACTAACTGTAGGAAACCAAATGGCTTTGGCTATCCCGAAAAAAACATGGTTACCTACGAGTTTCCAGGTACAGCATATACTGCCGATACGCTAAAATGGGTTTGGTATGATGGTGCCGGTGCTGATCAGCAGCGTGAAGACCTTATGCTACCCGGGGGTGAGGCATTACATAACCAGGGAGCTATGTTTATAGGAGAGAAAGGAAGATTGTATCTGCCCCATTTTCAGATGCTTCCCCGGCTCATTGTGGATGGAGAATATCAGGAAGTGGATGTATCCAAGTATGACATGGGAGAACCGGTACGTGATTATGAAAGTGAAGGTAAAAAGCACTACCATCAGTTTGTGGATGCCTGTCTGGGCAAAGCAGAAACGAGTGCTCCGTTTTCTTATGCCGCCAAATTAACCGAAACCATTCTTTTAGGTGTTATTGCCGGTCGTTTTCCCGATCAGACATTGCACTGGGATGCAAAGTCAGCTAAGTTCGCTGAAGAAAAGGCCAACAAATACTTGGAGGGAGATTACCGTTCGTTTTAACGTTTGCCGGTTCGTCTAAAGGGTATCTGCGACGGCCATAAATCTTGGCCGCCGCAGTATAGTGAAAGTATAAAGCAAAGTGTCATCTCAAAATTAGTGATACATGTGATGACTTTTCTAAGTCTCCTTTTTTAGATAGTGCTATCATATTTTGAACTATCAAGGTCAATAATTACCATTTGTTTCAACAAATTAAATTTGCATCAAAGTATTACCTCAAACCGAATCATAAAACTTAATTCATGGTCAACAGAATCCGGCATTCAACCTTCTAAAACCTAAAACTCAGCGGGCAGAATACTACTAACAAATTATTTGTCAACTTTTCAATCCCACTGGATACGTTTCAGAACCAATAAAAATGTGACAACTACTGTCTGGCTGGTGTATGAATGAATAGCATGGATTAAAGACAGAGACTAAAAGATTATTAGTGCTACTCATTAAGAATTAGCAATAGCTAAACACAAAAATTAGTGACTTATATCGTTAAATTGAGGATGGGCCAGGATGGCAAATTTATATTTATCGCCCCGGTAGTAAGAGCGTTCAATCTCAATAGTTTGCCCTGCTTCATTGAGGACAGCACTGTCAAGGAGGAATACCGGTATAGGCGCAGAAATCTCAAAGTTATTTGCCTTATCGCTCGGCTTAAGGATATCTGCGCTCAATGTCTGGTTAACACCTGTAATCTTTTGCTGATACTTATTTTCATAAATGCTGAAGTAGGAAACCTCAGTAGGCATGAGGTTGATTTTAGGGCATAATTCCAAAGAAATGTATTTGACCTCATCCTTCATGATAGTTTCATCAGCGTAGCGGAGCTGGTGAATTTTTACCACCGGTCCTTCAATGATATAGTGCTTTCCTCCGATTTCCGAGGAGATGCCATCAGGTAAAATGACTTTCTCCAGGATTATATGTTTAGGAGTGAAGCCTTCCGCTTTCAGCTTTTCATCAAAACCAATGCGCGTATCAGTGATAGAACCCAACGTACGTAACAGATGATGGTCAGGCGTACGGTTCAACACAAAAGTACCTTTTCCTTTGATTCTTCTTCCCCAACCTTTGAGTTCAATTTCCAGCAGACTTTTTCTTGCGGTGGTATTACTGACCTGATATGTTTTGATCAGTTCATTCTCAGAAGGAATTTTATCACCTGGCTGTAATTCACCTGACTTGATTCTTTCAATGATCTCTTCACTGATGGTAATAAACTTTGGCTTCATCCTAAAAATTGATTGGCACGAGTATAAGCTAGAATTTTTAAAGATGAGAATATATCTAGCAAAATAAGTTATAACGCACTAAGTTAAGGAGATCGTACGCATAGAGTTCATTTAAATAAAAGCAATAATAAAAATAAATTCATTAAAAATTAATAATATTAACAGATATTCACATTAAATATTAATAATAAAACAATATTTGAATCATATTGCTTGCTTTCCTGATAGCTTTAATTATATATTGAAAAGTCTAACTTAGTGCGTTAAGATGATATGAAAAAAACTCGTTTACGTTGGCTGGTAGTAAGCCTGGTGTTTATAGCTACAGGTTTAAGTTTCCTGGATCGACAAGTGCTCTCCATTGCTATCATCAAGATTCAGGAAGAGTTCAATATCACCGATGTACAGTATGGTGTGGTCAATACCAGCTTTTTGATCAGCTACGCCATCATGTTTACTCTGGGAGGACGGCTGATTGATGTGGTTGGGGCAAGAATAGGTCTGGGAGCCTCCGTAGCTTTATGGTCAGTCGCCAATACTTTGCATGGCTTCATGACAGGTTTTTACCAACTGGTGGCTTTCCGTTTTTTACTGGGGATGGGAGAAGGAGGCTGTTTCCCGGGAGCAGCCCGTACCGTGTACGAATGGTTTGGTGAGAAGGAAAGAGCGCTAGCCAATGGGATTGCCATCGGTGGAGCAGCCATAGGTGCGGTAATCGCCCCTCCGCTCACCATCTGGGTGGCTAATTATTTTGGTTGGAGAGGCGGCTTTGTCATTCCCGGACTGGTAGGTTTATTATGGGTAATAGTATGGCTAATGGTTCCCTGGAAGAAACGTATAGCTGCTAAGACTGTTCCTGAACCGACGATTGAACCCCAAAAAGAGCAAGTTCTTCCATTTAAAACCATTCTTAAAAACAAAGAAGCCTGGATATTTATTCTGATTCGCTTTATGCTGGACCCGGTCTTCTACTTCTTTATGTTCTGGATACCTAAATATCTGAATGAACAAAGAGGGCTTTCTTTTGATAGTGTAGGTAATATTTTCTGGATTCCCTTTCTGGCACTGGGTATCTCCAATGTGATAGGTGGCTGGTTTTCGGATAAATTGGTAGAAAGAAAGATGTCAGTCAATAAGGCAAGAAAAGTAGTCATGGGCGTTGCTGCCCTGCTGACCATCGTGGCTCCCTTCGTAGAATGGGTCAGCACGGTAGAAGTAGCCATTGCCCTGATGGCACTGATCATGTTTGCCCACGGCTTCTGGATCACCAATTACATTACAGCAATCTCTGATATTTTCGGTAAGCAGGCTACTTCTACTGTGGTAGGACTGTCAGGTACTGCCGGGGCAATTTCGGGCTTGCTGCTCAATCCTTTGATTGGACTAATCATTCAAAATTACTCATATCAGCCATTATGGATTGCCTCAGGCTTAATGTATCCTCTGGCATTCATCATTTTTATTCTATTTGTCCGTCAGATCAGGCCGATACATACACCCCTGATTGTGCATTCATCTTGAAGGAACAATAGCGAAAAGTTAAAGACAGATAATTGGTTTAGAGAGATAAAAATTTGCTTCTAAACCTTAGTGCGTAAAGCAATAAAATTCATGTACAAATTTTAATATTCATGAAAAAAGAATTTGAAAATCAGGAGCAGTACGGAATTGTAAGACGAAAATCCACCGCCCCCAAAATCGGTGTCTTTGGCGTAGGTTATCATAAATACTGGGAACAGTTTGACGGATTGCTGGAAGACCTGCTGAAGAAGCAGACTGTCTTTATTGAAATGCTTACAAAATATGAGGTAGAAGTTACTGACTTTGGGATGGTAGATAAAGCTGCTGATGCCTATGAGATGGTAGAGAAGCTGAAGGCGGCTAATCTGGATCTGATTTTTTGTGATATGCTTACCTATGCTACTTCCAGCACCTTTGGCGTGATCATCAAAAGTCTGGATATGCCTATTGTGCTGGTAGCACTGCAACCCCACAAAGCCCTTGATTATGAAAAAGCTTCTACCTATCTGCAATTGTACAATGATGATATCTGTTCCCTGCCGGAATTTGCTGGTGTGGCAGTAAGGATGGGTAAAAAAGTACCTGATATGATCATTGGAACGCTACACGATGATCCACAGGTAGAAATAGAAATTGAGGAGTACTGTAAAATTGCTACTGTACTACATGATCTCAAAAACTCTCGCATCGGCCATATTGGTCACCCCATAGAAGCCATGCTGGACATGCACTTTGACGCTACCATGTTTACTGCTCATTTTGGCCTGCATATAGTGCAGTGTGAGGAGAACGAGATTGTCAGCCAGTACAATAATGTGAGTGAAGAAGAGATCAGCAACGCCAGTAAGCGAATACTACATTTTTTTGACACGCCTGACCCGGTATCTGATCCTATTTCAGAAAAACTAAAAGATGAAGATTTGGAAGTAGCCGCCCGGGTAAGTGTGGCGCTGGAAAAATTTAAGGAGACAAAGAAACTGGATGGTCTGGCCTATTACTATGAGGGAGAAGCAAACAGCCTTACCCAATTGGTAATGTCTAACCTCATTGTCGGTAATTCACTGCTTACCGCCTCCGGTTTCCCGATGTGCGGAGAGTCTGATATGAAGACTTGCATTGCCATGCTGATCATGGATCGTCTGGATATTGGTGGAAGTTTTGCGGAGTTCCATCCGGTAGACTTCAACGAAGGCTTTGTGCTGGTGGGTCATGACGGACCGCATAATATCGCCATTGCTGAAGGCAGGCCGGTATTGCGTAGCCTGAAGAAGTATCACGGAAAACCCGGCTTTGGTGCAGGAGTGGAATTTAAAATCAAAGAAGGGCCGATTACCATGCTCAGTATCAGCTCGGATTATGAGGGCAAATTCAAGTTTGTCATTGCAGAAGGAGAATCCGTCAAAGGGCCTATTCCGCCTACCGGCAATACCAACACCCGGGGATTTTTTAAGCCAGATGTAAGAACCTTTTTGCAACGCTGGATTAAAGCTGGTCCTACGCATCACTTCGCCTTAGGCATAGGGCATCATGCCCGCACCATACAGAAAATTGCTGATTATCTGAATATAGAATCAGTCATCATTGAGTAATACACTGATGTGCATTTAATAACTTGTCCTGTGGACTGAAGATTAACCTAAGGCATTTACATGAAAATTACGCAATACATCTTACTCTTTTGCCTGATTTTATGGCTTATATCCTGTCAGGAGCAGCCTGAAGAGACAAACATTGACCATTATCATAGCCTCAAAGAAGGTTTTCAGAACCCTCCTAATAAGGCGAAACCAAAAGTGTACTGGTGGTGGCTCAACGGTTATGTGGATACTACCCGCCTGAAAGAAGAGCTACGTGCAGTTAAAGAAGCAGGCATTGGGGGGGTAGATATTTTTGAGATCGGCACTGCGCGTTACAGCAATCCGGACAATATGATCCCGGCAGGTCCTGCTTTTATGGGAGAGGAATCATTGAACGCCATTCGCCTGGCCATTGAAGAAGCTACTAAGCTAGACTTAGCAGTAGGCTTGAACCTGGCCAGCAGCTGGAATGCCGGGGGGACCTGGATCAAACCTGAACATGCTGCCAAGTCCTTGTATTATGCTAAAACTACTGTCTCCGGACCTTCAGCACAGGAAATTACTTTGCCCTTCCCGGAAATACCAAAGACGGATGAAAGCGGTAAACAGCGCCTGATTGAGTTTGGTGATGATGGCAAGCCGGTCTATTATGAAGAAGTTGCGGTCCTGGCCTTTCCTGCCCATAAAACCGGCTTTACGGATACTACTGAAATCATCAGCCTTAGTGTGAACTTAGATACAGCGACAGGAAAACTGGCATGGGATGCTCCGGCAGGAGAGTGGGAAATTTATCGTTATGTATGTTCTAACTCGGGTGAACAGCTCAAACTGCCCAGTCCTAATTCCATGGCACCGATTATAGATCATTATGATTCGGCAGCGACCCGTGCGCATTTCATGCACTTCATCAATAAGCTGCAGCCGCTACTGGGAGATTTCAAAAATACAGCTTTGAAGAATTTTTACCTTGCCAGCTACGAAGCGACCGGTTCTGTCTGGACCTCCTCTTTGCCAGCTGCTTTTGAAGCCATTCACGGCTACTCCATTGATAAGTTTATTCCTGCCTTGTTTGATGAGCAGTTTTTAGCTAAGGAAACTGCCCAAAAATTTCAGCAGGATTTTAATAAGACCTTATCGCACCTCATCACGCAAAATCACTACGGCAAAGCCCGGGAGATTTGCAATCAGTACGGTTTACAGATTACTTCCGAGTCGGGAGGACCGGGTGCCCCTCTGCACAATGTTCCGGTAGATGCTTTGAAAGCTCTGGGTGCGCTGGACGTACCGCGAGGAGAGTTCTGGGTAAATCACCACTTTTATACTGAAGACAGTGTGGATATACTCTGGTTGGTGAAGGAAGTAGCGGCTGCTTCTCATATTTATCAAAGAGGTATTGTAGAGGAAGAGTCTTTTACCAGTTTTCAGCACTGGCAGGAAGGACCTTTTGATCTGAAGCCTCTCGCTAATCGTGCTTTTAGTGAAGGCATGAACCGGGTGGTGGTACATGGTTTTTCGCATAATCCAGAGGGCATGGGTTATCCGGGTATTGTTTATCATGCGGGTACACACTACAATGACAGGCGGGTGTGGTGGCCTAAAATCAAGCCCTTTAATGATTACCTGGCACGGATTTCCTATATCCTGCAGGAAACAGATTTTGTGGCGGATGTGCTGTATTATTATGGCGATCAGGTGCCCAATTTTGTCGCACCTAAAAACAAGCGATTTTCCGCAGGAGCAGGTTATGAGTATGAAGTGGTCAATACCGAAATTTTGCTTAACGACCTATCTGTAGAAAACGGAGAGCTGACTCTATCCAATGGGGCAAAGTTCAAAATTTTGGCTTTAGGAGAGGAAAGCAGGGTAAATCCGGAGGTGATGGAAAAATTGAACCAACTGGCTGAAGCTGGAGCCATCATTGTTGGTCCTCAGCCTGAAAATTCTGTTGGTCTGAGCAAGCAGCCTCGTGCTTCACAAAAAGTAGATTCATTGGCGAATAGCCTGTGGCAGTCCTATTCTTTAGAATTTTCGGTAGAACAGCTTCAAAGTGGAGGCCTTTTTTCAGAAGTCACTCCCGGCCAAATGCTGGAAAAACTTAATATTCCTGCCGACTTCAGCTATTCTGATCAAAGTATGGGTGCACTGGACTATACCCATTATCAGAAGCAGGAAATGGATTTTTATCTGGTAAGTAATACGACCGATCAGTGGGTATCAAGAACATGTACTTTTCGCCAGCAGGATAAAACACCTGAGATATGGGATCCTGTCACCGGGGAAGTAGTCCCGGCAGGTATTTATCAACAGCAGGAGCAGGGCATACAAATTCCACTTTCTCTGCCGCCTTACGGAGCTTATCTGGTTGCTTTTAAAACGCAAAGCTCATCTTTTCATTACGAACAGATTACTGACGATGGCGAACATCCGCCTCGTTTAATTTACCTTGAAGAAGGTGTCAGCTTTCTAGAAGAAGGAGCGTTTACCTTAGAACAAGGAGGTAATTCTTTAAGCATAGACAGTCACTTGAAAACCCAACCTATTGAAGGTACATGGCAAGTTTCTTTTCCTCAAAACTGGGGCGCTCCTGCTTCAGCAGAATTTCCATCCCTCATGTCGTGGACGGAAGCTGAGGAGGAAGGTATACGCTATTTCTCAGGAACTGCTACTTACCAAAAAAGCTTCCAGTTTGATCCCGAAGATGCCGAAGGCTTTGACAGCATTACGCTTGATTTGGGCAAAATCTCTGAAGTAGGTGAGCTATGGTTGAATGGTCAACTCTTAGGTATTAGCTGGTCTGAACCTCATAGATTTGAGGTCACTGGTCTGCTCCGTGAAGGTGAGAATCAGCTTAAAATAGAAGTGGCCAATACCTGGTCTAACCGTATTGTAGGCGATACCAGGACAGGTGAGAACTTTACCAAAACCAATATCTCCACAGCATTCCGGGGGACAAACTGGGAGGATGCTCCATTACTGGAATCCGGTTTGTTAGGTCCGGTACATCTTATTTTTACAACAACCATTGTTTATGATGAAGAATAGTGCTTTGCAAAATTTACTTTTCGTATCATTGATTATACTGCTGATCGCAGGCTGTCAGACCAAGGCTGAAACTGATGAGGAAGCGCAGCGACCCAATATCCTGATCATCCTGACAGATCAGCATATCAACGATGGAATCAGCTATCTGGGTAACCCTAACCTGAATACACCCGCAATGGATGCTTTGGCAGCTAGTGGTGTTTATTTTACGGAATCTTACTGTACCTCACCTGTATGTGGCCCAGCCCGAAGCAGTATCATTACGGGTCGCATGCCGCATGAGACGGGCGTAGTCTGGAATTCCACGAATATCAATCCTGAATATCCTACCATTGGTCAGATTTTTCAAAAAGCCGGATATAATACTGCCTGGGCAGGGAAATGGCATCTGCCGGAATCTTATCCCCAACAGCATGATGCAGACTCAGTTCCCGGCTTTAAAGTGTTGCCCTTTCGTTCATTGGACGAATCCTGGGCGTTGGGAGAAGATACTGATGCGCCCATAGCCGATGCTGCGGTAAATTATTTAAACACCTATGAGGAGGAGAATCCCTTTTTGCTTACGGTGCAGTTTCATAATCCTCATGACATCTGTCATGTCCCCCGAAGGCCGGATGACTATGCCAAAGCAGATCAGATAGATACCTTGCCTCCTTTGCCACCCAATTTTGAAATTACTGCCAATGAACCACAGTTTCTACAGGAGAAGCGCTTACTAGATCATTATGGCGATGAGCTATTATTAACCAAAAATTACAGCAGAGAGGACTGGCAGGCTTATCTCTACCACTATTACCGCTTTATGGAAATGGTAGATGTAGAAATTGGCAAGGTAACACAGGCTTTGGAAGCGAATGGATTTGACGAAAATACGATCATCTTGCTCACCAGCGATCATGGAGATGGGGCGGCGGCACACCGCTGGGCGGCCAAGCTAAGCTTGTACGAAGAAGCGGCTACTGTACCTTTTCTCATCAGTTGGAAAGGTCATATACCGAAAGCTGTGATAGACCGAGAACAACTCGTCTCGGGAGTTGACCTGGCACCTACGATATGCGATTACGCAGCGATTGAAAATCCACCAGCTTTTACGGGCAAAAGCATCAGACCGGTATTGGAAAATCCTGAGGAAAGACTCCGTGACTATCTGGTCGTACAACTTGCCGATGACAAGGAAGATTCCACCCGCCACGGGAGGATGATCAGAAACAGGAGGTATAAGTATAATTTTTACAATCAGGGAGAGAGAAACGAGCAGTTGTTTGACCTGTGGAAAGATCCGGGAGAAACGCAAAACCTGGCATATGAACCCAACTATCAGAAGCTGAAAGCTGAGTTTAAAAAAGAATTAGAAAACTGGATTGATCAAACAGATGATGATTTTCACACATGGGAAAAATGATGCTTCCTTTTGCTCTGCTATTGATGTTTCAAATGCAACTAGATGCCCAGTCGGTAGCGGATACAACTACTTATTTAACAGAGGTTCAGGAAGAACTGAATAAAGCATGGCCGGATAATCGTACGATCAACCTGGTATTTCATGGACATTCGGTCCCCGCCGGCTACTGGCATGATCATGAAGTGCATACTCTTGAATCTTATCCGTATATGGTATTGCATCAGCTCAAAGCGCAATATCCTTACGCCGTGATCAATGTAATTGTGACCGCTATAGGAGGGGAGAATTCTGTGCAGGGAGAAAAGCGTTTTGAAGAGGAAGTGCTCAGGCATAATCCGGATGTGTTGATGATAGACTATGCCCTGAACGATCGTAGTGTAGGACTGGAGAAAGCCCGTGAAGCCTGGGAAAAGATGATACAATCAGCTTTAGCACAGGATATCAAAGTCATTTTATTAACTCCTTCACCCGACCAAAGGGTGGATATACTGGAACCCGAGAACCCGCTGGCAAAACATGCGGAGCAGATCAGAGGGTTGGCAGAGAAATATCAAATCGGGCTGGCTGATCCTTTCGCTCAGTTTCAGAAGTTACTGGAAAATGGAGAATCACTTGAAACCTATATGTCTCATGTTAACCATCCCAACCAGAAAGGCCATGAGGTTATTGTGCACACTTTGTTACCCTGGTTTATAAATGGTGTAGGGATGAAATAGTAGTGCGTGTTCAGTTTAGCCTTTATGGGTTTTTATTCTCATTCAAAGGCAATATATTCCCTAAAGTGAGTTCCATATTCGGGAAATGTACTAAAAGATTGGGATATGAATCCAGGTAAAAAAGATAGTCAGAAAGTATCTATTAGTGGGAAAGACGTTGAAGAATTTCTAGGAAAATCCCATCACGAAAGAGATAGTAAAGATACTGATCTTTGGCAGCAATTTAAGCAAGGGAGTGAAGAGGCTTTCGTATTTATCTACCGTAAATATTTTCAGCAGTTATACGCCTATGGTCATCAGTTTACTGTGGATACCAATATGGTGGAAGACTGTATTCAGGAGCTATTTATAGAACTGAGAGTTAAGCGAGAGAGGCTTAAACATACTAATTCTATAAAGTTTTATTTGTACAAAGCACTACGTAATAGATTGTTGCGCAAGCTGAGCAGGAAAAAAATGCTGCCCTTAAGTGAAAGCCTGATGGACGGCTACAATTTTGAAATTAACCTTTCTCAGGAATATAAAATGATCCATGCTCAATTGGATAAAGAGGTAAAAGATGCTCTGAATGCTGCGCTCAATAGCTTATCCATCAGGCAGAGAGAGAGCATTCTCTACTATTTTTATGAAAAGTTATCTTATGCGGAAATTGCGGACATTATGGAGCTTTCAAAGCCTAAATTTGCTCGCGACCTGCTTTATCGTGCCATAGCAAAAATCAAAGTTGAAATGAAAAACAGTAATATAGAGCTATTTACGGTTTTGATAAGTGTAAGCACATTTTTAAGAGGATAACCAATTTAACTGAGTCATAATCAAGCGTTTTTATCCCTTGATTAACACTTTGTTACACCTTCCATCTATTTCTATTTCAAATTTTTTTCAAGAAAGTCAGATTTTTTTGAGGTTGTTTTGACACTTCCTGTATTAGAATAATAAAGAGGGATTTATCTATTGAATCAATACGAGGACTACACAGTTGAGGATTTCTTTCAGGACGAGTTGTTTATCCAATGGTGTTACAATAGCTCTCCTGAACTCACTGAGTATTGGCAAGCCTGGTGTTTGCGATATCCGGATAAAGTTTCTGCTTTTCAAAAAGCGAGAGAAATCATTCAATCCATAGAATACAGACAGAGTGAAACCGCTTCGGAAGAGGTATACCAAAGAATACTACAAGGTGTATTACAGGAAAGTGATTCCAAAATAACTAAAAGTGATAAAGGATTCTTTTGGAATAATTCGTGGAAAGTAGCTGCTGCCATAATGATGATGGTCGCTGCTGCGGTTTTTTATCTTGGAAAACAGGAGGTATCAGTTGGTGAAAATGTCAGTAGTACCAGCACCAGATATATTGAAAAGTATTGTCCTCCGGGTAAAAAAATGAATGTGGTATTGAAAGATGGTACCAAAGTGAAATTGAACGGAGATACTTACTTAAGCTATGCTGAAAATTTTGGAGATAGCACCAGAGAAGTAGCGTTGAAAGGAGAGGCATTTTTTGAAGTAACCAAAGACTCACTGCGACCTTTTATGATCAGAAGTCAATATTTACAAACCACTGTGCTGGGTACTTCTTTTAATATCCAGGCCTACCCGGATAGCAGGAAGGTGGATGTCTCAGTACTGGAGGGGTTGGTCCGGGTCTGCTCTGATGATGAGCAATACAATGGAGCCGAAAGCACTGAATTTTATCTGAGGCAAAGCGAAAAATTAAGTTTCACTCCTGCTGCTAAGGAATGGGAAAAAGAAATTGTTCCTATATCCTCCATTGGGCGCTGGAGAAATTGGGAATTAATATTTGAACAGGATGACATTTTTGAGATTGCTCACAAACTGGAGCGATGGTATGGTATTGAAGTGGTGCTACAAGGCCCCTTCAAACGAAAGATAAGCTTTAGTGGAATATATAATAACAACACTTTACATGCAGTGCTGGAAGGGATCACATATTCTGCGAATCTTCACTATACACTGCAGGGAGATACAGTATTCATTAAACCCTAATACTATGAAAACCAATATTTACAAACTTCTTCGGCCAGGATAGCCCCACTTTCCTTAACCTAATCACAACAACAACAACCATTTTTTCACTACTCAACTACTAATATGATACCTAAAAGATCAAATCATCAGTTTGTCAGTAAGGCACTGTGTCTTTTGCTGATGCTACTGACCTTGCCTTTCCTGGGTTTTTCTGCTCTTCCGGAAGCCTATGAAAACGAAGAAAAAATTACGCTTATTGAACAAGGCATTAGCCTTAAAAGCGTCATGGATAAGATCAGTGAACAGACTTCTTATCATTTTGCCTATGACGAACAACTCATTGATATCAATAAGCTGTTAAGTATTAAAGTTAAAAATGCCAGCCTGGATAAGGTCCTGGAAATTATTGCGCAACAACACCCCTTAGCGTTCAAGAAAATAGGTAGAACTATACATATGATGCCGGTAAGGCAATCAAAAGTAGTTTCCGATGAAATTCAGTTAATCAGCGTTACAGGTACTGTAACATCAGATGGTGAGGCTATACCCGGTGTGAATGTATTGGTCAAAGGGACAAGTACGGGTACAATCACAGACGTAGCAGGCAAATACAGCATCAATGTGCCCAATGAGGATGATATCCTTGTATTTTCTTCTATAGGCTTTCTGACACAGGAAATACCTGTAAACGGAAGGTCTACTATTGATGTGGCTTTGGAAGAAGATGTGCAGAGCCTGGAGGAAGTAGTAGTAATAGGATACGGGACTATGGAAAAGGAAAAACTGGTTACTCCCGTAAGCTCAGTTAATCCTGAGTTGGTGCAAAAAGAGGTTACCAACTCTCTAGACAGGGCTCTGGAAGGAAAAATAGCGGGCATGTCTGTAAAACAAGGATCAGGAGCACCTGGCGGAGGTTCGGAAATACGTATACGTGGGGCAGGTTCTATTGGTGCAGATAGCCAGCCATTGATTGTAATAGATGGTGTCCCCATGCAGATGGGATATAACAAAGAAAGGTCGCCTCTTTCACTTTTGAATCAGAGTGATATCAGCTCTATAGATGTGCTAAAAGGAGCTGCTGCCACAGCTATTTATGGATCAAGAGGGTCCAATGGCGTAATATTAGTAACCACTAAAAGGGGTAAAGAGGGTAGAACTGACTTTACTTTTTCTGCCAGTACAGGCTGGGATCAGGTACTTCCCAGTGCAAAACTTGACCTGATGAATGCTGAAGAATTTGCCAGGTGGAGGAAAGAAAATGCCTACGAAAGCGCTGCTTTTTATGGTGAAGAAATTACCGATGAAGATATTCCGGAAGTGTACCGAAACCCTGAGCTATTAGGTGAAGGAACGGATTGGCACGATGTAATCACCCAAATTGGTCGTAGACAGGACTATAATTTAAGTGTCTCCCACGGTGCTGAAGATTTTACCGGCTTCTTTTCTTTAGGATATCTTGATCAAACAGGTACGGTAAAAAACACAAGTTTTGAACGTTTGTCATTCCGGGCCAATATGGGTTACTCACCTAATGACATTGTCAAAATTGAACTTAATATAAATCCGACTATAAGAACATGGAACAATCAGATAGGAGGTAACCGGACTACCCTCTATGGCCAAAATGCAATCTCAACACCAATTGATGGGCCATACAGAGAAGATGGCGTTTGGGAAAGAGATAATGATGCGTACTATGATGGTGATTGGGATCTGGATATCTGGTCTCCCGGAACCTTTAGTAATAACAATGCGCTCTATGCCCTGGAGCATCAGTATGATAAGACCAGAAATTTGAACCTGCTGGTCACTCCGGCCTTGGAAGTGAAGCCTTTTGAATCTTTAACCCTTCGTACCCATTACAATGCGCGCATAGAGCAGAATAACAGGGAGTTTTTTAGTCCTTCTACCATTACTAATATATTCAATCCTCCACCCGCTCAGGCTACTGGTTATTATAATACTGATCAGGCCTTTAACTGGCAGTGGGAAAATACCGCAAATTATGCGAAAACTTTTGGGAGTCATTCTGTCTCCGCATTAGCTGGTATAAGTATGGAGCGGTATAATCAATCTTTCAGTGAATTGAACGGATCAAATTACCCCAGGGATGATATCAGGACGATCAATGCAGCCATTGAGCAAACGGGCCTTTCAGGTGAGAGTAACTGGTCTATGATGTCGTATTTTCTCAGGGCAAATTATGACTATGAAGGTAAATATCTGCTCACGGCCTCGGTAAGAAGAGATGGGAGTTCACGCTTTGGCTCAGATAACCGATGGGCCACTTTTCCAGCCATCGCTGCCGGGTGGAATATTTCCAAAGAAGCATTCTTTCCTCAGACAAACTGGTTGACAAATCTTAAACTACGTGGTGGTTATGGTACAAGTGGTAACAACCTCATTGGAAATTATACCTGGATACCTACGCTCACGCAGTCTAACTATACATTTGGCGGTACCGTAGTAGACGGGTTGCAGGTAAGTGCCATTGAAAATACAGAATTAGGTTGGGAGTTGGCTACTGAATATAGTGCCGGGCTGGATATCCTATTATGGGATGGCAGAGTAAGTCTGGATATTGACTATTACAGACGTTTGACAGAAAATATGTTATGGGAAGTTACCGTTCCTATCTCTTCTGGCTTTAACGAGATACAGGATAACATTGGAGAAATTGAAAATGAAGGACTGGAATTTTCTTTAAATACCAGCAATATCGCAAGGCCTGATTTTAGCTGGAAGACCCTTTTCAACATTTCTTTTAACCGAAATGAAGTCCTTAGCCTGGGTGATGTAGACCGGATTTTTGCCGGTTGGAAGGATTATTCATTAACGGTGCCAGGTCAGCCTATGGCTATGTTTTTCGGCTGGGAACAGATTGGGATATTACAGGACGCTGAAGATGTTGCTAACAGTGCTACTTTTCCCGGGCAACTACCGGGTACTGTGAAATATAGAGATCTGGATGGCGATGGCGTCATTACCAACGATGACAGAACATTTATTGGAAATCCTTATCCGGCATTCAGAGGGGGATTAGTCAATACATTAAGTTATCAGAATTTTGATTTGAGTGTTGCCTTGAGCTTTGCTCATGACTTTGATGTGTACAGTCAGCTGGAGGGTGATGTACTTAACCTGGATGGCGTGTTCAATGTACTGAAGATAGTAGAAGAAAGATGGCGTTCACCGGAGGAACCGGGAAATGGAGAAATTCCAACAAGTATTCATCAAACCTTTCACTCCAGAATTCCCAACACAAAAATGGTGAATAATGCTTCATTTTTGAAAGCGCAGAATATCACGCTGGGTTATACTTTGGATGCAGTAAAATTCTTAAAATCTTTCAGGGTTTTTGCTTCTGTTCAGAATGCTTTTCTGCTGACAAATTATAAATATGGAAACCCGGATGTTAATCGGTCTTCAGGAGGACCGGGTGCCAGCTCTCTGGAGCGGAATTTTCATGGGTACGATTATCCTATTTCCAGAACCTTTTCTATCGGTCTAGATCTAACATTTTAAGCGATGAAAAACAGCAATATCACATATATACTAATGGGCTTATTAAGCTTTACATTAATAAGCTGCAACGAAGACGATTTTCTACAAGAAGATCCGGTAACTAATCTTAGTACACAAACTTTTTTTGAAAGTGAACAGGATTTTAGGCAAGCTACCAATGCTATCTATACCAACCTTCAAAACCTGGCAGGAGGGATTAATGTAGGTACAGGAACCGGAGGAGTCTGGGCAATGGCAGAGTTGCGTTCCGATAATTCTACCTATCAGTATAACCCAGTCGACCTCTCAGGGCATTTTACCTGGTATCTTGATAATTTCATTATGGCAACTACCAATCCTGTTGTGGATGTATTTTGGAACACTGCTTATGAAGGTATAGGTAAGGCCAATATTGTCATCAAGCAAAGTGAAGATAAGGAATATGATAACAAGGAACAGATAGTGGGTGAAGCCAAATTTTTACGAGCATTGTACTACTCTTACCTGTTACGGTATTTTGGCAATATTCCTTTAGTAACAGAGCCTACTTCCTCCTATGAAGATGCTTTCGCTAATAATGAACAGGTTGATCAGCAACAGGTATATGATCTTATCCTTGCAGATTTGAATGAGGCCAAAACTGTATTACCTGAGAGCTATTCTGCTGATAATCAGGGAAAAGCGACTTCCGGGGCTGCAAGGACACTTTTAGCTAAAGAACTGATGGAACTGGAAAGATACAGCGAAGCGGCATCTGAGCTTGAAGCGGTCATCAACAGTAGTCAGTATATGTTATTGGAGGATTATGCAGCTGTATTTGATGCAGAGAATGAAAACAATCAGGAACTGATTTTTTCAGTTCAATTTATTGAAGGCACTTACGGACTAAGTAGTATGTATATGTACTTGTTTGCTCCATGGAATGCAGAGCCTGACCTTTTGGGGCATGCCCAGCAGATTGCCCGAACGGGGATGAATATACCGACCACAGATCTGATGGAGTCATTTGAGGAGGGTGACGAAAGAAAATCAATGATTGACTTAAGCTTTACCGATGATGTAAATGGTTTCTACCAGGGGAATATTGTTCCGATTAATAAAAAATTCTGGGACCAGGAACATACGATTCAATTCCAGACCGGTGCTAATTTTCCTCTTTTTAGGTATCCTCACGTACTTTTGATGCTTGCCGAGTGTTATCTGAGAGCCGGAGGGGGAGACCCCCTAATGTTAGTAAATCAGGTAAGGGCCCGGGCGGGCTTGCCAGCAGCTTCTAACGTTACGCTTGAGGATATCATACACGAGAGAAGGGTAGAATTCTATGGTGAAGCCGACCGTTGGGATGTACTGGTAAGGACTGATAAAGTCTTTGAAGTGATGGAAGCACACGGAGAAAATGAAAGACAAAACAGATCAGCAGTGCATGTTGGGGATGCTGCATTTAGAGATATCAAAGTTTTGTATCCAATTCCGGCCAGTGCTATACAGACTGATCCAAGTCTTCAACAAAATCCTGAATACCAGTAGAATTGAACTTGATAAATAAACTAAATTTGAAGAATATTTTATGCCTGTGCGTACTGACTTGCCTTATCATTTTCAATTTGAGGGCTCAGGAGAGAAGTAATAGGCCGAATGTCCTCTTTATAGCCAGTGATGACCTTAACGACTGGGTCGGTGTACTCAATGGTCATCCACAGGCGCTTACTCCAAATATTGATCGGCTCGCAAGTAGGGGCACACTCTTTACCAATGCGCATACGCAGGCACCGCTCTGTAACCCTTCCCGGGTCAGCATCATGACAGGCTTACGGCCTTCTACAACTGGAATCTATGGGCTAGCCCCAAGGCATCGTCAGGTAGAGCGTATGCAAGATGTCGTCACTTTGCCTCAGTATTTTGCAGCTCATGGATACAATACCATGTCAGCAGGTAAAGTTTTTCATGGAGGGATTACCCCGAAAGAGCGTGAAGTAGAATTCCAGGAATGGGGACCGGATGGTGGACATAAACCATTTCCCGAGGAAAAGATTGTGAAAGCACCTCTGGATATGGTTGATCACCCTTTAATTGACTGGGGCGTATTTCCTGAACATGAAGACTCACTGATGGACGATTATAAAGTAGCTAGCTGGGCAGTAGAAAAGCTCGGGGAGCTCGGGGAAAGTGAGGGTGAAAAGCCCTTCTTTATGGCCGTAGGTTTTAACAAACCTCATGTCCCCCTGTATGCTACACAGCAGTGGTTTGACCTATATCCAGAAAAAGAGGTGATCTTGCCTCACGCTCCGGAAGGTGATCGTAACGATGTACCAGACTTTGCCTGGTATCTGCACTGGTACCTGCCCGAGCCCAGGCTCTCCTGGGTGATAGAGAACCATCAGTGGCGTGCCAAAGTACGAGCCTATTTAGCGACTATAAGTTTTATGGATGCCCAGGTGGGTAGAGTACTGGATGCTCTGGAAGCCCAGGGGCTGGCTGATAATACTATTGTTGTGTTTTGGTCAGATCATGGTTATCATTTAGGTGAGAAAGGGATTACCGGCAAGAATACTTTGTGGGAACGTTCTACCCATGTGCCTCTCATCTTTGCAGGACCAGGCGTTACTGCCGGTACTAAGTCGTCACAACCAGCCGAATTGCTGGATATGTATCCAACCTTGGTTGAACTGGCTGGACTACCTGAAAAAGATGAGATTGAAGGCTTATCTTTGAAGCCTCAGCTTGAGGATGCCGATGCAGTACGAGAACGTCCGGCAATGACTACCCATAACCCCGGCAACCATACAGTGCGCACTGAGCGATGGCGTTACATTCGCTATGCGGATGGCTCTGAGGAATTATATGACCATAGGCAGGATAAAGAAGAGTGGGCTAATCTGGCCGATAATCCTGAATATGCAGATATCAAAACAGAACTTGCTAATTGGCTGCCGGAGGAGGACGCTCCTCACGCTCCGGGAAGCAAGCATCGGATACTGGAAAGTAAGGAGGGAACCTGGTATTGGGAAGGAGAAGCCGTTGAGTTCTCAGAATTAGTACGATAGTGATATGAGAAAAATATATTTGGAGAAAATTTTGATTACAGCTTTATGGGTTGGGATGATCTTAAGTCTGCCTATTATGCTATTGGCACAGGGTGAAAAACCCAACATCTTGCTGATTATTACCGATCAGCAGCATGCCAATATGATGAGCGCAGCGGGTAATAGGTGGCTAAAAACACCCCATATTGACCAATTAGCTAAAAAGGGAATAAGATTTACCAAAGCCTATGTGACCAATCCGGTATGCTCACCCTCAAGGTTCAGTATGTTTACCGGGAGGTATCCAAGCGATATTGATATGCGGCACAATGCCAGTGTGCTAGATCAGGAAAAGTTGAAGGAAATTATTCCGACAGCTATGGGATTTACCTTTAAAGAAGCTGGCTATGATACGTACTATGGAGGGAAATCCCATTTGCCTGCGGGAGGAAAAGATGCCAGCGGCTATGGCTTTGAACATCTTATCTCCTTAGATGAGCGTGATGAACTGGCGGAAAAGACTGCTGCCTTTTTATCAAACAGGAAATCATCCACTCCTTTTTTTGCGGCAGTTAATTTTATCAATCCTCACGACATTTGTTATGCCGCCATTCAGGATTTTCCTCCGCAGAACCGTCCCCCGGCTAAGGTGCCTTCTCCCTTATTGGAAGCCATGACAATACCTGATTCAATATCAGAAGATGTTTTCTTCTCTCGCTACTGCACTCCCTTGCCTGCTAATTTTGAGCCTACCCATGATGAGCCGGAAGCTATCATGCAATTGAAAGAGCTACATTCTTTTACCATAGATGCGCGTAAGCATTGGAATGAAAGAGAATGGCAAATGCACCGCTGGGCCTATCACCGTCTGACAGAAAGGGTTGATCAGCAGATCGGGCAGGTGCTGGACGCATTGCAAAAGTCTGATGTAAAAGAAAACACCATTGTCATTTTTACTTCTGATCATGGTGAAATGAATGGAGCACACCGTCTGGAGCACAAAACAGTTTTCTATGAAGAGTCCTCCAATGTTCCACTGATAGTATGGTATGAAGGCATCAAGCAGGGAAGAGCAGTAGATGAAGAGCATCTGATCTCCAATGGGCTGGATTTATATCCTACCCTTTGTGAGTTGGCAGGAATCAAAGTTCCCACAGAGCTACCGGGGATATCTTTTGCTGCACTTTTGCAGGGAAATGCCTCTTCTTACAAAGGCAGGGAATATCTATTTATGGAAAACGAGCTGGGTTATATGGCCAGAGATCAGCAATTTAAGTACGCACTTTATGATAATGGAGAAGAAATGCTGATTGACATTGCGAATGATCCCGGAGAAATGATCAACATAGCCGGAAAGTCAGCGTACTTACAAAAACAAAACACTTTAAAAAACCATTTGCTTGGGCATATAAACAGAGATAGACAAACAAATTAGAAGCCAGTAAAAGCTGTTGTATTCTCACGTTAAGAGTTTGGATTATCATCAACGCCTGACATTAAAAACTCAGGCTGTGGCTGAAAAAACTGTTGACCTTTATGCTGGCAAGTAAGTAATATGTTTTGCTACCATGTTAACCTATATGCAAGCAAATCTGGAGATTTCTATTCCAATTGGTAGGAAATCATTATTTTCGTGTTAAAAGTAACGCTATGAACCTCATTATTTTATTTGTTATTTCTGGAATTATTCTTTTGGTAGCCTATTTTACTTATGGCAGGTATGTATCAGGTAAAATAATGATCAACAACAAAAATACTACACCTGCTCATAGGCTGGAAGATGGGGTGGATTATATACCCAGTAAGACCCCAGTAGTATTGGGGCATCATTTTGCCTCTATTGCAGGTGCTGGACCTATCGTAGGCCCTATCATCGCCATTACCTTTGGCTGGGTTCCTGCAGTGATCTGGATATTGGTGGGAGGAATATTTTTTGGAGCGGTACATGATCTCACCAGCATGATAGCCTCTATGCGTCATGATGGAAAATCCATTGGGGTGATTATTCAGAAATATATTGGGCAGCAGGGAAAGCATCTTTTCCTGATCTTCAGCTTTGCTACCTTGATCCTGATCATTGGTGTGTTTGCAGATATCATTGCCAAAACTTTTGTGAATAGTCCGGGTGTTGCTTCGGCATCTATTTTATTCATCGCACTGGCTATTGTTTTTGGAATAGTCAACAAAATGACCAGTAACAAAAAAGGAGCATTCGCCCTCACTTCTGTCGTAGGTGTGGTCCTGATGTACTATTTTGTGTATCTGGGGATGCAGAT
>NZ_JBBPHP010000041.1:0-65635 GCF_038039535.1 Catalinimonas locisalis | reverse complement strand
CGAACAGAGAAGTTAAGCCCGGCAGCGCCAATGGTACTGCTACCCGCGGGAGAGTAGGTCGCCGCCTTTCTATTATTTGCCTCAGCATATTTAATGCTGAGGTTTTTTTATGCCCCAGCATATCCTTTGGGCTCATTGATTCGGATCAAGCAATAAATCTGGGGGGCAGTAGTACTAAGCATAGATTTTAAAAAGCCTGTAAAATACAATAGTCCGAGTTTTACACTTGGATTTTACTCTACCTTCATAAATATCTTTATTCACTCACTGAAACGACCTAATTGGATTGTATAAAATTGGGCATACTTCACTATACCACAAAACTTGCGTAGAATCGGGTTATGTTGATGAATAACTTTTCACGCAAAAGATCAAGATTTTTAGAGATTTGGCAGCTAGTCTACGTACAAATAAAATTGTCCGGTCAAGTAGCTTAATCTTCCTGGAGCTGTAATCTTACCAGATTACTATAGTCCCCTTGCAGTGTATTTAATTGTTCATGAGTGCCTTGTTCTACAATTTTGCCACCCTTAAGAACATAAATCTGATCTACTTTTTTTATTGTAGCTAGGCGGTGGGCGATAATGATTGTAGTTCTGTTTTCCATAAGGCGATCAAGAGCCTGTTGAACCAGATATTCTGATTCTGCATCAAGTGAGCTAGTAGCTTCATCTAAAATCAGTATTTCAGGATTTTTAAGAATAGCCCGAGCAATAGCCACTCTTTGTCTTTGGCCACCGGATAATTTAACCCCTCTTTCTCCTACTTTTGTATTGTAGCCCTCAGGAAAAGCTTCAATAAAATCATGCGCATTAGCCTTCTCTGCTGCCAAACGAATGTCGTCAAGGGATGCCCCAGGTCTTCCATACATAATATTTTCTTTTATGCTACCTCCAAATAGAATTACTTCCTGTGGTACAATGCCAATATGCTTTCGGTATTCTAGAAGATCATAATTTTTAATATCCTGCTCATCAACCATTATTTTACCCTGATCAACATCATAATATCGTAATAATAACTGGGTGATAGTAGATTTCCCTGCCCCACTATGTCCTACTAGCGCTATTTTTTCTCCTTTATTAATTTTAAAACTAATATTATTAAGTACCTGAATATCACTTCTGGTAGGATAGGAAAAGGCCACATTCTGGAAGGAAATAGCACCCTGGATAATTGGGCCTGATTTAGCCTTATAATATTGAGTAGGATCTAATTCTTCTTGTTGGTTTAGAATGTCAAGTACTCGCTCGGAAGCTCCCACAGCTTTTTGAATTTGGCCATACAAATCTCCCAAACCGGCAATAGAGCCTCCTATTAATGTTGTATAGAGTATGAAAGAAATTAATTCTCCGATTGTAATATTCCCTTCTTCTACCAAAGAGGCGCCATACCAGATAACAGCTACGATGCCTCCGAATAAAACAAAGATGACGAATGAGATAAATAAGCCTCTAAAAACAGCTGCTTTTAGGGCAATATCTACAACTGATGTGAGTGCACTATTATATTTTTTGATCTCAAAGAGCTCACTGGTAAAAGATTTTACTGCCTGAATAGCTTGTAATGTTTCCTCAACAATGATGTTGGTATCCGCTAATTGATCCTGAGTATTTTTTGATAGCTTACGAATCTTTCTACCAAATAAGATTGATAAGATGACCAGAATAGGAAAGGTTGCCAACATAAAAGCGGTAAGCTGAGGCGCCATAAATGAAATGACAATGATACCGATAAAAAGGGTAGCAAATTGTCTTAAGAACTCAGCCAAGGTGGTGGAAAAAGTATTTTGGAGGAGAGATACATCAGAAGTAATTCGGCTAATAATTTCTCCGGTACGGTGCTGATCATAGAAAGTCATGGGCAATGACATCAATTTACTATATAAAGATAACCTTATATCTGCCATTGATTTTTCGTTCACCTGGGCGAAAAAGTATACCCTGATA
Organism: Catalinimonas locisalis; assembly: GCF_038039535.1. Classification (NCBI taxonomy): domain Bacteria; kingdom Pseudomonadati; phylum Bacteroidota; class Cytophagia; order Cytophagales; family Catalimonadaceae; genus Catalinimonas; species Catalinimonas locisalis. Next base: position 63,686 of record NZ_JBBPHP010000041.1, on the reverse strand, counting down.
AAAGAAAATATACTTTGCACCAAGAAAATGCCTAGTAAAATAAGCGCAATTGTATCTATGCTCTCGCCAATCCAGGAGGCGTTACCGGAGGCAACATCTATGAGTTCTCCGGAGGCAAGCGGAAAGGTCAGTAAAGTCAGGCTGGAGAAAACCAGGCTGACGATACCAATGATGAACTGCCATTTGTAAGGTATGATAAACCTGTAGATGCCCAAAAGGCTTTGAAAACTTTTTTTGTTAAGCTTTATTTTTTTGTTTTTATCCTCTGAGGTAGTATCAGCTACCTGATCGGTGTCCTTATTTGCCATGTGCTAAAAAGAAATTGAAGTACTCACGCTCTAAAATAAAGAGAAATATACGATACAGCAGCTTCTTGTAAAAATTGTATAAAACCCGAACAAACTACCACTCAGGTAATTAAGCGGTGAAACTGTATATTTGTTGGACTCATAAGAAAAGGAAATATTTTAATATGGTATTAGTCACGGGTGCCAATGGCCTTATAGGAAGTTTTATTTGCAGAAAGCTTCTGGCAGAAGGGTACAAAATTAAAGCTTTGAAAAGAGAGCATTCTGACCTGAAACTGTTGGAAGATATTCAACATCATATTACCTGGGTCACTGGAGACTTACTTCAGGTGGGCGAAATTAAAGAATATTTGCAGGAAGTGGAGCATGTGATTCATTGTGCAGCGGTAGTTTCTTTCGCTAGTAAGCATGAAGATTTAATGCGGAGAGTGAATGTAGAAAGTACTGCTAACCTGGTCAATACATCTCTTCAAATGGGGGTAAAATGTTTCTTACACGTGAGCTCGGTGGCATCGGTAGGTAAAGACAAGCTTTCCAACATCAGTACAGAAGAAACCCAATGGATGGAGGGTGAAAAAAATACAGCCTATGCCCGCAGCAAACATCAGTCAGAACTGGAAGTCTGGAGAGGCTGGGCAGAAGGGTTAAATACCGTAATTATTAACCCCTCTTTGGTATTGGGACCAGGTGATTGGGAGAAAAGCAGCACACAGGTATTCAAATATATTTGGGAAGAAAATCGCTTTTATACTGAAGGAAAAGTAAACTATGTAGACGTCCGTGACGTAGCAGAAGTAGCTGTACGCCTTTTAGGTTCAAAGATAAGAGGGGAACGCTTTATTGTAAACGCAGGAAGTATGACCTACAAAGAACTTTTTGAAACAATTGCCAGAGAATTTGGTAAGCGTCCACCTAATATTAGAGTGAAGGGACTTATGATTAAGCTGGCTATCATGATGGATAAAGTGAGAACTATACTGACCAGTGGCTCGCCTTTGGTAACCGATGAGTTAGAGCAAGTTTCCAAGAATCAACATACGTATGATAATACCAAAATTAAGCAGGCAATAGATATAGAATTTGCTGATTTTGAAAGTACAGTGCGCTGGTGTTGCCAGCAATTAAAACCTGATACTATAGACTGAGATAGTGTATTTAAAGAACTAAAGAACAGTTGGCTATGGTTGAAGTATTATATATATTTAAAGCAGATCATCTGTAAATGGCACTCTTTGCAGATGATTATTTTTCGATAACAACATGAATGTCAAGATGTATGGGAGAAAACTATAAAAGAAGAGAGGATGGTGATCAGTTGGCAGCGTGGTTTGAAGAGCAACAGCAGAACAATGCCGCGCAGTTTTTTGACTTAAATGTTTATATTGACCTTATTGAACACTACCTACAGATAGATGACAACTCCAAAGCTTTGGAAGTTTGTTATATGGGGACTGAACAATATCCCTACTCTGCTGAGCTACTGATGAATAAGGCTCAGATTCTTACCAACCTGGAAGAATATGAAGAAGCCCTTGAAGCAATAGACAAGGCCTCAAACCTTCAGCCTAATGATACTGAAATACTGATGCTTAAAGGAAATATCCTCACTTATTCAGGGCGGCATCAGGAGGCTATCCATGAATTTGAACATTTACTTAGCTTCAGTGCTGAAAAAGACGAAATCTACTATAATATGGGACTTGTCTATCAAAATGCCGCAGAATATGGTAAGGCGATAGACTGTTATAAGCAAGCCATTGAACAAAATATCCATCATGAAGATGCTATGTATGAACTGGCTTTCTGTTTGGATATGACTGGTGAACTGGAGGATAGCTTAGGCTATTATGAGCGCTTTATCAATCAAGATCCCTACTCTCAGCATGCCTGGTATAATATGGGCATTGTATACAATAAGTTGGGAGAATATGAGAAGGCAGTGCAGGCATATGAGTATGCGGTAGCCATTGATGATCAGTTTTCATCTGCGTACTTTAATTTGGGTAATGCGCATATGAATCTTAAGCAGTATCAGAAAGCAGTGGATGCTTACCTGCAAACCTACAAAATAGAAGGTGCCAGCCCTGAAACCTACTGCTATCTGGGTGGAGCTTACGAAAAGCTTAACCAGTACGAAAAAGCAATTAAGTACTACCATAAGTCTGCGAAGCTGGATTATCTGTACGATGAAGCCTGGTTTGGTATTGGCTCATCGCTTAGCAAGCAGCAAAAATGGATGGAAGCGGTACACTTCTTTAATAAAGCCATAAAAATCAATGGTGACAATGCTCAGTACTGGCTAAAGTTAGCTGAAGCTGAGTATCAGGTGGGAAATATGGTATCTTGTATGGATGCCTATCAGGAAGCCAGCCTGATTGACCCTGAAAATGTAGAGGTATGGCTGGAGTGGTCTAATGTATATTACGAACAGGGAGACTATGAGAAAGCGCTGGAACTGGTAATAGATGGTATAGATGAGCTCCCGGAAGAGGTAGATCTCTATTATTATGCTACTGCTTACCTAATTTGTGCCGGTAAATTCCGCGAAGCGTTTAATTTTCTGGAAAATGCTTTAACTTTGGATTTTGACAGACATGAAATTCTGTATGAGTTCTTTCCAAGGTTAGAAACTCAAAAAGCATTGTTTAAAATCATAGATCAGTACAGAAAATAAATCTTTTTGATGAATTATACGCTACGTCAGGTCCCTGAGCGGACACTGAAGCCCAGAGTTTATGGCTATACCATGGCAATGGATAAAGGCTTGAGTTTACGAGAAATAGAAGACTTTATTAGTGTAGCCGGTGATTATGTGGATATAGTTAAGCTTGGATGGGGCACATCTTTTGTCACGCCCAATTTGCAGGAAAAAATCAAGATTTATCACGACGCAAATATTCCCGTCTATTTCGGAGGCACACTGTTTGAAGCATTTGCCGTAAGAAATCAGTTTGACGATTACCGCAAAATACTGGATAAATACGGAGTATCATTTGCTGAAGTATCAGATGGCTCTGTTGATATGGAGCATGGCCAGAAGTGCGAATATATCCGTAAGCTGGCCGAGCAGGTAACCGTATTATCGGAAGTGGGGTCTAAAGATGCTGCCAAGATTATGCCTCCCTACAAATGGATAGAGCTGATGCAGGCAGAACTGGATGCCGGAGCCTGGAAGGTGATCGGCGAAGCACGTGAAGGTGGTAATGTGGGCTTGTTTCGTTCCAGTGGAGAAGTGAGGTCAGGCTTGGTGGAAGAGATACTGACCAAAATCCCTTTTGAAAAAATTATCTGGGAAGCTCCACAAAAAGAGCAGCAGGTCTGGTTTATCAAATTACTCGGAGCTAATGTAAATGTAGGTAATATTGCACCTAACGAAGTTATCCCTCTAGAAACAATACGTTTAGGGCTAAGAGGTGACACTTTTAATCATTTTCTGGAACAGAAATAATAGCAGTCTATTGAGCATATCCTTATCTACTCAGACTCAATTGACCACTTCATGCCCTATTAAATCATGCAGAGACTCAGAAATTACATACAGCTTTTTTTAAAAGGTGTAGCTATGGGAGGGGCCGATGTGGTGCCCGGTGTATCGGGAGGTACTATCGCATTTATAACAGGTATTTACGGTACCCTGCTCGACACTATCAAGTCCTTTGATCTGGAGGCTGTACAGCTTTTGCTAAAGTTCAAAATCAAAGCCTTGTGGGAGCATGTCAACGGAAGTTTTCTGCTAACGCTGCTGAGCGGTATCGCATTAAGTATTATTACTTTGGCCAAGCTGATTCATATTTTTCTGGAAAATTACCCCATTCAGCTGTGGTCTTTTTTCTTTGGGCTGGTGATCATTGCTGCGGTATCGGTTTCCAGAGAAATTAAAAATTGGAGCGTCGGTGCTATTATAGCAGGTCTCTTGGGTATAGTGATTGCTTTTGTCATTACGTTGGCTACACCGGCAGAAACGCCTACTGCCAGTTGGTTTATCTTTTTATCAGGTGCAGTAGCCATCTGTGCAATGATTTTGCCAGGGATCTCAGGGAGCTTTATCTTGCTTATCCTGGGTAAGTATGCCTATATACTGGAAGCTGTTAATGAAAGAGAACTGGGAATAATTGCCGTCTTTGGAATTGGCTGTGTAGTAGGACTTCTGAGCTTTGCTCGTGTAATTTCATGGTTACTGCATAAGTTTCATGATGTGGCGGTAGCACTGCTTGCAGGATTTATGATAGGCTCTCTGAACAAAATCTGGCCCTGGAAGGAAGTGGTACAGACCAGGATCAACAGCAAAGGAGAGGAAGTGCCTTTTATTACTGAAAATGTACTGCCCGGAGCGTATCTTGAAGCCACATCAATGGACCCTCTGCTGTGGCAGGCGCTACTCTTTATGCTGCTTGGCATAGGCATTGTCGTCTTTTTGGAGCAATTTGCTACCCGGAGGAGCAGAAAAATTACATCTGCGTCCTAATATTGAGTTATAGATATATAGATAAACTACCTTTTTAGCAATGGATAAAGCAACTGACGAAGCACTTAAGCAAGAATATCAGAGCAAAATACAACAGGTTTTTACTGAAGTAAAAAAAGTAGTAGTAGGACAGGAGTATATGGTAAACCGCCTACTCATTGGCTTATTTACGCAGGGGCATATCTTGTTGGAAGGTGTCCCCGGTCTTGCCAAGACCCTTACAGTAAATACCTTGGCCAAGGTGTTACATCTCAATTTTCAACGTATACAGTTTACTCCCGATCTCTTGCCCGCTGACCTGATCGGAACCATGATCTATAATCAGCAGAAAGCTAATTTTGAAGTAAAGAAAGGGCCTATATTTGCCAACCTGATTCTGGCCGATGAGGTCAACCGCTCCCCTGCCAAGGTACAGTCAGCTTTGCTGGAAGCCATGCAGGAGAAGCAGGTAACTATCGGGGAAACTACCTACCCGCTGGATCGTCCCTTTCTGGTGCTGGCTACGCAGAACCCGGTAGAACAGGAAGGAACTTATCCCCTGCCCGAGGCTCAGGTAGACCGTTTTATGATGAAGGTGCATGTGGACTATCCTTCCAAAGAAAACGAACTGGAAGTAATGCGCCGCATGTCTAATATGTCCTTCAGTGGAGATTTACAATCTGTACTTACCAAAGAAGATGTATTCGCCATTCGTGATGAGATCAATGCAGTAAGCATTTCGGATTCGTTGGAGAAATACATTATTGAGCTGGTATTTGCCACACGCTATCCGGACCAGTACAATATGCAGGATATTGCCAGTTATATTCAGTTTGGAGCCTCTCCCCGGGCCAGTATCAATCTTAATATTGCGGCCAAAGCCATTGCTTTCTTTGATCAGCGTGACTATGTATTGCCGGAGGATATCAAAGAAGTAGCGCATGATGTATTCAACCACCGTATTCTGCTCAATTATGAAGCAGAAGCGGATGGTGTCAGTACGTCAGATATCATCAAGAAAATTCTTCAGAAAGTACCCATCAATCGCTAGTTGAATATTAGTCAACATATTGTTAGTATTAGTAAACTCCTGTAAATCAGGAGTTTTTTATTTTACACGTTAACAATAAATTAACACGAATTATCAATCGTTAATGATTTGTTAACATTTCGGTCGTGATAGGTTAATACTAGAATATGAATTTTGCAGGTGTAATTTTTAGCAAGAACACTACAAAATTCAATTATGAAGAAACTATCGCTTACCCTATTATTAACCCTTGGCCTGATGGCCGCCTTTTTTACGGCCTGCGATGATGAGGATGATCCGGACCCGGATACAACACCATCTATCAGCAGCCTCACTCCTAGCAGCGGTCCTGTAGGAACACCAGTAACCATTGCAGGAACCAACTTTGGTACTTCTCCTTCAGTAAGTTTTGGAACTACTACTGCTACTACCAGTAATGTAAGTGCAACTTCTATTACTGTTGAAGTACCAGCAAGCTTAGGTCTGGGAGCAGTTGACGTTACAGTCACTGCCGGAGGCGAAACTTCCAATGCAGCAAGCTTTGAAGTGACAGAGCCAGGCGACCAAACAATAGCTGATATAGCGAGTGCTACTGATGAGCTTTCAACACTTGTAGCGGCCCTTAGCAGAGACGCTGCTTCTGACTTACTAGATGCTGCATCCGATCCTGATGCTACACTTACAGTCTTCGCGCCTACCAATGACGCATTTGAAGCGTTTTTGGCCGCAAATGGATTTGCTTCTTTAGATGATGTACCAGATGATGCCCTTGTAGCAGTACTCCAAGACCACTTATTAGGTTCTGTTGTAGCTTCTTCAGCGATAGAGAATGGTCAGATTACTGCGGCTCTGAGTGAAAACAGCTTATTATTCACTTCAAACGATGATGGAGTTTTTGTTAACAACGCCGAGGTATCTACTGCTGATGTTACCGCATCTAATGGTGTAGTACATATTGTAGACGCTGTAGTAATAGGTGCTGAGATTCCTGAAAATGATCTTGCCCCTTGGGTAAGTGGTCATTTGCAGTTTAATGGTAACGTAGTTGCTGATCCTACACTGGGTGCAATTTCTCGTACTCCCAACCAAGCATTAAATCCAGTACCCAGCGCAGATGTTATCACTGCGAATGTAGCGGCTTTACCTGAAGATGATTTCTTTACTGAAGCTAATTATAAAGGAGCATTTGATCCTGCAGGTGACAATTGGATGAATGACTGGTCTACACTGTGGAAATTAGGATACCTTACTGGCTCGCCTGCTACTCCTGAGGCTCCATATGATCCGGCAACAGCAACTTTGGAGACTATCCCGAATTCAATTACTGAAGACTTTACTTTGACAAGCGATATAGTTTGGGTTCTTGATGGATTAACTTATGTAGAAGGTGGAACACTTCTAATTGAGCCAGGAACAGTGATAATTGCTGAAACTGAGCCCACTACTGGTGACAATACCTCTGCTCTTGTGATTACTACTGGTGGTATGATAGACGCTCAGGGTACGGTTGAAGAGCCTATTATTTTCACATCAGAAACTGATGATGGTGCAAAATTACCTGATGAAGCTGGTGACTGGGGAGGTGTAATAGTTCTGGGAACTGCACCAATAGGATTTGGTACTGCCGGTACTAACTCAATTGAAGGTATTGACCCTAATGAGCCTAGAGGTCAGTATGGTGGGTCGGATGCAGATGATGATTCTGGTATCATGACTTATGTATCAATTCGTTACTCTGGTGTAGGTATCAATCCTGGTAGTGAAATTCAAGGATTATCATTAGGTGGAGTAGGTGCAGGAACAACTTTAGAGTATATAGATATCTTCTCTAGTGGTGACGATGGCATAGAGATCTTCGGAGGTACAGTAAATATCAAATATGCAATTGCTGCCTTTGTTGATGATGATAACTTTGACTATGATGAAGGCTGGATAGGTAAAGGACAGTTCTGGTTTAGTATCCAATCTGATATTCAGACTGATGCAGACCACGGGGGAGAATGGGATGGAACAGGCCCTCAGGATAATGTTACTCCTTATGCAAATCCTACCCTCTATAACCTGACATTAGTGGGAAGAGGTCAAAGCTCTACCGGAAGAGACGTAACGGCTCCCGCTATCTTGATGCGTGATAATACTGCTGGAATTTTAGCCAACTCTATCATCACTGATTTCAATGGCAAAGGTATCGAAGTTGAAGATAAACCAGGTGATGATGTTGACAGCTATAACCATCTGATCAACAGAGAGCTTCAACTGCTTAACAATGTGTGGAATGTGAATCCTTCTTATCTTGATCTGGATGCAGAAGAGAGCACAGGCATTGTTTATCCTACCGGTGGTTATTAATTAAGAATAATAAGAATAGTTATAAGCTTGGCGGACATTGGTTCCAATGTCCGCCTTTTTCAAATTCTATGATATTTATTTAATCGTCCAAAAGAATGAAATGTCATTTTAATCAAATCTCTAGTATTATTTTCTTCTTAAGCTTATTCTTAGGAAGTGGAGTATTATATGCTCAAACCGGTACTGTAAGCGGTACCATCATTGATTCAGAAACAGCTGAAGAATTAATAGGAGCCACTGTACAAGTACAAGGCACCTCAACAGGTACTATAACCGATATTTCTGGTTATTATCAACTCCCTTTAGCACCAGGTACTTATACTTTGGTTTATAGTTATGTCTCTTACGCTTCAAAAACTGTTGAGGGAGTTGTTGTTGAAGAGGGTAAAGCTACAAGGATAGATATTGCCTTAGAATCTTCAGATGTACAGTTGCAAGAAGTGGTAGTACAGGCAGAACAGATCAATAATAATGAAGTAGCCTTGCTTAAACTACAACAAAAGTCTTTCGCTGTTCAGGATGGAATTTCAATCGGAGAAATTAGAAGGATAGGCGCGAGCAACTCAGCCGAGTCAGTAAAAGGTGTGACCGGAGCTTCTGTGGAAGGCGGTAAATATGTAGTAATGCGTGGATTAGGAGACCGTTATTCTCTTTCACAACTTAATGGCGTAACGCTGCCCAGCACGAACCCTTATCGTAACAGTGTTAGCCTGGACCTGATACCCACGTCAATCATTGAAAATATTGTTACTACTAAAACATTTACTCCTGACCAACCCGGTAATTTCACTGGTGGTAATGTAAATATCAGTACCAGGTCTATCCCGGATGAATTCTTTCTGACAGCAAATGTATCGCTTGGTTATAATACCGAAGCTACTTTTAATGAAAACTTTTTAACTGACCCTGTTAATGGGAAAACGGACTGGTTAGGTTTTGACGATGGCTCACGTGCCTTACCTGAGTTTTTGGAAAATGAGGCAAACAGAGAAGCACTTCGTTCAAACAGTTTGGGTTCTAGGGCTGATAATGCCGGAGAAGAATTTGATGATGACCGTCGTGTACTACAAGGTAGTGCTGATGCACTTTCTGATCGTTCTTTTATTCCTGCAACCAAAACGCCGGGTTTAAATACTAGCTATCAATTATCTCTCGGTGATCGTAAATCTCTTTTTGGTAGAAACTTTGGTTTCACATTGGGAGGTAACTACAATAGAAATTTCACCAATTATTCAAACAGAGAGCTGAATATATGGGAACTGCCTGGTAACACATCAACTGATTTGCTTTTTCCCTTTTTAGATACTGAAGGGCAGCAAAGTATGGAAGCTGTGAGCATAGGAGCGTTTGCCAGTCTGGCTTACCAGTTAAGTAACAGCAACGAAATCTCTTTGAATTACACTTACAATAACGATGCTGAAACAACTGCTGCCTACCTTGAAGGCATATGGCCTGGTGCAATATCTATTGGTCATACCTACCAGGGTAGAAATATCAGCTACGTACAGAGGGAGTTAAGCAATGTTCAATTGAGTGGAAAACATGCACTTGGCACACAGAAAAATACTAAGATTGATTGGGTGCTAGGGTACGTAGCTTCTGCTCAAGATGAGCCTGATACCCGGATTATGGCGAACAATATCACTAATAGTGGTCTATATGAAATCCGACAGGCAGAATACGATCGCCCTTTTCATTTTTTCAGAGCGCTTAATGACGATCAGTTTAGTGGAAAAATAGATATTGAAATCCCTCTGGGAGAAGAAAGTGACAACAAAATAAAGTTTGGGTTTCTTGGAAATAGAAAAGAGAGAACATTTGATGAACAGCGCTATCAACATCAGGAGCCAGGCGATAGCGAAGATTTTGTGACCTTTAGAGAAGCAGAAGGAGACTATGATACTTACTTTAGCCCTGGAAATTCAGGTGTGCTGAGTCAAAATGAGAATGGAAGCTATAACTTAGGAGGTTATTTTTCTAACCAGACCCTTGCTTCTAATGCATATACCGGATATGAACAAGTGCTTGCCGGGTATGTAATGACAATGCTACAACTGAACGAAAAGCTTAAAGCTGTAGGAGGAGTGAGATTGGAAAAAACAGATTTTGAAGTAGAGTCAGGAAATCCTACTGATCCCGTTGGAGAAATAGATGAACTAGACCTTTTACCTTCATTGAACCTTATCTACGCATTAACAGATAAGTCAAACCTAAGATTATCTGGAAGCCGTACATTGGCGCGTCCAAATATGCGTGAATTAGCTCCTTTTGTTTCTTTTGACTTCATTGGTGGTTTTATCAATAGTGGTAATCCAGATTTGGAAAGAACATTGGTTTGGAATGCTGACTTGCGTTACGAGTTGTTCCCCGGTGCTGGTGAAATGTTCGCTATAAGTGCATTCTATAAAGACTTTACAAATCCTATCCAAAGGAGATTGATACCTGCAGCGTCGGGTGGTCAGATTCGCTACGTAAATGTTGATCAAGGTATCTTATATGGAGCGGAACTTGAGTTCAGAAAGAACCTGGAAGACTTAACCCCGGCTCTGACTAACTTTAAATTCAGCGCGAACTTTACCTATACTGTCTCTAAAGTGGACCTTACAGAAGAAGAGCTTTCTTTCTTAAGGCTGAGTGATCCTAATCCGGAATCAACACGTCCTTTTCAGGCACAATCCCCTTTTATTGTAAATACTAACCTAACCTATTATAATCCTGAAATAGGCTTTGAGACTACCTTATATGCCAATATGTATGGTAAGCGTTTGTTCTATAATGGATTTGGAGGACTTCCTGATGTATATGAAGTACAAGGAGATGGTGAAATCCCTACTCCTGATCTAAGACTCAATATTCAAAAGTCCTTTTTAGATAATTTTAGCGTAGGCTTCAGGGTTGAGAATATTCTAAACGCAACTACTTTCCGCTTTATTGATTATAAAGACACAAATTATAACAATGAAGTATTTCAACCTGGTAGAACTTTCGTCCTGTCTCTAGGATATAAAGTTGGACAGTAATTAATTGAACAGATTTAACTCTAAAGCGGCCATTGCGCCGCTTTTTTTAGCACTATATATCTCATTATGCATATAACTATATTCTGTCATGTACTATTTAGACCAAAATAGATTAAGCTTATGAAAAAAACGCTTTTAATTGTTCTTTCATCTCTCTGTCTGCTATCATGCTCAGAGGAGGAGGTTGTCAATCCTGTTTATTGGCAGTTAATTCCCAACTATAATACGCTGCCACTAATCAGTATTTGGGAAAACGAGGATAAGATATTTTTTGGTGGTGGAAGTGTAGGGGTTGAAGCTAACGAACATTTAGGGGCTATTATGAGCTTTGATGGACACGAGCTTATTAAAGAAAATGTAAACTGGAAGAGCAGATCTTTAGTAATAGGTGGAGCCAGTAATGACCAAACGACCTACGCGATTGCGAATCTTTATGATGAAAATCAAAATCATAATGATGAAATACTGGTCTATAGTAATCAAGAGTGGGTATTATTAACTCAATTTGATTTTCATTTCATTACAAATGTAAAGAACATTCAGGGGGAAATCTATCTGACTTCATCAGGAGGGGTATATACAATTGAAGACTCTGAACTCAAGAATTTAAATGCTCCTTATCTTATTCACATCATGGATATCTGGGGTGCCTCATCTGATAATTTATATGCCGTAGACTATAGTGGGGAAGAAGATTTTATTCTTCATTTTGATGGAGAAAAGTGGATTAACATGCTTTCTCCAGGTGAATTTTCTAGTAGTTTCTTAACTGCTATAGAGGGAGTTTCAGATAATGAAATCTATGCTGTGGGAAGTAATAGGTTCTTACGGTTTGATGGAGAGCATTGGGAAGAAATAGCAGAGGATACAAAAGGTTATTTTGATGATTTAACGGTATTAGGCAGTAGAGATGTTTATTTAGTAAGTTCTGAATATCCAAACTATGGGGCAATACACCACTATAATGGCATAGAATTAGTCCAGGAATTTTCTACAGTTACAGGAATTAATAGTATTTGGAATAGTCCTAAGCATGGGCTATTTGCAGTAGGTAATGATGGACTTATTCTGAACAAACCCATTAGGTAATTAACAGACCGTCAGAGGGAACAGCTACAACAGGGATGTTTAGCTACCTTCAAGTTAACCAAGTACAACAAATAACAGTATCAACTACAATAGGAGTGTCTAAATATAAGGCATAAAGCGGCTATAGCGCCGCTTTTTTTGTGTTTGATTGTGCATAAACATAATAATGAGAGAGCCGTTTTTAATAAGCGCACATTAAATGATTCAATATGAGCAAAAACGTACTCATCACCGGAGGTACAGGTATGATTGGCAGTAGACTTACGCCTATGCTGCAGGAAAAAGGCTATGAGGTAAGTCACCTGAGTCGGTCCCGCACAGGCAAAGAAGCAGTAAAAACCTATGTGTGGGATATCCAGAAGAAAGAAATAGAACCCGAAGCGCTCAAGCAGGCCGATTATATCATCCACCTGGCAGGGGCAGGGATTGCTGATAGCCGCTGGACGGAGAGCCGTAAGCAAATCATCATTAAAAGTCGCACGGAAACTACCCGCCTCCTGCACGACGGTCTGGCACAGCTGGGACAACATAAAGTAAAAGCTTTTTTATCCGCCTCAGGAATTTCCATTTACGGCTCTGATACCGGAAGTACAGAAATCTACGAAAGCAGTCCCAAGAGCGATGAGTTTATCGCAGACGTGGTGAAACAGTGGGAAGCTTCAGTAGATGAAATCTCCCGCCTGAACATCCGTACCATAAAGCTCAGGACAGGAGTGGTACTCAGTATGAAGGGAGGCGCATTGCCCAAAATTGTACAGCCTATCAAGTTGGGGGCAGGTGCTCCGCTGGGTAGTGGTGAGCAGTACATGAGCTGGATTCATATAGACGATATCTGCCGTATGTATATACATGCCCTGGAAAAGGAAGATGTGCATGGTGTGTACAATGCAGTAGCCCCCCGCCCAGTCACCAATAAGGAACTTACCCAAACCGCCGCCAAAATATTACATAGACCCCTCATCCTCCCTAATGTGCCTGCCTTTGCCCTCAGGCTTGCTTTTGGCGAAATGGCATCAATTGTGTTAGGAGGTAATAAGCTCTCTAACCAAAAAATAGAAAGTACCGGATTTGACTTCAGGTACAAAAGAGTAGAAGCTGCGCTGACCGACCTTCTGAAGTAATTGATGAGATAGCCATAGTCCGGGAATGTTAACAGTAACATTTCCGTTAAATATAATGCACTCAATAAAAATGCTGATATTATGGTCATGCGAGGGAATAATATTTCTTCCACCAGACTGTTCTGCGGTATAATACAAGTAAACAAAATTGAAGAAGAATAATATGAAAAGTGAGACTGATAGCCACAATGAAACGCCTGCCAACGGATCAACCAAACAATTACCTGAGCATATTCCTACCCCCGGAGAAAGAATAAAAAAAGCCTTTAGAGAACGTGACTGGAACGAAATCAAGATCAACGATTCATGGGCAGTATTTAAGTTTATGTCAGAATTCGTGGAGGGTTTTGAAAAACTTTCCAAAATAGGCCCCTGCGTTACTATTTTTGGCTCCGCCCGTACCCAGAATGACCATCCTTATTATAAGACAGCAGAAGAAATCGCGGCCAAGCTGGTAAGGCATGGCTACGGTGTGATCACCGGAGGAGGGCCGGGAATCATGGAAGCCGGGAACAAGGGAGCGAAAAGAGAAGGGGGTAAATCCGTAGGGGTAAATATCATATTGCCCTTTGAACAATCCAGTAATATTTACATTGATCCGGATAAACTGATCACTTTTGATTATTTTTTTGTTAGGAAGGTGATGTTTGTCAAATATTCTCAGGGATTCATTGTCATGCCCGGAGGATTTGGCACATTAGACGAGTTTTTTGAAGCGTTAACGCTGATACAAACTAAAAAAATCGGTAGATTCCCGATTGTACTGGTCGGCACAGACTACTGGAAGGGACTTCTGCAATGGATAGAAGATATCGTTCTCAAGCAAGAGCAGAACATCAGCAGTGTTGATATGGATTTGATCAATCTGGTGGATACCCCTGAAGAAGCAGTAGAGGTGATCGATAATTTTTATTCAAAATATACTTTATCACCAAACTTCTAACATCACTTTGAATACATTAAGAACGCAGGTCAGAATTCAGTTTGTCATCATTTTACTCCTGGTTTTTTACCTGGGATGGAGAGAGTTTATGGATGAAAACCAAAGCTCAGGAGTAAAGGAAGCCTCTCTGAGCGGAGAGCAGACGACTGCTGATGGAAGGGAAATGGCAGGGACCAATAAGCTTCCTAATTACCAGGCATTTATTGTGCCCACGCCCGATGAAGTGACATTTGCCGGTGAGAAGATTCCGCTGCAAGAGCCGGACCTGCGTGAGCGTTTTGATCGTGAAATTCACGTAAATGCCAACTGGCATTCCAATACCATTCTGATGATCAAACGCTCCCATCGCTGGATGGCGCAGATTTCAGAAGTATTGAAAAAGAACAATATCCCTGACGACTTCAAGTATATCGTAGCGATTGAAAGTAATTTTGAAGAAAGCGCCATGTCGCACCGCAATGCGGTAGGCTTTTGGCAGCTTTTGGAAGGTACTGCTGAGCAGTATGGTCTGGAAGTGAACGGAGAGGTGGATGAGAGGCGTGACCCGATGAAGTCTACTGAAGCAGCCTGCAAATATCTTCAGGATGCTTACGATAAGTTTGGCAGCTGGACCAGCGTAGCTGCTTCTTACAATGTAGGTATGCGGGGATTGGAACGCCGACTTGAAGAGCAAAATGTAGATTCTTATTTTGATGTATTGCTTAATGATGAGACCGCTCGTTATATGTTCAGAGTACTGGCAGCCAAAGCTATCCTGGAAAATCCGGGTTTATATGGCTTTAACATCCCTGAGTCAGCACGTTACAATCAGCCGGAGTTTGATACGATAAAAGTAGAAGAAACTATCCCTGATCTGGTAGACTTTGCGCATGAGCACGGAATTACCTATAAAACGCTCAAGCGTTATAACCCCTGGTTGCGCGATGATGAGCTGACAGTGAAGAAGAATACCTATGAAATTCTGATCTCCAAAGATCCGGTGGAGCAATACATAGTGCAAAAGCTGGCCGACTAAGCGTTTCTAAGGAAAAAACCTTCTGTAAGAAGCCGTTGATGCTAAGCATGAATGGCTTTTTCTTTTCTGTTACTTATCAGGCAGGAATAAGTTAGTTTTAATAACAAACCTCAATCACAACTAAACAAAAGCTTAATTTTTTGCGTAAATTCTCAATTAGAAAAGCAACTCCCAAAAATTGCCAGGGGACCATATTTGAATATAAGTATTCCCTTATGGCAAAGCTCATGGCAGGAATCTCCTGAGCGGAAAGAATTCGTTATTTTTCGGTTAAGCTGATTGAATATGCTGATTTTTAGCTTTCTAAGTAGAAGTTGGCATGAGTAGTACTGCGTCTTTATCAGGCTAGCGTGATAAAAGATAAACGTTGCCTGAAATAGAAGTATGTACAATACGCATAATAAAAAATAATAACTTAGCACCTTTTGTACCTTCCTTTAGTTAGGGTATAGACCGAAATTGTAATGTAATCTTTGTATGGAGCAAACAGAAGCACAAACTGTACAATCACCCACTTCTGAGCATGGGCTTTCTACTTCTTATGATCAGGAGGCTATAGAAATTTTTGGTGCCAGAGAACATAACCTTAAGAATATAGATGTATGGCTCCCCCGCAATAAGCTGATCGTAGTAACAGGCATCAGTGGTAGCGGAAAGTCTTCTCTTGCCTTTGATACCATTTATGCTGAAGGGCAGCGCCGCTACATGGAAAGCTTCTCGGCTTATGCCCGTTCTTTCATAGGGAACCTGGAAAGACCTGACGTGGACAAGATCAATGGGCTGAGTCCGGTAATTTCTATTGAACAGAAGACCACTTCCAAGAACCCTCGCTCCACGGTAGGTACGGTTACGGAGATTTATGACTTCATGCGTCTGCTCTTTGCCCGTGCCGGAGAGGCTTATTCTTACCTGACAGGCAAGAAGATGAAGCAGCAATCGGAAGACCAGATTATTGACTATATACTGGAAAGCTTTGACCAGCAGAAGCTGATCATCCTGGCCCCGGTAGTCAAAGGCCGTAAAGGACATTATAGAGAGCTGTTTCAGCAGATTCGTAAGATGGGCTTCGCCAAAGTACGGGTAAATGGTGAAGTAACGGACCTGGTGCCTAAAATGCAGGTAGACCGTTACAAAACCCACGATATTGAGATAGTGATAGATAGGATACTGGTAACCACCGAAGATCGCTACCGGATTACTGAATCCATCAAAACGGCACTCAATCATGGTAAGGGCATCATGATGGTCTCTGATACGGAGGGTAATGTACACCACTTCTCCAAATTTTTGATGGACCCGGAGACAGGCCTTTCTTATGATGAGCCTGCGCCCAATACTTTTTCCTTCAACTCACCTTACGGAATGTGTCCTTCCTGTCATGGACTAGGCCAGATTGACGAATTTGCCATGGAGGCCATCATTCCTGACAATAACCTGAGCATTAGCCGGGGAGGTATCGCACCTCTGGGGGAGTACCGTGATATCTGGATATTCAAGAAGCTGGAAGCAGTACTCAAGAAGCACAAAGTTAAGCTGAGCACGCCTATCAAAGATATTCCTGAAGATGTGATGAAAGTGGTAATGCATGGCGACAAGGAAACGGTAGCTGTAAAATCTATCAAATATCCCGGTTCTAACTATAACGTAAAATTTGAGGGAGTAATAGGTTATCTGGAAAAACAACAGGAAACCGGTACGGACAAAACGCAGAAGTGGGTGAAGCAGTTTGTCAGCAGCCGCACCTGCCCCGAATGTGAAGGTGCAAGACTGAAAAAAGAATCTCTGCACTTCAAGATTGCCGATAAAAATATCGCTGAGCTGGCCATGTTAAATATAGATGACCTAAGCCAGTGGTTCGTTGGGTTGGAAGACCGGCTCAATGACAGGCAGCGTATCATTGCTACTGAGGTATTGAAAGAAATACGAAAACGTATTGGCTTCCTGGTGGATGTGGGACTTACTTATCTGAGCCTTAACCGTCCGCTTAAAACGCTTTCTGGTGGAGAGGCGCAGCGAATTCGTCTGGCTACCCAGATTGGTACACAACTGGTAGGCGTACTCTACATTTTGGATGAACCCAGCATTGGTCTGCATCAGCGCGACAATGTAAAGCTGATCAAAGCTCTGCAGGATCTGCGTGATCTGGGTAATACAGTAATTGTAGTAGAGCACGACAAAGATATGATGCTTCACTCAGACTACATTCTGGATATTGGTCCGGGGGCGGGTCGTCATGGGGGTAAAGTGATTGCCTCGGGTAGCCCTGAAGATTTTATCAAAAACGGAGGCATTACCGCTGATTATCTGAACAATGTTTGCCAGATTAAAGTACCTGAAAAGAGAAGGGAAGGAAGTGGGAAAGAGTTAAAGCTGAGTGGGGCAAGCGGTAACAATCTGAAAAATGTAACGCTAACTTTGCCACTGGGCAAGATGATTTGTGTAAGCGGAGTGTCAGGAAGTGGAAAGTCTACCCTTATTCATAATACACTGTTTCCGTTGCTGAGCCAGCACTTTTATCGTTCGCACACTGATCCCTATCCTTATAAGGATTTTAAAGGTATTAAAAATATTGATAAAGTAATTGAGGTAGATCAGTCCCCTATCGGGCGTACCCCTCGCTCCAATCCGGCTACCTATACCGGAGTATTTTCAGACATTCGCGCATTGTTTTCACAGTTGCCGGAGGCTAAAATTCGGGGCTATAAGCCAGGTCGTTTTTCTTTCAACGTCAAAGGTGGACGCTGCGAAACCTGCGAAGGAGCCGGTATGCAGCTGATAGAAATGGACTTTCTGCCTGATGTACACGTGCCCTGCCCTACCTGCAAAGGCAAGCGATACAATCGTGAAACGCTGGAAATTCGTTTCAAAGGAAAATCTATAGCAGATGTGCTGGATATGACCGTGGAACAGGCAGTAGAATTCTTTGAGAATCAGCCTCGTATTCTGCGGAAGATACAGACACTGGATGATGTAGGTTTGGGCTATATCAGTCTGGGGCAGCATGCCACTACGCTATCCGGAGGAGAAGCGCAGCGGGTGAAGCTTTCTACCGAACTCTCAAAGAAAGATACCGGAAAGACGCTTTATATTCTGGATGAACCTACTACCGGCCTGCATTTTCAAGATATCCAACACCTTTTGGATGTGCTCAATAAGCTGGTAGACAAAGGGAATACTGTGCTGATCATTGAGCATAATATGGATGTGATCAAAGTGGCGGATCATGTCATAGACCTGGGTCCTGAAGGTGGAAGAGAAGGTGGTGAGATTATTTGTGAAGGCACGCCGGAAGAAGTGGCAAAATGTAAAAAGGGGTATACCGGAAAGTTTTTAAAGCAAGAGATTAGTTAGCGAGTATATTTAGGATATACTTTTTGCAATGAGTTCTAAGTTTTAGTTTAAAAAACTAGCACACTCTATAAAATACCTAAAGCAAATCACCTTGCCTTAGGTATTTTTTTTTGACTTAACATTGCTTTTCATGACAGAATACATTGCTGAAGTATTGAAAGTAATTCATACGGTATTTGAAGAGTCGTGTAATTTTTTAAGCATAAAGCTTTTTTAAAAGCATTTTAAAGGTATTTACCAATATGTACCACCTTATAAACCAAAATAAGCCCTCGTTCCTCCTACCGAATAATGTTTGGTGAATAATGCAATTTGTCTTATCAGTTATTTTTACTTTCTCTCTGATAAAGGTTTATAAGTCAGTTACTTCCTTACCATTTTCTCTTCCGTATTTCTGTGTGATAAAATAATAGTTCAATTGAAGAAACTCTATTTTCAATAGTGAATAACTCATTATAAGCATAAGTATACAGACTCATATATTCTTCCAATGCTAAGCTTACTTATGTAATAAAGCGGACAGCTTATAGTATATTATTATTATTTAAAGCGTTTGCTTTGCCTCCATTAAAAAAGATACTCCACCATACCTAATGTGCTTTGCTGTAGAACCCCAATATGTAATAGACATTGCAGCATATCCAGAGAAGTATTTACCTAAATAATAATTACATCAACGATTAAAGATTTACCTCATTTATGAAAACACGCTTATTAGGAGGCATGCTTCACATTCCCATGCGATTAGCCTGGCTTCTTTTCACCATAGTAGCCTGGAGTATAACTACTTCTTCTATGGCACAGGAAAGTGGTGAAACGGATAACTCAAGTCCTCAGGCTATCAAGTATGGTGTAAGGGCAGGATTAACATCCAGTGGGTTTTACCACCAGGATCTGACTCAGCATAAACACACAGGAAGTATTACAGGTGTTACAGTAGGAGGTTTTGTAACCTACAGCCCGATAAGCTTGCTGGATGTGTCACTGGAGGTGCTGTATATGCAGCAAGGTGGAGCCCGTACCCAACTGAGAAATTCAGCAGTAGACGAAAGCCCTATCGCTACTACTGCTAATACCTACCTACATAATCTGGAAGTGCCTTTACTTCTTAAATTCAACATACCAGGAATCAGCACCACGATCAAACCTCAGTTGATAGTGGGCCCTGCCTTAGGATATAACATAACAAGTATAGAATCTCAGGATATCTCTTTTCAGTATGGTGATCAGTTTGCCACTGGCAGCGGAAAAGAAGATGTAAGATCGGATTTTAGGTCTCTTCAGTACGGTGCATATGCCGGAGCTGGTATTGAGATTCCTATGGGTGCCAATGAGTTGTCGGTTGATTTCAGATATCGTTATGGTGTTAATGCAATCAATAATGGTATGGATATCACAAACCTGATAGGTGATGTTACGGATGTTCGTACCAATTCCTACATGATCACTTTGGGCATGAGCTTTTAATTATTACCAAATTCATAACTAAATTTCTAACATCTCAAATCATGAAAAAATCTCTTTTAGGATTACTAGGCCTCTCTATTTTCGGTCTTGGTATTCTAACTTCTTGCGAAGATGAGTTTACCGAAGAAGACGCACTTCAGAGACAAGAAGAACTTCTTAATAAGCAGCAGGAAAACGCTGTTGCCTTAGAAAACCTTACCCACGAACAATTGATGGCTTATACCCGCTTACAGGATTCATTGGAAAGAATCGGTGGGGTTATTGTCTACTCAGTTCGTGTAATGGATGCGGCTAATGCCAATACAACCAATGCCCGCAAGGCGATGGTAGAAGGAGCTACTGTTACTGTCATCCAGAATGGCGTAGCGATCTCAGAAACTGCTGACGAGAATGGTATCGTTGTATTTGACGATATGCGTATTGGTCAGGTGAATGTTACTGCTAAAATTGAAAATTATACTTCAGCTTTCTTTACCGCTGATATTACTCCCAGCTATGCTGATAACAAAACAGTACACAATGCTTCTACTACTGTACCCCTTTTCCCTATTACTGTAGAGGCTGGAGCAGGTAGAATTACAGGTAAAGTTTATGCAGAAACCAACCTGCTAAACGATGACCCTGAAATGGCTGTAGGAGCAAAAGTAACTGCTTCTATTGACCTTAGTGATAACAACTTCAAGAACAACTTCCTTTTAAATGATGGAGCAGGAGTGATTACTAGCATCACTTATGAAAATGCTACCGTGTCTACTACTGTAGGTGAAGATGGTACTTACGAACTAATTGTTCCTGCTGGTATTGGCAATGGCAACGAAGGTCTTCCTATTGCACTTAAGTTTGCTAACTACAGCGCTGAGCAAATATTAGTACATAACAACAGTGTTGATACTGTTTCTACCATGTTTATTCCCGGTGGAGGATCTTCTGTGATCCCTAACGATCCCGGTGTATTGGTTAGCCTTCCTGATTTTACCGCTGCCGGAACTGGTGCTGAATTGACAGTTAGCCGGGTTGAAACAAGATTAGATCTGGGAGATAACTTTGATGTTGAAGTAATCAATGGTGGCGCTGGTTATGTAGGAGTAGGTGGTGAAGTAAGGTTTACTATTGAAGGTGCTGAGAATACACTGGCAGTATTTGAAGTAAATGCTGATGGTAAGATCACTAACTTTGATGGCTTTACAGATTATACGGGTGTAGATATCACCTTATCAGATGCTGATGATACATTTACAAGCGAACCTGTATTAGGCGTTCTTTATGACTTTGACGGTGGTACTACTGATGATACAGATGGTTCTGGTGCTAAGTTTAAGGTGAAGTTCATGTCTGATTATGAGTTAGAGTTGGCTAACGGAGGTGCAGGTTATACTTTTCTTCCTTCGGTTAAAGTAAAATATACTTACTACAATGATATGACAATGAGTAGTGGTAGTGGAAATGCTTCAGATTTTAGCTTGGAAACTGCATACAAGGTAATGAGTCTTAATGATATCAATGGAATGGAGTTGATAGATGGAACAATGTTTCTTGTAAACAATGCCCAATTACCCAATGCTTCAAGTGCACTTTTAGCTAATCAGGAGATAGTATCATTTGAGATTGTAGAAGTTATGCCTATGGAAAGAGTAGCAGCTGAGATACTGCCTACTATTAATTCTGAAGGAGAACTTACTTCAATTACAGTGATTGATGGTGGTCAGGGATATACTCCTGGTCAGCGTATTGATTTAGAGATCACTTCTCCGACCGGAGCAGGAAGCGGGGCGATTGCCTATATTACTGAAAGTGATATTGATCAGGATGGTGAAATCCAGTCAATTACTGTAGTTGCTAAAGGTAGCGGTTATAAGACTACTTCTAACGGAGCAACTCAGGCGAGTGCAGGAAGCATGCCTTCTCAGAGCGTAGCTGCCGGTGAGTCTGCTGTTGTAAATTACAATTACGGAACTGGTATCAGAGAATAAGCTTTTCTGATGATTTTAATAAGGCTTCTATAGGCATCTATAGAGGCCTTTTTTAGGCTTTTACACTAGCAAAAAGCAGAAATATTATTAGCAAAATACAAATACTAATCTGTATAGTTATAAAGATTACTAATTCTCGTGTAGACTCAAAACCAAAAATTCATGAATAGCCAATCATTTTCGTTTTCTCGTGGGAGAAGGCTACGCTGGCTGGGAATCATACTCATGTGCCTGGGGATCAATCCTGTCTCCCTGGCTCAGGAGTATTCTAATCTCATCGTTTCGGGCGTAACCTTAAATAAAACACGAATCAATCAGGGAGAGTCCATTGACCTCTCCTTTAATGTAGTGAATGTCGGAGGTGCGCCTGCACATGGTAGCAATGTAGGAATCTACACCTCTACCGATGCAGAGTATTCTAGATATAGCGATAACCAGTTAAATACGCAATGGTTGGGTCAGATGGAGGTAGGTACTAAAGAGGTATTTGATCAACTGGAGGTTAGTCAGAGCTTAGCGCCCGGACGTTATTATTTATTTGTGGTAGCCGACTATGATGCGCAGATAGACGAAACGAATGAGCGGGATAATATTTCTGATCCTATTGTGCTTGTAGTGGAAGAAACTGAAGAAGAAGTTTTTGACATGGCATTGAGCAATGTATATCTGGATAAGCCGGTAGTACAAGCTAATGAAAATGTAACCATAAACTTTGATGTCAACTTTAGCAGTGAAAATACAGATTCTAAGGGAGTAGGCGTTTCTTATCATCTGAATTATACAGTCCCTGGATATTCCAGAAATATTTATTTGACTGGTAATTACTCCTACATTACACCTGGCAAAACCTCTCGTTCTCGTACCTTGAGTATACCTTATGTAGAAGAAGACGCAGAAGATTTCAGTATTAGCATCAGGTTTTATGATATAACTGATCAGAATGAAAGCAATAACAGCATTTCTGTCCCTATTCAGGTCAACTATACGCCTTCTCCTCAAGCAGACTTGATAGTCAGCAGTCAAAATATTACCAGCAGTACCATACTGAAGCAGGGTGAACAGCTTAGCTATAATTACACCATCAAAAATGAAGGAGATGGTGGAGCAGGTTATTCTTATACCCGCATTTATTTATCAAGTAACGGAAGCTTGGATCAGGCTATTGACTTAGGAACATACTACACAGGCTCATTGGGAAGTGGTGCTGACTTTATAAGTAACAGGTCTTATTCCATACCTAATGAATTGAATCCAGGTACCTATTATCTGCTGGTAAAGGCAGATGACTATGGCTATGTGACAGAAAAAGACGAAGAAAATAATCTGAGTGTGGGAGAGACCCCCATTAGAATTACCAAAGCAGAGCTATCTGATCTAACACTAGGAAAAGCAAGTATTAGCAAAGACCAAGTAAGCGGAGGTGAAAATATTTTGATCAATGCTGAAATATTCAATATAGGTAGTGGAAACATAATGAATAACACTCGTTTATATGCCTATTTAGCCACTCCTGATGAATACGAGAAAAGAAAAAATATGCAATATTATCAATATCAGGATTATGCATATAACAGTTTCGCAGCATTAAACAGTGGAGATAAAGAAAGCATTAATAACTGGTCTTTTACGATTCCTGAAGATATTTCTTCCGGTAAATACTATTTACTTCTGCAAGTAGACGGTAACAGATCCATCACGGAATCCAATGAAGACAATAACTTCAAAGCTTTCCCGATTACCATTAACAACCGTAAACTGCCCAACCTGACGATCATAGCAGCTTCTCTTAGCCAGGATGCGGTGCAGCCGGGCGAGCAACTCACTTTTGAGGCCGAAGTACATAACATAGGAGAAGGACCTATGACTGATGCCACTCTGATGACCTACTTTATCTCAGATGATGAAGCATTGGATAATAGCGATTTTGAAATGAATGATGGAGGGTTTACCCGTTTACTAAGTGTAGATGATCAGACTACAACCACTATTACGATGACTATTCCTGCTTCTTATGCAGTAGGAAGTAAGTATATTATTTTTAAAGCAGATGGTATAGAAGGTGAGGATGAAACTAATGAAGATGATAACCTGGCAATAGTGCCGGTGGTATTTACCCGTTCAAAGATTGATTTGGCGGTGGATAGTGAAAATACCAGCTTTAAGGATGAAGTGCCCAATAACGGTTATCATACGGAAATAGACACTGAGATTACTAACCTTGGGGAAAGCCGTTCTAGTAGTAGTAAAGTTAAATTTTACCTTTCTCCTGACAAAAACCGGAGCAATGATGATTACTACCTGGGTGAGGAATATGTGGAAGACATTGATGCCGGGGATTCAGAATATGTCAGTGCTGATGTATACATTCCTGGTTTAGGTTCGCGTATAGGAACGTATTATCTCTTTGCTCAGGCTGATGCCGATGAGGAGGTCATTGAAACAAATGAATCAAATAATATAGCTTTTGTAGGAGAGATAGAAGTAGTTCCTGCTTATGCTGACCTGACAATAACTAATGTTGCGGTTAGCCGGAGTCCCGTAGCAGCCGGTGAGTTGTATATTCCCGCTAGTTTTACCATTGTTAATGAAGGTTATAGTTATGCTAATACCAATGTTAGTTTATACATATCCTCAGATAATAAGTTTGACGAAAGTGATATTGAATTGGAAGAAGATTGGCAAAGCATCAGTGCAGAAAATAGCGTCAACATGAATTTTTCGTTCAATATGCCTGCTAATACAGCCAATGGTACTTACTATATATTGCTGGTGGCAGACCCAAATAATGATATTGAAGAAGTAGATGAGGAAAACAACGTAACCAGCACTACGATTAGTGTAGTAGATGCTGATGTGGATCTTAATGTAAGTGCACTTTCCTCTGAATACATTACTCTGATTCCCGGACAGTATAGTGATTATGAATACACGATAAGCAATAGTGGTACTACTGCCGCTACTGGAACTCTGTATACAAGATTCTTTTTATCCGATGATGACGTTTATAGTGGTGAGGACACGTACATAGGCGACAACTATATGAATACCTCTGTTTTAGAAGCGGGAGAAGATTATGCAAATAGTAATACTTTTTATGTGCCTATTGCCACCAGTATAGGTGCAAAATATTTGCTTGCGGTTACTGATTTCTATGGATACATCGCTGAAACTGACGAAGCAAATAATACAACTGCGCTGGCTCTTACCATAAGCAATCCTGACGTGGATTTAATAGTAAGTTCATTGTCTCCCTCTGCAACTAAGTTGGGACAAAGTTCTCCTCTAACAGTTACTGTTACTGTAGAAAATCAGGGAACTACCATTGCTGAGGAAGGGCATACTACTGCACTTTATCTGTCAGCGGATAATGTTTATGATATAGGTGACACTTACTTAGGAGAAGAAAGCGTATTTGGTATGGATCCAGCTCCGGATAGCTATACGTTTGATGTGCAGGCTAGTATTCCTGGAAGTACAACAGCAGGTATGTGGTATCTTATCGCAGTAGCAGATATTAATGAAGAGACTACAGAAACTGATGAACTCAACAATGAGACGGCAGTGGCCATAGAAGTACTGGAAGTGATAGACATGGATGCAAGTGATAAGACTGTGTGTTCTGCGATCTATCGTGATCCGGGTGGAGAGTTTAACTACTACAATAACCATAACATTGAGCAAACTTTCTTACCGGCAACTTCGGATCATATGTTACAGGTAACTTTTACTGAGTTCAATATCGAAAATGGCTATGATGATCTTTATATCTATGATGGTAATGATTCATCTGCTCCGTTGATAGGAGCGTATACCAATACAAATAGTCCGGGTACAGTTACTGCAACAAATGTAGATGGTACACTTACCTTTGTATTTACTACTGATGGTTCAGTCGTACGCTCTGGCTGGGAAGCTGAATTCAGCTGTGTAGCTGCACCTGCTCCTGTCACGCGTAATACTACTGTAGATCCTAAATTGTTGGAGGCAGGGCAGCAGGATGCTATTTTGCTCACCGAAGAAGAGATGATGACCATCAGGCTTTATCCTAACCCTACGCTAGATGAGGCTGTATTGGAGGTAGACGATATATGGCAGGGAGCAAGCGTATCTGTATTTGATCCTAACGGAAGAAAGATACAAGGTGGAGTATTAACTACAGAAGAAATCAAAATAGATTTGTCGGCACGCTCTTCTGGGCTGTATGTTGTAAAACTTCAGCTAGGAGAACGACAAAAAGTGTTACGTCTCCTGAAAAAGTGACATAACAAATAATTGTTTCTCAAACCCACGGAGCCATTCGTGGGTTTTTTTGTACAAATATGCGCTTAAAGGTTAGTTGCATAAACACATGACCGCCGGATACGTTGAATTAGAGTGTGAAACACAAATTTTTATTTTTTGAACTTAATAAACTTCAATATATATGGCGGCAATAGAAACCCCAGTGGAATATGGTTATGAAAACAGGCATTTGGCTACCCAGTTGCCTGATATTGGTAAACCTCGCGTAGTAATCATTGGCGGAGGTTTTGCAGGTATTCAAATTGTTAAAAATCTGCGTATGAAAGATGTGCAGGTGGTAATGCTTGATCGCCATAATTACCATACTTTTCAACCGCTTCTCTACCAGGTAGCCACTGCCGGTCTGGAGCCCGATTCTATAGCTGGGCCGCTGCGCAAGGTGTTTGATGATGAGGAAAACTTTTTCTTCCGAATGGCTACAGTAGAATCTGTAAGTCCTGATGAAAACATGGTGAATACCAATATTGGCCGTATCCATTATGACTATCTGATCATCGCTACCGGAACCAAGACAAATTATTTTGGTAATAAGTCTATTGAAGAACTGGCTTTTCCGCTCAAACAGGTGCCACAGGCGCTTAACCTCAGAAGTCACTTTCTGCAAAATTTTGAACGTGCTGTCACCTCTGATGATGAAGATGAAATTGCTCGCCTTACCAATTTTGTAATCGTTGGTGGAGGACCCACCGGAGTAGAGCTTGCAGGCGCATTAGGTGAGCTCAAAGCACAGGTGTTGCCCCGCGATTATCCTGAGCTGGATTTTAATACCAAGATGAATATTTACCTGGTAGAAGGTCTGGAGCGCCTGCTGCCAGCAATGTCTGAAAAAGCAGGAGAAAGGGCCCAGAGAGACCTTGAGAAACGCTTTAAGGTAACAGTGAAACTCAAAACCATGGTGGAAGATTTTGACGGTTATGAGGTGAAACTTAACAATGGCGAAACAATCAAAACAGAAACGCTGATCTGGGCTGCCGGTGTAATGGGCGTTACGCTTCCCGGTCTGGACAAAGCACAAGTTGAGAAAAGCCGGTACACCGTTAACCGATTTAACCTGGTAGAAGGCTACGATAATATTTATGCGGTGGGCGATATAGCTAAAATGTCTACTGAGGACTACCCTGATGGTCATCCTCAGTTGGCTCCCGTAGCGCTTCAGCAGGGAGAAAATCTGGGAAAAAATCTAAGCAGGCAGCTCAGAGGAAAAGATATGAAGCCTTTTCGTTATGTAGACAAAGGTACTATGGCCACCATTGGCCGTAATCGTGCTGTGGCTGATTTGCCCGGAAAACTGAGGTTTGGAGGTTTTGTAGCATGGATCATCTGGATGTTTGTTCACCTGCTGTACCTGGTAAGCTTTCGTCAGAAGCTGATTACCCTGGGTAACTGGATTTGGAATTACTTTACCTATGATAAAGGCACACGATTAATCATTCGTCCTTTTGATTACCGTTCAACAATAAACCAAAAAAGAGAGCAGCTCAAGAAAGAAAGTGAAGCTAAAGAAACAGCGTAAACGTCTTTTGTCATTTAATTTGTAAACTAAAAAAGCCGGAAATTCCGGCTTTTTTGCATAAAAAAGACCAGACAAGCGTCCGGTCTTTAGTCGGTGAATTCAGACTACTAAAACTTAAATGAAAACCCTAGGTTAACGGGTATGAACTTGATATCCTGATTGATCTGAAAGTCTGCAATCGGAATAGTCTCATTGATATACATAATGTGGTACTGCGCATTGGCAAAGAAATCTATCCGTTCATTGACAGGATACAATACTCCCAAAGAAGGAGCTAGCCCCCAGTATTCACGCGTAATGTTGAAACCTGCTGCCCCTACCTTAAAGTTGTACAAACCACCTTCCAGACCGATGTAAGGACGAAGTTTAGTGCCGGGAAGTACATACTTTACTGAAGCAGTGATAGGCGTAATGCTAAAGTCAATTACGTTAAAGCTGAAGCCGGCAATTTCATCATTAAAGCGATGCTGACTGAATGAAGCGCCAACTCTGAAGTTATCATTGATCGCATAATCCAGGTCTAAGCCGTAGCTAAAGCCATTTCCGGCTACATTGTCTAACATACCCTGAGGCATGGATAATCCAGCACGTGGAGTGATAGAAAGCTGGGCCTGAGCAGTAGCAAAAAGCCCTATGAAGCATATTGTGAATAGTATCTTTTTCATAGCATTGATGTTACTTTGTGTAATCTTTTACAAACTTACATGGGCAACATCTGTGCTAAATTTTGCTAGGAAAAATAAAAAGTGCATGATTTTTGCTAAGGAATAAAATCAAATATCTGAAAATCAGCGTTTTATCAAACAAAAAAATATTTTTATTGGACTGCGAAAAGGTCGGAAGCAATACGGTCCGCCAGTAACTTGCCGGAATCTGTTAAAATTAAGTGCTGATCTTGCATGCTGATTTTTCCTTCTGCTAGCAAGTTGTTGAGGTAGTTTTTGTTTTCCAGAAATAAGTCATAGTTGTACTCATCCTTAATTTTTTGCAGGTCGCATCCCCACTTGGTGCGCAGTCCGGTCATGATATATTCATTGATCTGGTCTTGGGGCGATAGCATTTCCTGTTCGGCAGGAATCTCGTCTTCTGCTAAAGATTTCAAATAAATGCTGTTATTGGAAATATTAAATTGACGGCTTTGTCTGTTGTAAGAATGTGCTCCTGGTCCAACCCCCAGATAAGGTTCTCTGCACCAGTAATTACTATTGTGGCGTGAATGAAAGTCTGGCAGGCAAAAATTAGAAATCTCGTACTGCTCATACCCATCTGCTTTGAGAGAAGAGAGCAGCATTTCAAACTGCTCAGCAGCATAATTTTCTCCTACTTCGCTTAGTTTCCCTTTTCTTAGCCAGTTGCCGAAAACAGTTTTTTCTTCAATGGTCAGGCAGTAAGAAGAGATATGCTGAGGTTGCAGTGCTATTGCCTTGGCTAAATCACTTTCCCAGATTTGATGATTTTCAGAAGGAATGGCATAAATAAGATCAATACTGATGTTATCAAAACCTACATCCTGAGCCAGTTGTACACAATTACTGGCTTCTACAGCATTATGGGCACGGTTCAGAAATTTGAGATGAGGTTCATGAAATGATTGTATGCCTATGCTCAGCCGATTAGCCCCTGCCTTATGCAGCATTTTCAGCTTATCCGTATTCAGATCATCCGGATTAGCTTCCAGCGTAAGCTCGGCATGCTCAGTGATTGAGAAATGCTGGTAGAGAGTTTCTAATAAAAGTTGTAACTCTGCTTCGGACAAAAGTGAGGGCGTTCCTCCGCCAAAATAGATAGTATTTACCGGCTCACTTCCCAAATAATTTTTCTGCAATTGTAACTCACGAACAATCGCCTGTACCATTTCGGTTTTACGACTGGTATTGGTGCTAAAGTGAAAATCACAGTAGTGACAAGCCTGTTTGCAAAAGGGTATATGTATGTAAATTCCTGCCAAGATTTTTAGTGTTATAGTTCTTAGTGTTATGGTTAATAAATACGTGCAAAACTATAACACCATAACACTTCGCACTATAACACCTTAATCCTTAATTTTGCTGCATCTCATAAAATTTTTTACTACCGAAGCTATGAGCGATTTGTTACACAAAGCTTTTGATCCCGAAGAATTTCGTCAGCAGGGGCATCAGTTGATTGATATGCTGGCTGGTTATTTACATAAAACACAGTCAGATACTACCCTCAAAACCATTCCCTGGAAATCACCGGAAGATCAGTTAAAGTACTGGCAGGAGGATGAGGCCAAAGGAGAAGACACTGTGATGGAGCTCTTTAAAAAGGTCATGGAAGACTCAATTCATATTCACCATAAAAAGTATATGGGACATCAGGTGGTGCCTCCTGCCCCGGTAACTACCTTGGCCAGTCTGCTAAGTAGTATGTTAAATAACGGTGGAGCAGTATATGAGATGGGAGCAGTCTCTACTGCGATAGAAAGGGTAGTTGTACAGCGCATCTGCCGTGAAATCGGCTGGCATCATGATTCGGGTGGTTTCCTGACATCGGGTGGTACGCTGGCTAACCTTACTGCCCTGCTGGCTGCTCGTCGTGCCAAGTCTCCCGAAGATGTATGGCTCAAAGGTTCCGGTAAAAAATTAGCCCTGATGGTGTCAGAAGAGGCGCACTATTGTGTAGACCGTGCGGCCCGTGTCATGGGTTGGGGTGATGAAGGGATTATTAAGGTTCCTGCTGATGAACGTCTGCGCATGCGGACTGAACTTCTGGAAGATTATCTCCAACAGGCTCAGTTAAAAGGCATAGAAGTGATCGCGGTAGTAGGCAGTGCCTGCACTACTTCCTCAGGTACTTACGACGACTTAGAAAGTATTGCCGATTTTTGCAGGCAACATAAGCTTTGGTTTCATGTAGATGGTGCGCATGGCGGAGCAGCAGTCTTCTCTCCCCAATACCGTCACCTGGTAAAAGGCATGGAGAGGGCAGATTCGGTAGTGATAGACCTGCACAAAATGATGTTGACGCCTGCTTTGACTACTGCCTTACTCTTTAAAAATGAAGCGGATTCTTATCGGACTTTTGCACAGCAGGCACAGTATCTCTGGAGCGATCAGGAGGAGCATGAGTGGTATAATATGGGCAAACGTACTATGGAATGCACCAAGCTCATGATGGGACTGAAGGCTTATGCACTGCTCAAGAGCTACGGAATGGAGATCATCAATGAGTATGTAACTCGTCAGTATAATCTGGGAAAGACCTTTGCCAGTATAATTGAGAAGCGGCAAAATTGGGAACTGGCGATGTCCCCTGCTACCAATATTGTCTGCTTTCGGTATCAGCTAGAAAAGCTTGAAGAAGCGGAAACAGAGTCGCTCAATGCTTTCGTGCGACAAAAGTTGCTGGAAGAAGGGGAGTTTTATATTGTGCAAACGCGCTTAAAAAATAAATTATATCTTCGCACCACTTTAATGAATCCTTTTACTACTGAAAAAGAACTCAATGCTCTGCTGGAGCGCATAGAAGAGGTGGCTGCCACATGGAAATCAACTACATTGAATTATTAGCATTAGTTTTTGGCGTACTTTCCGTATGGTTCAATACCAGGGAACTGGTCTGGGGCTGGCCAACAGGTATTGTTGGTACTGTGCTTAGCGGAATTATCTTCTTAGAAGCTCGGTTGTACTCTGACCTGATTTTGCACATATTTTATGTGATCCTGGGATTTTACGGTTGGTATGAGTGGCTATATGGCGGCCGGCGATCCGGCGGGCGAAATAAGCAAGAGCTAAAAGTCAGCACACTAAGCAAAAGCCGATTACTGTTCCTGATGCTACTGGGCGGACTGGGTTGGGCAGGATTCGGTTACTTTTTTGACAACTATACGGATGCTGATCTGGCTTACTGGGATGCTTTTACCACTTCTTTCAGCTTTATAGGCACTTACATGCTCGCCCGGAAAAGAATAGAAAACTGGATACTCTGGATCGTAGTAGATGCTGTAGCAGCAGGTATTTATATGTACAAAGAACTTTTCCTG
Organism: Catalinimonas locisalis; assembly: GCF_038039535.1. Lineage (NCBI taxonomy): Bacteria > Pseudomonadati > Bacteroidota > Cytophagia > Cytophagales > Catalimonadaceae > Catalinimonas > Catalinimonas locisalis. Next base: position 31,758 of record NZ_JBBPHP010000041.1, on the reverse strand, counting down.
CTGTCTTTGTTATATTTCCTGTATCTCGGTCTGGCTACCTATGGTTTTATCAACTGGAGAAAGTCTATGTACAAAGAACAGACTGCTTAGAAAACCGTAATTTTGTATATTAGATAAAAACAGGATGTCAGAACAAGTACAACATACAGGGCTAACTATTGAAGATTATCTCCAACTGGAAAAAGATACTGGCATACGCTACGAGTATCATAAGGGAGAAGTAGTAGCTATGGCTGGTGGCTCTTATGACCATACTACAATTAGCGGCAACGTTTTCACAGAACTTAAACTCATGCTTCGGAAAAAGAAAGATGGAAATGATGGAGTGAATGAGCATTGTGTAGCAGCTAACGAAAACAGAAAAATATATATCCCTGAGCAGAGTCGCTTTGTCTATCCGGATGCTTTAGTCGTGTGTGGCAAACCCAAACGCCCCCCCAAGATCCTAGTGCTGTTACTAATCCTACGTTAATTGTAGGAGTGCTCTCCAAAACAACAGAGGCATATGATCGTGGTGATAAGTTTCGGTTTTATCGCCAATTGGATAGCTTTCAGGAGTATTTACTGATTCATCAGTACCGAATAGCCGCAGAGGTATGGCAGCGTCAGCAGAATACTGACTTATGGCAGTTTCGCCATTATGAAGGCATTGACGCGCAAATTTTTTTAGCTTCACTGGATATTAAACTGGATATGCAAACCTTATATGAAAACGTAGAGGACTTGCCTGCTTTATTAAATGAAAGACCCTCTTAAAGTAATTATCACCGGTCCGGAGGCCACGGGCAAGAGCACACTTTCACAGCAGTTATCGGACGTGTTTGATGAGCCCTGGGTGCCTGAATATGCCCGTGATTACATCAATCAGCTCAGCCGACCTTATCAGGAAAGCGATCTGCTGGAAATTGCCAAAGGGCAGGTAAACCGAGAGCATGAGTATGCCCAACAAGCCAGCCAAATCTATTTTTGTGATACCAGTCTGGAAGTCATTAAGGTTTGGAGTGAGTTTAAATTCAAAAGGTGCCATCCCTGGATTATAGAACAGCAAAAAAAACGTAAAGCTGGCTTATACCTACTTTGCGCACCTGACATTCCCTGGACCTATGACCCGCAGCGTGAAAATCCTGATGATCGGGAAGAACTTTTTGAAATTTACCAGCAGGAACTTTTAGGAGAGCAGGTTAAAGAAATCTGGGGTGTAGAAGAAAAAAGACTGCAAAACGCAGTAGAAGCTATTCGGGCTTTGCTTCCTTAACATTTCCTTCATAGCTTTGTTGCTTTACTAAGTATAAGGGGTGCCCTATGGTACGGGCTGAGATTATACCCATTGAACCTGATCCCGGTAATGCGGGCGAAGGGAAGGTATAGTAAATAAAGATTTGGGAGCTATCCCCTGGCTTCCTGTTTACTAACCATTTTAAGTTTTTTTAACATGCGAATTTTTCTATTGCAGGTGCTGGCAGCTTTTGTATTGCCGGTAGCAGCATGGGCGCAGGTGACCGTTAGTGGAAAAGTAACGGATGCGCAAACCGATGAAGCATTAGCAGGTGCTAATGTGACAGTGGCAGGTACCACACAGGGTACAGTGACCAACTCCGAAGGTGAATATCGCCTTCAGGTAAATCAAACACCGGCTACTCTTAAAGTGAGCTTTGTTGGTTTTCAAACACAGGAAGTGACTTTAAACACTGAAACAGGAAGTGTAACTCAGAATTTTAGCCTTCCTGTGGCCCGTTCTCTGGAAGAAGTGATGATCAAAGCCATTCGCGCTGATCAAAAAATCCCTGTGACACAAAAGACCATTTCCCGACAGGAGATTGAAGAAGTTTATGTAGGTCAGGATGCGCTTTTTGTATTAGAAAGAAAGACACCTTCCATTCTGGCCTACTCTGAGTCAGGGACTAATCTGACCAACTATGGGCAAATGCGTCTGCGAGGTATTGATCAGACACGTATCAATATCACGCTGAATGGTGTGCCCCTTAATGATATGATTGATCAGGGCGTATTTTTCTCCAACTTCACGGATTTTGGTAACAGCATTGAGTCAGTACAGGTGCAGCGCGGCGTAGGGACCAGTACCAACGGAACTGCTTCTTATGCTGGCTCTATCAACTTTGAATCGGTCAATCTGAGAGATAGCGTAGCGACTGCTGAAGTACAACTGTTGGGTGGTTCTTTTGATACTTACCGTGCCAGTGGTGAGGTAAAAACAGGTTTGCTCAATGATAAATTTGCCTTTTACACCCGCTTTACCCGTACCACTTCAGAAGGCTATCGCTATCATACCGGTACAGACGCTTACTCTTTCTTCTTCTCCGGAGGTTATTTTGGAGAGAAAGATATGGTGAAGATTACCGGCTTTACGGGTCGTACCAAAAATGACCTGGCTTATCTGCCGGTTGCCCTACCCGATATTGAAGCTGATCCTCGCACCAATTATGTTTCTGAAAATGATACCGATGACTTTGGACAGCATCTGATTCAGTTAGAGTACACACGTTTTCTGAGTCAACAAACTTCACTGGTATCTTCACTCTACTATGGAGGAGCGGGAGGTGATTTTCCGGCAGGTTTTCCGGATGAAGAAGGTAACTTTATGCAGATTAACTACCCTCTCTTCAACGATCATTATGGTTTCATGTCTTATCTGAACCATACTTCTGATAATGGTCAATGGGAGATCAACGGAGGATTGCATGCTTACACTTTTCAGCGGGAAAATATAGAAGCTATAGTGCCCAATTATGCCACACCTTATTATCAGGATGAGTCGCAAAAAGATGAACTGAGCCTGTTTGCTAAAGCCAGCTACGAATTAGGTAAATTGATTCTCTTTGGAGATTTACAATTCCGCACAGTACAACTGGACATGACACCCGATGAGGCCTTTCTCGGTCAGGAAGCGAGCATCCCTACCCGAAGCTGGACATTTTTTAATCCTAAAGTTGGGGTGACCTATGAATTGAATAGCAACATGAATTTGTATGCTTCTTATGGTAGAAGTGGCCGTGAACCTACGCGTACGGATATTTTGGGCTCTACGCAGATCAACGCTTTTAATCTTGCAGATGCCCAGGACCCGGATGCTGTGAAAGCTGAGTATGTCAACGATTTTGAAGGGGGGGTACGCATCAGCAATAGCCAGCTTTCCGGTCAGGCCAATGTTTTCTACATGCAGTTTGAGAATGAGATCGCGCCTATTGGCGAAGCTATTCCCGAAGGCTTTGTCCAATTACGTAAAAATATGCCCAGCAGTTATCGTCGTGGGATAGAAGTGGACTGGGAATATCGTCCGGTGGCTCAGTTTTCCTTCAGTGGGGATGTAACCTATATGCAAAGCCAGATTGATGAGTATGCTCCTGAAGATGCTGATCTGGTATATACCAATGTAGAGCCTATCATCAGTCCGGAGTGGATTGTCAATGCGAGCTTGGAGTATAGGCCAGCCGGATGGCTAACTTTAGCCGTGAGCCCACGCTATGTAAGTGAGTCTTACTTGGAGCCTACTAATCAAGAGGATTTGGTAATGCCTGAATTTTTTCTGCTGGATACCAGAGCTACGCTTTCTTTCGGAAAACATGCGCTAAGCCTGCAACTCAATAATTTGCTGGACAAGCAGTATTACAGCTATGGCCAGCCGGTAAGTTATAATGATCAATTAGTGCCCGGTTATTTTGTGCAGCCTCCCCGTAATTTTTATGCTATCCTAAGACTAAGGTTTTAGTAGTTCAAAGTTTTATAGTTCAGCGTTCACGGTTTTTCAGGCTGGGAATGCTGAACTTTTCACATCAAAACTATTCATATGAAACTAAAAATAGCGCTGGATTGGACCCCCAATGTCATCCATGCCGGAATGTACCTGGCCCAGCTTGAAAATATATTTGCAGAACATGGTCTGGAAGTAGAATTAATTCCTACCGATGTGGATAATTATACTAAAAAACCGATTGAACGCCTTATTGAAGGTGAGGTAGACATTGCCCTTGGCCCTTCGGAACATCTGATTAACTATCGTCTGCTTAAAGAAGAAAGATTTCCTGTCAAAGCCATTGCCACGGTAATGCAGGAAGAAACCAGTGCTTTTGTCACGCTAAAATCCAGTGGTATTGATCGTCCGGCTAAACTGGATGGAAAAACCTATGCCGGATATAAGACAGTGCTGGAAGAAAACTTGATCACGACCATGATTCGCAACGATGGAGGAAAGGGAGAGGTTAAGCTGATTACCCCGCCTCGTCTTAGTGTATTTGATGGTTTTCTACAGGGAGAAGCAGATACGTGTTGGGTATTTATGTCCTGGGAGGGTGTTATTGCGCAGCAAAAAGGATACGAACTGAATGCATTTCACCTCAAAGATTTTCAAGTGCCGTACGGGTATTCTCCCATATTGATGACATTAGAAAATACAATTGCAGAAAAGAAGACAGCTTTACAGCAATTTTTACAGGCAAGTGGACAAGGCTATATTCAGGCGGCGAATGAGCCGGAAAAAGCCGCTGCATTTTTAGTTCAGGGTATAGCGCATAGCAATTTTGAGGATATCAACTTTATTATGAATGCGATGCAGTCCATTGCTCCTACATTTCTAAATCAAAATGGCCGTTGGGGAGTTATGAGTAGTGAACGATGGAATGATTATACCCAGTGGTTGATCAAACATAAAATGCTGAAAAAAGCAGATGGTAATTTACTGGAAGAAGCTGATACGGAAAGTTTTTTCACCAATACGCTGCTGGATTAATTTGATGGAGAGCAATGAAGTTCTTCGGCTGTTTTTATGTATTTCTTCTACTAAGAGGTTGAGCGTAAAGTATAAACTCATTTTTCATTTCGGACTTTAAAGCCACAGAGGCCGAAAATAAATTTTTTTGATATGAAACTTACATTAGCCCTTGACTGGACGCCCAATACCATGCATGCGGGAATATTGGTGGCCGAGGCAAAAGGATATTTTGAGGACAATGGTCTTGAACTGGAAATTGTTGATCCTGCTTCGGATAATTATGCCACCACTCCGGCCAAAAAGCTTTCACAGAAACTGGTAGATCTGGCCATTGCACCTTCTGAAAGTGTGATAAGCTATCATATGCGCAAAGCGCCAACTCCTTTGGTAGCCGTAGCTGCCAATCTGCAAAAAGATACCAGCGCGATAGTAACATTAGAGCGCAGTGGTATTGACAGACCTGCAAAAATGGATGGTAAAACATTCGCCTCCTACGATGCGAGGTTTGAAAATGATATCATACGTCAGTTGGTCAAAAATGATGGAGGTAAAGGAGAATTTGAAATCAGCAATCCTGCGATACTCAGTATGTGGGATGCATTGCTGGAAAGTAAGGCTGACGCTACCTGGGTTTTTCTGCCCTGGGAAGGTATGAAAGCAAAATATGAACGAGATAATCTGAAATTTCACGCTTTTCAGTTAGCTAACTATGATATTCCTTATGGTTACTCTCCGTTAATCATTAGTCATCAGGATATAGTAGATCAGAAAGGAGCAGTCATCAAGGCGTTCTTAGAAGCAGTAGAAGAAGGTTGGCGCTATGTGTATGAATCTCCTGGGAAAGCCGCCAAAGCCTTGCATAAGCATATCAAACAGCCTGAGTTTGAAAACTTATCTTTTGTTGAGGAATCACTAAAAATTCTTCAGCCTGCCATTACTACTTCTGATGATCGTTGGGGATTTATGGAAGGCGAACGTTGGGTGGATTTTATTGACTGGATGATACAACATCAAATCCTGAAAGATGAAGAAGGTATACCCATGAACCACGGACAGATAGATTCTTCTATGCTGTATACCAATGAGTTTTTCAAAGAAGTGTAGTTTTGGATTTAAGTCACCAATTTAGTGGTCAATGCTATAAATTATGCTGATCATTCTTACATTTCAAATACGATAGTGTTTTACTTTTTTGCTTTTCAAGCTTTTTTGATGAGCTTTACGAGTGTTCCTGTTACAACGTATTTGAATGAAGATCAGGGAGTTATCAGTAGTTTTTGTTTCCTTAGTGATATGGCTTTTTTCTGCCCAGGAGGGAAAAGCACAGGCTGTAATATTGAATAGCTCAGCAGAGGGCAGAAAAATACTAAAGAACTATCCTTTTAAAGCAGAGGCCACTGATAGTCTGAGTGCTGCACAATCTCTTAAGGAACTTATCAGCCGTTTACAAAAAGGTGGATATTTTACTGCCAATGCTACGGTATTAGAAAAAGTAGACAGCAGCCATTGGCAGGCTCATATCGCTCTTGGCCAACAATACCAGTGGACATATCTTGATCCCGGCAATCTTGATCCATTGATGCAGGAGCAGTCAGGATTTAGAGAAAAACTTTTTCTGGACCGCCCTTTTTCCCACGACGATTTGGGGCAAATGATAGAGCAAATCATAAAAGAGGCTGAGAATAAGGGCTTTCCCTTTGCCAGTGTTCAACTCACAGAAGTAAAAGTGCATCAAGAAGAAGTAAGTGCAAGCCTTCACTATGAATCTGGCCCTTACATTACTTTTGGGGAGTTGCAGCTTAGCGGAACGGATAAAATAAAAGCTGAATTTCTGGCCTCTTACCTCAAAATTCCTTCTGGAAGTGCCTATAGTGAGAAGAAAGTAGATCAAATTACTCAGGCCTTGCGAGCTTTGCCATATGTCGAAATGGCAGTTCCATTAGAAGTAAGTTTTCAAAATGATGAAGCCGAAGTCCGTTTGACATTGACAGACCGCAAGGTAAATCAGATGGATGGGCTGGTAAACCTGCTGCCCAATGAGAATGAAGAAGGTAGCGTACTGCTTACCGGTAGTCTGGAAATTTTGCTCAATAACCTGATGAGAAGTGGTAAGCAACTGAGTCTGCAGTGGCAGCGCCTGCAGGTGGAATCGCAGCGGTTATCCATCAGTTATCAGCATCCTTACCTTTTTCGCACCCCTTATCAGGCTGGTTTTTCATTCAATCTTTTGAAGGAAGATACGTTATTTATTAATCGTAGCCTTGCTTTTAATTTTGCTTATCCCCTTGCCCAGGCAAGCATGATTAGTGTAAATACTGACTTCCGTAGTAGTAGTGTGCTTAGTAATGTAGTGCTGCCGTCAACAGATACTGGTCTATCAGGTGAGGTAGGTGATTTTGACTTACTGAATGTAGGCCTTAGCTTACAACTCAATAGATTGAATGATGTAGTATTACCCACAAGAGGATGGAATTTTGAAGGTACTGTTGGAGTAGGAAGAAAAAGTAGTCACTCAAACGGTAGAGAGGCTAATAGAGATATTAGCTGGCAACCATTTTCTCAACTGACATTGCGTCAATACTATCCGTTAGGGAAACTTTGGGTGCTCTATCATCGCTTGAGTGGCGCTTATTTGTCGGGAGAAAATCTGTATTTGAACGACTTATACCGTGTGGGTGGTTTGCGGTCCTTAAGAGGTTTCAATGATAATTTCTTTTATGCCGCCTATTATGGTATTTCTAATCTGGAGCTTCGTTTGTTGTTAGAGCAGGCAGCCCAGACTCAGTCTTATTTGTATGTTTTTTATGATCAGTCTGTTTTAGGATATCAGTTGGCTGGGCATTATCAGGGAACTCCGCTTGGTTTAGGCTTGGGGCTGAGTATTACCACAGACGTTGGTTTGTTTAACTTCGCGTATGCAATTGGAAAGGTGCAAAATCAACCCATTGACTTTAGCTTATCAAAAATCCATTTTGGATATATAAGCCGATTTTAATTATGTTTTGCTGAGAGAGTTATAATTTATTACATCAAACTCATATCATTATAGTGAAGCACATTACATTTGCGGTATAATAACTGCTGCGGTATGTCAGATTAAGCTAGTTTGGTAGATATCTTATGAGAAATTTTTTCTTAATCTTTATATGTCTTTTACTCAGTACCAACATGCTGAAGGGACAGTCTCTATCTAGGGATTGGAAGAGTCAGTATGAAGTCATTAAAAACCTGAACAGGGAGTGGGTGACAATTGACGAAAACAACCGCTATGTACCCTACATAGATAAGAGTATGGCAGAAGTACCTGTAGTTGGAGTTGTACTGGAAGCAACAAGGTATAGTAGTAATAAATTGCTGGTGTGTGCTCCTGCTAGTAGTGCCGTATTGATAGAGAAAAAAATATCTTCCTACCATCAGGAAGAGACTTGCGTGCTTCTCGATATTGATAGCCTGAGAGCAACCCATAATAAAGAAAGCATACTTATTTCGGTATTTCAGGCTCAAAAAGATTTTGAAGATGTAGGACTTTGGGTAGTTCAATCTAAGACTACCTCTGCGCAGCAGGGAGCTAACCTATCCTATAAAAGAGATATTAGCCTTCTCCAAGACTTCTTTACCACAGGTATATTGGTTCTGTTGATTTTTTATGCAATACTTATCAACCAGTATCCTAAAATTTACAAAAATTTATATAGCCTTACACGGGTCTTTTCTTTTAAAGCACGGGAAGATAACAGCAGAATCCGGCTGATCAACGAGGCACATATCATGTTTTTGATTCAGCATTGTTTACTGTTAGCATTTTTATTCATCATGTTGGTTTCCACCACTGATCTGATGCAGGTAGAAGTGCCTTATCTTGACTTCAAGCCCCCTACATATGTAGGTTATATACTGTTGTGGGGACAAGTGGCATTGTTAGTATTGGCTACCATTTGGCTGAAGTATATCATAGTGATGCTCTTTGGGACACTTTTTAAACTCAGACAATTACGCTTTCTTTATATGCTTGATTATATGCGTATGTCATTGATTTATAGTGCTTTTCTTTTTGTATTACTTATCATTATTTTTGCAGGCATAGGATATTACAATGACCACTATTTTAATCTAATCATCTACCTCTTTATTTTACTGGCTTCCCTACGAGTTATCGTTCTGTATTTCAGGCTTTTCAGGAGCGCCTCATTTAGAAATATCTATTTATTTTCGTACATTTGCGTCGCAGAAGTCATACCCTTATTAATAGGCCTTGAAGTACTTGTTATTTAATATCCTTATTACAGGTATAAATAATGAAACAGAATTAATATGATTCATTCTTTGTTTCATTGGGTGTGTTATTCATCAATAAAGCCCGTTGTATAAAATTTACCATAATAAATAGGTGTTAGTATGAGCGAAAGCACGATCAAAATCCCCAAGGACAGGTTATACAAAGTAGAAAGTATCCTTGTTTCACAACCCGAACCACAAAATGAGAAGTCTCCTTATTATGATCTTGCACAGAAATATAATATTAAAGTAGACTTTAGACCCTTCATAGAAGTTAAGCCGGTAAGTGTGAAAGACTTTAGGAAGCAAAAGGTAGATATTCTTGAGCATACGGCGATTATTTTTACTAGCAGAAATGCTATTGATCATTTTTTTAGTATATGCACAGAGCTCAAAATTGAAATGCCTGCTGAGATGAAATATTTCTGCATCTCAGAGCAAACAGCCAACTATCTTCAAAAGTACATAGTAATCAGAAAAAGAAAGATTTTTACAGGTTTCAGGACAGCACAGGATCTCATTGAAATTCTCAAAAAGCACAAAGGAGAAAAATATTTGTTTCCTTGTTCAAGTATCCGTAAAAATGATATTCCCGATTTTCTTGAAAAAAATGGATATCAGTATTCTGAGGCTGTAATGTATGAGACGGTGGCAGCAGATCTTTCAGATTTAGCAGATGTAAACTATGATGTTATTGCTTTCTTTAGCCCGTCAGGAATTAATTCTCTTTTCGTAAACTTTCCTGATTTTAAACAAAATAAAACGAGAATTGCTGCATTTGGCCCTACCACTGCTAAGGCGGTAGAGGATGCAGGTCTGTTTTTGGATATTCAGGCGCCTATGCCCAATGCCCCATCTATGACAGGAGCACTGGAAGCTTATATTAAAGAAGCAAATAAACAATAATTATTTTTTTTAATTGGATTATTGTAAACAGAGGTACAATTAGATACATTAGTATACGTTGTATGTTATAACCGTAATTGAATTAATTAATTATTGCTGAACTGTTACCTTTGGGCTTGATCAGTGCTTCTTGCAGTCGCGTATGAATAGAATATTACTTATACTTGTTTGTATTACGATTATTGGCTTAACCAATAGCCAGGGGCAACAAAGTGCGCAGTTTAGCCAATATATGTTTAATACACTTTTTTATAATCCTGCCTATGCAGGAGTAGAGGGTGTTACTACAATTACTGCATTTCATAGAACACAGTGGGCAGGCTATCAGCCTACCCTTGACAATGCTGGAGGTATCAATACTCAAGTGGTAAGTTTAAATGCGCCCATTTTACGACTAAGAAGTGGTTTTGGTTTGCATATTGTCAATGACAATATTGGACCCCTGACCAACTTGGAAGCTCAGGCTTCTTTTGCTTATCATCTTGGCGTTGGAGATGGAAAACTTAGTTTGGGAGTAAGAGTAGGAGCGTTCTCTCAAACCGTAGATTATGATCAATACCGCCCTGTAGATCCTGACGATGAATTACTGCAGGGCAATGGAAGAGTTTCTCAGTTGCGCCCTGACTTCTCAGCAGGAGTATTCTATAGAGCAAGACAGTATTACCTTGGTGTAGGTTTTAAACATTTGATTGATAGTCAATTTGAGTTTGTTGGAGTAGATACTTTGAACAATCCATTAGAAAGTCACATTACTGTAACAGGAGGGTTTGATTATGAACCCACATATAAAGTGCGTCTAACTCCATCTTTTTTGGTGCAGTCAGATTTGAATTCTTACTCATTTGATATTGGTATTTTAGCTACCTATGATGATACCATGTGGGGAGGAGTTTCTTTTAGACAACAGGAAGCATTAGTAGGTATGATAGGGTATAGCTTTTTTAAGGAAAAATCGCTTAAACTAGGTTACGCTTTTGATTACACACTAATAGCTCAGGAAGCAAAAGCTGCTACTTCTCATGAAATTATGGTAACTTATAGTTTACCTATGTCTTCTGCCAGTGATAAGAAGATCATCAGAACGCCTAGATTCAGGCAATAATAAGTTGATATAATCATAGTAATTATTTGAATGGTTATATTTTTTTAAAAACTGATGAAACCTTACAAGACAGAAAATTGCTAGAATTTGAGTGGTTCGTTTGAAACAGGATCACAATATTTGTGTTGATATTTCGTGTATGTATAAAAACAATTTGTGTTATGAGCAAAACTCTTCTAAGAAGCGGGAGTGCAATCTTCTCCTTGGCGCTGCTTTTTGCGTTACAGGGTTGTGGGCTCTTCGGTGATAGTGGTGAGGATTATGGCCAACTAGTTGGAGTTCAGGGCAGAGAATATGATGGTATGCCTACTCCCTATGGTATGGTACAAATCCCTGCCGGGACATTCCACACCGGACAGTCAGACGAGGATCCAATCGCCTCCCAGATCAACTTCAATAAACAGATTACTATTGGAGCTTTTTATATGGATGATACTGAGATCACCAATAATGAGTATCGTCAGTTCATTTATGAGGTACAAGAAGGCCAGGGTGAGTACGAATTTCTTGTAGGTAAAGGGGCAAATTTCGTTGAAGACGAGTTGTATCCTGATACCACGGTATGGTCAAGAAACTATACTCATCATATGGGTGATCCTCTTGTACAGTACTACTGGTCACATCCGGCATTTGATAACTATCCTGTTGTAGGTGTTGACTGGGAAGCTGCTCAGGTATTTTGCCAGTGGAGAACAGCGTATTTAAACAACTACCGTGAAAGTAATGGCATGTTCGTGATGCCAAATTTCCGACTTCCTTCTGAAGCAGAGTGGGAATATGCTGCTAGAGGTGGCCGTGATATGGCTAAATATCCATGGGGCGGACCTTACATTCGTAACTCTAAAGGATGTATGTTAGCTAACTTTAAGCCAGGACGCGGAAACTACTTTGATGATGGATTTGCCTATACAGCTCCTGTAGCTGCTTATTTTGCCAATGACTTTGGCTTGTACGATATGTCTGGTAATGTATCAGAGTGGTGCGAAGATGCTTACAATCCTGCTGCTACTGCTATCGTATGGGACTTAAACCCTACCTATAATGATGTCAATGAGCCTCGTAAGGTCGTGAGAGGTGGTTCATGGAAGGATGTATCATACTTTCTCCAGACTGGAACCAGAACCTTCTCACATAAAGATTCTACAACAGCTTATACCGGCTTCAGATGCGCTATGACTTACATCGGTAGATCATCTGGAAACGAATTCTAGTCAATATTTAACAATCTAAATCAGTAAATCACTCGAAAATTTTAAAACAATGAGCAAGAAAAAAGGTGGATTCTCAGAACTACTTTATGGCACAATAATGCCCAAAATTTATGGTATCGGTGCTGCAGTTGTAATTGTTGGTGCTATGTTTAAAATCCTTCACTTACCAGGAGCTGGTATCATGTTAGGTGTAGGTCTTACCACAGAAGCTATTATATTCTTATTCAGTGCTTTTGAACCTAAGCACAATGAATATGACTGGTCTTTAGTATATCCTGAGTTGATGGGAGATACCGAAGCTAGTGATAGAAGAAGAATTTCTAATGGAAAAAGCAATGGTGATTCTGTTACCAAAAAACTGGATGCCATGTTAGAAAGTTCAAAAGTAGGCCCTGAATTGATTGACAGCTTGGGCAGAGGAATGAAAAACCTTTCTGACTCAGTTGCTAAAATGGGCTCACTTTCTAATGCAGCAGTAGCTACTGACGAATATGCTAAAAATGTAAAAGTAGCTTCTTCTTCATTATCAGAAATGAACAAGTCTTACTCTACTGCCATTCAGGCGATGTCATCCATGTCTGATGCTAGCAAAGATACAAAAGAGTATCATGTACAGGTACAGCAGGTGACTAAGAACTTAGCTTCTTTGAACTCAGTATATGAAATGGAACTTCAGGATGCTAATAGTCACTTGAAAGCTATGAATAAGTTCTATTCTAACCTGAGCAGTGCTATGGAGAATGTTTCTGAGGCGAGCAAAGATGCTGAGAGCTTTAAGAATAACTTTGCTTCATTGAACAATAACATCTCTTCTTTGAACAGAGTATATGGCAACATGCTTAGCGCCATGAAGGCCTAATTATTTAAATTGATTTAAACATTATTTTAACTCAAAAATAATATGGCTGGAGGAAAAGAAACCCCAAGGCAGAAGATGATCGGTATGATGTACCTGGTACTTACCGCACTTCTGGCCTTACAAGTAAGTAATACAGTACTGGAGAAATTTATCTTCATTGACAATAGCTTGGAACAATCTGCGGACGGTGCCAAGTCTCAAAACAGCAATACTGTTGATCGTATTCAGTCAGCAGTAGAAGATGCTGGAAATCGTAAGGAAGACGTAGCCGTGCTTGAAAAAGCCAGAGAAGTGAGGGCTAAAACAAATCAGGTCTTGAATGCACTTGACTCTCTTAAAAATGAGTTCGTAGTGGTTACTGGAGGTGTTGAGGAAGATGGAACTTATGTAGGAGGAAAAAGCGAAGACGAGATAGCTGACATTATGGTTAGACAGGGAAAAGGAGAGGAGCTCAAAAAAGCTTTGAATGGTTATGCAAGCTATTTAGCAAGTACTACTGGTTCGGATGTGGCTCCAATTGCACTAGATGCTGTTGAAAACCCGGTATTCAAAGATAATCCTGAGCAAAACATGAAAAGTTTCTCAGAGATTACTTTCCAGAATACTCCCATGGTAGCTGGTTTAGCATCACTGAGCCAGTTAAAAAATGAGGTGCTTTCTCGTGAGACAGTTGCTCTGGATCGTCTTGCTCGCCAGGTAGGTGCGGCAGATATGAAGTTTGACAACATTGTGGCGATGGTTAGACCTGAATCAAACGTGGTAGCCGCAGGTACTAAGTATAAAGCAGATTTATTTATCGCTGCTTCATCAAGTGCTGTGGACCCAGTGATGACCGTAAATGGTAAGTCTATTCCAGTAAATGGGGGCATGGGCCAGATTGAGTTTACTGCAAGTGCAGATAAATACGATGCCAGCAACAAAGCTGAAAAGTCGTTCAAAGCAGCAATTACAATTGAGCAAGGTGGCAAGAAGGAAACTTACGAAGAGACTTTCAGCTACTTTGTTACTAAGCCTGTAATCCAGATCCAATCTGAGTCAGTACAAGCACTTTATTTAAACTGTGGTAATGAGCTTCAGGTTAATGTTCCTGCTTTAGGAACCACTTACGACCCTTCATTTTCAGCACAAGGTGGTACTGCAATTAAAGGACAAAAGACTGGTTCAGTTACTGTAATCCCTAAAGCTCCTAAGTTAACCCTCGGAGTAAGCAGTGGTGGAAATAATATTGGTAGTGAAACTTTCACTGTAAAGAGAGTTCCTAAGCCTATGATAGTTGTTAAAGGTCCTGGAGGAGGGTTGGTAAATATGCAGAAAGGAGAAACTGCTAGTAGATTGAGATCTATAAAAATAGAAGCTGTCCCTGATGAAGATTTTGCTAATTTCTTGCCTAAAGATGCTCGCTATAAAGTAATTGAAGCAGATATCATCCTTGCAAGAGGTAGCCGTCCTATTGATAAAGCTACTTTATCCAATGAAACTGCTAATTTAGGTCGTATGATGTCGCAAGCTAAGGCAGGGGACAGGTTATCTATAGAAATTAAGAAAGTACAGCGGATGAATTTTAGAAATGAGTTAGAAGATGTCCCTTTAGGAGCTAGTGAGTCTTTCATCAACGTGCCGCTGAACTAATTTTGAAAGTTATAAACAGGTGTTATGATGCAGATAAAAAAAATAATTAAACACAGCATGGGGGCTTCTTTAGTAGCCCTCTGTGTTTCAAGTTCGCTATTCGCACAGGAGTCTGACGGATACAATCCTAATTCCATCAGGCCTATCCATGAGTCGGATCAACTCTATAAAACCAGAGTTTGGAGACGTATGGACCTGAAAGAAAAGCAGAATAAACCCTTCTTTTCTACAAATCGGGAGATCACTCAAGTATTGATTAATGCTGTCATGAACGGCACTTTATATCCTTATACAAGTGATTCCTTGAATGAGCGTATGTCTAAGGAGCAATTTATTGAGAACTTGACTATTCCTACTGATGGTCCTGCCCTTTCTGAAGATGAAATTGCGATGGGCTTTGGGCAGCAGGAAGAAACCCAGGAAGATGATGGCTGGGGAGGAGGATGGGGAGATGATACCTCATCATCCAGTGGACAAGGAGCAGAGGGTACAGCTATGGAATCTTCTTCATCATCCTCTGAGTCATCGGATGCTATGAACAACCTCTTCTTTGCAACAGATGTTACTATCCTGGAAATTATGGAAGATATCATCTTTGATAAAGAACGTGGGCGTCAGTATTACGATATTCAGTCAGTAACGATGATCTTACCTCCTGAAATGTTTCCTTTAACAGGCTTACAAAAACCTATAGCTACTTTTAAGTACATGGATTTAGTTCGTGTATTTGAAGAAAACCCGGAAACAGCGGTTTGGGTAAACCCTTACAATGATGCTAAACATCTGAATTTGAAGCATGCTTTTGATTTGAGATTATTCAATGCTCATATCGTTAAGTACTCAAATCCTGAGGATGAATATATTATTGATAAAACAGGAGGAGATAGAAGATCAGCGCTAATGGAGTCGTTGAATTACGAATACAATCTGCTAGAAAGAGAGCACGAACTCTGGGAATATTAATGCAATCATAACACAATTGTTTATACTATAAGAAGGAGAGGGTAATGGATACCTCTCCTTTTTTTATGTGTGGAGAGCTTCCTTTACAGCTTTTGCTTTCGCTGATCCTATAAGTTCAACTAATGTCTGGTCGTCTGCTTCACGAATGTTTTTTACAGACTTAAAATTCTTAAGCAAAGCCATAGCAGTTTTTTTTCCTACCCCCGGAATTTCTTCTAAAGCTGATTTGAGGGCTGCATTAGATCTTTTTTGACGGTGAAAAGTAACAGCAAAACGGTGAGCCTCATCCCTGATGCGTTGTAATAGTTTCAGAGATTCCGATTTCTTGTCAATGTGCAGAGGGTAAGGGTCTTCAGGAGTGTAAATTTCTTCCAATCGCTTAGCAATACCTACGATAGGAATGGAACCGTACAACTCCAAATCTTTCAAGGCTTTACAGGCAGCATTGAGTTGTCCTTTACCTCCATCAATCACGATAAGATCGGGTAGCGGTAACTCTTCAGTTTTTAAACGATGGTATCTACGGTAGACAATTTCGTTCATAGATCCGAAGTCATCAGGGCCAACTACAGTTTTGATATTGAATTTACGATAATCCTTTTTTGAAGGCTTGCCATTTTTGAAGCTAACCATAGAAGCTACAGGGTTACTTCCCTGAATATTTGAATTATCAAAGCACTCTATTTGCATGGGCAGGTTTTTCAATCGGAGGTCTTCCTTAAGCGTAACCAAAACCCTGTTTTCTTTTTGTTTGGTATTCAAAATCTGATTGTAGCGCTCTTTTTTATAAAAAAGAACATTCTTGATTGACATATCTACAAGCTTACGTTTGTCTCCGATTTTGGGAATAATAATATTCACCGAGTCAATCTGAATGGAGATATCAATATTCGTCAAAAGGTCAGTAGCAGTGCTCAGATATTTATTGCGCAGTTCTACAATCATCAAGGCAAGCACTTCTTCATCAGGTTCATCCAGTTTTTTCTTTACTTCAATAGTTTTGGTGAGTACAATTGACCCATTATTCACTTTGAGGTAATTAATGAAAGCTATTTTTCCATCTGATACAATGGTAAAGACATCGGTATCTCCGATTTGTGGATTTACCACCAGCGATTTAGCCTGATATTTAGAGAGAAGTTCTGTTTTTTCTTTGAACATCTGGGCAGTCTCAAATTCTAAGTTTGAGGCTGCTTCCTGCATTTTTTCTTTAAAATAAGCACGGGCCACTCCCAAATTACCTTTCAGAATATTAGTAGCCTGCTCTATATCACGATTGTAATCCTCTTCATTTTGTAGCCCTTCACAAGGGCCTTTGCAATTACCGATATGATATTCCAGGCAAACTTTAAACTTACCGGAACGGATATTTTCATCAGAAAGATCATAACGGCAAGTACGGATGGTATAGAGGTTTCTGAGCAGTTCAAGAATGTTATTCATGGCTTTTACACTGGCAAAGGGACCAAAATAATGACCTGCACCTGGAACCATTCTTCGGGTAGGGATGATGCGAGGAAAACGCTCTCTGGTGAGTAATATATAAGGGTAGCTTTTGTCATCTTTCAGCAAGATGTTATACTTAGGCTGATTTTTTTTGATCAGGCTATTTTCCAGAAGCAGTGCATCAAACTCAGAGTTGACGATGGTAAACTCAATGGATATAATTTCACTTACCATCTTTTTGGTTTTGCGGCTACTCCCAGCAGAGCGGTTAAAGTAGCTACTGACTCTTTTCTTTAAGTCTTTAGCTTTCCCTACATAAATGAGATCATGTTGATGGTTATAAAACTTATAAACCCCAGGTTGGTGGGGAAGCTTGTTAATGTCTTCTGCAGTATAATAAGTCACTTCCATGTTGCTGAATATCAAAATCTTAAGCGCAAACCCATGCCATTGGCTGAGCCGCTCAGTAAAGGTAATAATTCATTGGAATGAGCATCCAAAATAAAATACAAAACCGTATCAAAGACTAAGAGAAACGCCCCTTGAAGAATAAGCCCTCTGCCATAACCCGTAAATCTTTCTGAGTTTTTTTTATTGTTTTTTGCCTTTTCCAGTAAATAAATTCCTCCAGCGAGATAAGCCACATCTAGGCCAGCATTTAATAACAACGTTTTCTGGAACCCATAAAATTCATCGGTAGAAGTAGAAAGTGTGAGTGTCTCTGGAGCTATCTGTAAGCTGTTGTAATACCCAAAACCTGCCAGGCCAAGATTTACTATATTCCAGAAAGTATTCATCTGGTAAAAATAATAGCGGCTTCCGGATGCCTTAGTCATCAATAAACCATTGACAGCAATGTTACTTATTGCCCAACCCCCGAGCGTAAGCATACCTATTTTAGTAATTTGTTTTCGCTGCTCGTTGAAGTTAATAAGCTCATTTTCAGTTTGACCAAAGGCCTGAAAAATAAACCAGCAAAAGATAAGTGTGAGTATATATTTTTTCATCAATAGCTTAATTTTTACCCTTAACCTGTTTTGTCTAAATTACCGGCTCTTAAACAACACTGCTGTAATAGCATTGTTGAATATCATGAGTCTATACTAAAAATTAAATATACACATGAGTGTAGCAAAAAACTTAGAGCAACTGCAACCAAAGGTTAGCTCATTTCACTGCCTGCTGGTAGCAGTAAGCAAGACCAAGCCTGTAGAAGTGTTAAAAGAAGCTTATGAAGCAGGCGTGAGAGACTTTGGCGAAAATAAGGTGCAGGAAATGGTAGATAAGTATGAGCAGTTACCTAAAGACATCAAATGGCATATGATAGGTCACCTGCAGCGGAATAAAGTAAAATATATCGTTCCCTTTGTACACATGATTCATTCGGTGGATAGTGCACGTTTGCTAAAGGAAATAGAAAAACAGGCCAGAAAAGTAGATAAAACGGTAGATTGTCTGCTACAAATGCACATTGCTGAAGAAGAAAGTAAATTTGGTTTGTCAGAAGATGAACTGTTTGAAATTCTTCACGGAGAAATGCTGGCAAAGGCTAAACATGTCAGAGTCAGAGGCTTAATGGCCATGGCTACTTTTACAGAAAACGAAGAACAGGTGAGAAAAGAATTTAAGTTTCTAAAGCAGATCTTTGAAAAAGTAAAAGCTGATACTCAACTTCCTGAAAATGTGGACATGAAAGAACTTTCTATGGGCATGAGTGGAGATTATCAAATTGCTCTAGAAGAAGGGAGCACCATGCTTAGAATAGGTACAACCATATTTGGAGAAAGAAATTACAATTAAAATATGCAGAAGATAATATTGCTAAGCGCATCAGCTTTTGGCGCACTTTCCGTAATGATAGGTGCCTTTGGGGCACATGCGCTAAGAGCTAGCTTAGAAGCAAGTAACAGGCTGGATACTTTTGAAACGGCGGTTAAATACCAGTTTTACCATACGTTGGCCTTGCTGGCAATCGGGTTGTTAATGTACAAGCTCAGCGATAAATTGCTGGGTTATGCAGGCCTTTCTATGGTAGGAGGAGTATTAATCTTTTCCGGTTCGCTATATATTCTATGCCTTACTGGCGTACGCTGGCTGGGCGCTATCACTCCAATCGGCGGTTTGCTTATGATCATTGGATGGGTTCTATTATTTTGGGCAGTTGCCAGAACGCTCTAATCTAGCTCTGTTCGTAAGCTTTACGTCCCAGAATACTTCTTCCCAATGTGATCTCGTCGGTATACTCAAGTTCACTACCGATAGGTACGCCACGGGCGAGGCTGGTGATTTTTATCGGATGGTCTTTCAGCTTTTTAGTAATAAAGAAAGCAGTAGTATCTCCCTCCATCGTAGAACTAAGTGCCAGAATGATTTCTTTTACTTCAGAATCAGGAGCAGTAACTCTGTCAATGACAGACTGTAAATGTAAATCGCCTGGACCAATGCCTTCAATAGGAGAGATGACGCCTCCCAGCACATGATAAAGCCCTCTGTATTGAGAAGTGTTTTCTATTGCGATAAGATCAGTAACTGTTTCTACAACACAGATAATACTTCTGTCTCGTCTTTCATTAGCACAAATCCCACATAACTCACTATCAGAGATATTGTGACAATTTTTACAGTACTGCGTTTTAGTCCGTAAGTTCACCAAAGCATCTGATAGTGACTTGGTAAAATCTTCTTCTTCCCGAAGCATGTGTAATGCTAATCTCAGGGCAGTTTTCTTTCCAATTCCAGGAAGCTTAGCTATTTCGTTAACAGCATCTTCTATCAGTTTAGAAGGGTACTCCATAAAAGTTTAGGTGATAAGAGAGTGGATGATAGAGCTTATGGTAAAAATTAACGAATTACTGCTCCTATACCAGCATCACAAATTGCATCACGTTTAGGCTTTAATTCTTCATAGCTTCCCTTTTTTACCGAACATTTGCCTTTATAGTGGATAATAAGTGTACACTGTTCTGCTTGTTCAGGGCTATGTTTACAGACTTTGATCAAAGTGTTAATCACATGCTCAAAAGTATTGTAGTCGTCATTCAATACGATGAGGTCTTTGTTCTCAACAACTTCTTCTTTTTCCGCCTGTAAAACTTCTTCTAATACTTCTACTTCTTCTTCAATTGCTGCGTATTTCATAGGTTCGAACATATCCATTTAGCAAATTTAAAAAAAAAGACCCAATTTCGTGCCCATTACTTAACTATAACACATGTCACCAGTATTAGTTCTAAGCGTAATTGCCGGATATTTTGTTATCCTTTTACTGATTTCTTATTTCACATCCCGTGGCGCTACTACCCAGACATTTTTCAATGCAAACCGCTCTTCTCCCTGGTATCTGGTTGCTTTTGGAATGATCGGTGCTTCTTTATCAGGGGTAACATTTATCTCGGTACCTGGTGAAGTAGGCAACTCCCAATTTTCTTATTTTCAGGTAGTATTAGGCTACGTACCAGGCTATGCATTCATTGCGTTGGTACTGATGCCTCTGTATTACCGGCTTAATTTAGTATCCATTTACGGCTATTTGGAGCGACGGTTTGGTTTTTGGTCGTACAAAACGGGAGCTTTTTTCTTCCTTATTTCTCGACTTATAGGGTCTTCAGCACGTTTATTTCTGGTTGCCGGTGTATTACAAATTGCAATCTTTGCAAGCTTTGGCGTACCTTTTTGGGTAACAGTACTCGTCACCATTGTGCTCATCTGGCTATATACTTTTCAGGGAGGGATCAAAACCATTGTATGGACAGATACCCTGCAAACCCTTTTTATGCTGTTGTCGGTGGCTATCAGTATTTTCCTGATCGGGCAGGAACTGGACATGTCACTGGGCGAAATGATTGCCAATGTAGAAAGCCGTAAAATTTCCAAGATTTTTTTCTGGGACTGGGCAAGTGCCAATAACTTTTTTAAGCAGTTTATTTCCGGTGCTTTCATTGCCATTGTGATGACCGGTCTGGACCAGGATATGATGCAAAAAAATCTGACCTGCAAAAACCTTGGCGAAGCCCAGAAGAATATGAAATGGTTTACTGTAACAATAGTTTTCGTAACGCTCATGTTTTTGACGCTTGGAGCATTACTTTTTCTGTATGCCGATGCTAAAGGCATAGCCATACCTGAAAGTACCGATGACCTCTATCCTATGCTGGCAGTAAATCATTTTGATGCTTATGCCGGTATTATATTTATACTGGGTATTATCGCTGCTGCTTATTCCAGTGCAGATTCTGCACTTACTGCACTTACCACTTCGTTTTGTGTAGATTTTCTGGGATTAGGGAATGAACGTGCTGAAACCAGAGCAGAAAAAGGAAAGGATATTGATAAGGCCGTAAGGATGAGAGTTCACGTGATGTTCTCAGGGCTTTTATTTTTAGTAATTCTTGTCTTCAATGCCGTCAACAGTGAAAGCGTAATTGTCGCAGTGTTTAAAATTGCTGGTTATACATATGGACCACTTTTAGGCTTATACTCTTATGGGCTTTATACTTCAGGGAAAGTCAAAGATCGGCTGGTACCATGGGTATGTTTATTAGCCCCTGTAATCAGTTTTGTGCTGGATACCAACTCTGCTACTTGGTTTAACGGGTTTCAGTTTGGTTTTTTCATACTGATTGTAAACGGAGCGCTTACCTTTATCGGTTTATTGCTGATTAGTGAGGGTAAAGTAGAAAAAGAGCGTTTACAAAAAGCTTAGCTGGAATATAGCTTCTTTTGATTGTGTAGCTTCCATACTGCAAGTTCTCGGTTAGAATAAAGAATGTGAAAAGTTTCCAGGTCATTAAGTAAAACTGCATCTTTATTCATATACTGAAATATCTGGGCTATGATATCTTTTGCCTGGTGCTTGATACGATAGTATACAAACTGGTCTACCTTTCGGGAACTAACCAGGCCTGCGTTTTTGAGGAAGCGTAGGTGCCGAGATGTTTTAGTTTGCGTAAAATCAAGGATGTGCTCCAGGTCAGTGATGCACATTTCTTCCTGTTTATAAAGGAGAAAAAGAATTCTTACTCTCGCTTCGTCAGAGAAAGCTTTAAATACACCAAGTCCGAAGTTTAAGCTGAAATTTTTTACACGCATATTAAGTTATTCTATGTAGCTATGCTTATGGCTCTACGTTTTATAGTATAATTAACTTAACATAAAACTTATAAATTCTCGTAAGTGTACTATTAATATTAATTTTCTGTGACTATTTTAGTAGAACGTTCGTTAAAGTTACAAAAGAAACAAAAGCTGATTTGAAGTATATAGGTAAAATATTAGGGGTGACGGTGTTTATGAGTATCCTATTGACCTTGACTGTTAGCACAGTACAGGCACAGGGCGAAAGTAGTGTCATTCAGCTTTCAGGTTTGATTCTAGGAGAAGACAGTACTGCGGCACTGGCTGGCGCTAACATTTACGTGCCTGCTGCCGGTCGTGGTACATCTACAAATCAGTATGGATACTTTTCTATGCCAGTGTTGGCAGGGGATAGCGTAATTATTAGCTCTATTGGTTATAAAAAACAATACTACTTAGTACCTAAAGATCAGAGAGAAAGCTTAACCATCGTAGTGGAGCTACAGACTGATACTACTTATCTACCGGGCGTAGTCGTTTTTCCTTTCCCTACCGAAGAAATTTTTAAAGAAGCAGTACTGGCTTTAGAGCTTCCGGATCAGGATCAGTATGATAATATGAATGAAAATCTGAATGCTGACCTGCTGGCCCGTATGTTTGAGGCTATGCCTATGGATGGAAGTATGAACCATCGCTATTTTATGAATCAGCAATTTGATCGTTTACAGTATGGTTCCGGGCCACGGCCAAATCCACTGCTTAACCCATTTGCCTGGGCAGAATTTATCAAATCCTTGAAACGGGGAGACTTCAAGAAAAAATAAAATAGACAACCATCCACTCGTTTTTGCCAATATTTTTCATATCTATTTGGGGGATAAAGGCCTCATGATTAAGGCTCTTTAGATATTGATGTTGAAGAGTGGGAGTCATAAATCAAGAATATGGATAAAAATATGTCTGTACAATTTATCTTTCCATCAGAATAGCTAATTTTGGGGCTTCATTAACAAGCGGTACAAACTGAGTTAGCTTGATTGCATGGATTCATATCTACTTTCCCTTTTAATTTTCATACCGCTGGCAGTTGCATTGATCCTGTTGCTGCTCCCTGGACGATATGTACAGGTCTTTAAGTGGATGACTTTACTGGCTACCCTGCTACAATTAGGAGTAGCCATTTTTGTGTATATCAACTTTGAGCAAAAACCCGAGAAGTTGGCTGAAGGTGGTGAAGCGCTGTCTTTGCAGTTGATCAATGCTCAGCTATCGGAAAGAGTAGAATGGATACAGCTAGAGATGGGGAACCTGGGTACACTTTCCATAGATTACAATCTTGGAATAGACGGGCTGAGCATCAGTATGGTACTATTGTCAGTACTGGTATTGACGATAGGCGCTATTTCTTCATGGAAAATCCATAGTAATGTTAAAGGGTATTTCCTGCTTTACCTTTTGCTCAGTTCCTCAGTAGTAGGTTGCTTCATCGCATTGGACTTTTTCCTATTCTACCTATTCTTTGAGTTTATGCTTCTCCCCATGTACTTCCTGATAGGGATGTGGGGAGGACCTAGAAGAGAATATGCAGCGATCAAGTTCTTTTTATATACATTATTAGGCTCCATATTTATACTCATAGCCATAATTGGGTTATACGTAAGCGTAATAGACCCTATTGAAACAGCAGTTTCTCTGGGGCTCGCCTCTAATATTGAATCCGTTACGCCGCAGATTATTGAGCAGGTACAAAACATGCTGGCAGAAGGACAAATTGCCTCGCAAAATTTGGTGCGGACCTTCAGTATGGCGGCAATGACTGACTCTGCCAATTTCATTCCTGGCACCATACTTAGTCTGCTAAGCCAATCTACTCTCTTAGGGACTTCTGTTAGGCTCTGGGCTTTTCTTGCTCTCCTAATAGGTTTTGCCATAAAGCTACCTGCAGTGCCATTGCATACCTGGCTACCCGATGCACATGTGGAAGCACCCACGCCTATATCAGTGGTTTTGGCAGGAATACTACTAAAAATAGGTGCCTATGGTATACTCCGTACAGCTTACAGTATTTTTCCTGAAGGAGCCGTTTATTATGCCTGGTGGATAGGGTTATTTGGCCTGATCGCTATTATCTATGGTGGAATGAATGCCCTGGCACAAAAAGATGTGAAGAAGCTGATCGCCTACTCTTCGGTATCGCATATGGGTTTTGTCCTCCTGGGTTTGGCTTCTATTACTGTGGAAGGTATCAGCGGTAGCATTTATCAGATGTTTAGTCACGGTCTTATCTCTTCCATGCTTTTTCTTATCGCCGGAGTCCTCTATGACCGGACCCATGACCGGATGATTGCACACTACGGAGGCTTGACATCGCGTATGCCTTATTTTACTGGTCTGGTAGTAATCGCTTTTTTTGCTTCTTTGGGGCTGCCTGGCTTCTCAGGCTTTGTGGCAGAAGTACTTATATTTTTGGGTGCATTCAACTCAGCTACTCTCAATGAGTTGCTTCCTCGCTGGATGCCTATCTTAGCCACCTTTGGACTAATACTGGGAGCCGCCTACTATCTCTGGACGCTTCAGCGGATGTTTTTCGGAGTTTACTATGTTCGGGATAGCAGTTGGACCCCCAAACTCAAAGATTTGAATGCCAGAGAATATATTATGCTAGTTCCTTTAGCATTAGCCATTATAGCTTTTGGTCTCTTTCCCCAAATCTTGATAGATATGATAGACACTACCGTAAGTAACTTTGTGTACTACGTAAACACTACAGGTCAGGAAAATTTACAGCTCATATTCAGATAAATTTACGTGCAGCAAACGACAGATACCGGACTACTAGCGCAGAAGCTTAGCGAAATAACAGGGAGCCTGGGCTATCTGATGCCTGAGGCGGTGCTTACCGCTTTCCTGCTATTGCTGTTGTTGGTAGATCTTATTGCAGGTCGTAAAGGTACTTATTGGCTGATCAGCTTATCTTTGATAGGTTTTGGTGCGCATCTGTTTATGCTTTTCCAACAGTGGGAGATGCTCGCAGTGCTGCAAGAACCTCCATTATTGCTAGACATGATTCGTCTGGATGGCATAGGAGTCTTTTTCAAAGCTTTATTCTCTCTGGCAGGAATTTTCACAGTATTGCTAAGTTTGCATTACCGCAGTGGTGCGGATGGCGTAGAGAGTGAAGCTCTGAAAAAATTAGGTGAGTTTTATGTAATATTGTATGGCTTGCTGCTGGGTGCTTCTCTGATGGTGATGTCAGCCAATCTGCTGATGCTCTATCTCGCTATTGAAATTGTATCCATCGCCTCCTACATCCTTACAAACTTTAACTTTGATAAAAAGAGTGCAGAGGCAGGCATGAAGTACCTTCTTTTTGGAGGAGTAGCTTCAGGATTATTACTGTATGGTATCTCCTTATTATATGGCTTCAGCGGCTCCCTGTTATGGAATGACCCTGACTTCATAAGTAGCCTGGGACAAATACCCCCTTTTGCCTTAATTCCTGCTTTGCTTTTAGTGGCTGCCGGATTATTATTTAAAGTTTCCGCGGTACCTTTCCACATCTGGGCACCCGATGTATACGAAGGGGCGCCTACTCCTATCGTAGCTCTTTTTTCCATTGTGCCAAAATTGGCGGGAGTTGCAGTACTTATCCACTTTAGCAGCTTCTTTGAAGCTTTACAATCACAAGTGGTGATGATAGATTGGCAATGGGTGGCTGGAATAATTGCAATCGTCACTATAGTGGTGGGTAATTTTGCCGCCTTATCTCAGCCTAATGCCAAACGTATGATGGCTTATTCCTCCATCGCACATTCAGGTTTTTTGCTGGTAGGTATAGTGGCGTACTCAGAATTTGGTACTAATAGTATCATGTTTTATGGAGCGATGTATCTGCTCATGAATTTTGCAGCTTTTCTTTTGATCAAAATGATCAGCCGCAAGACAGGCTATGAGTATATTAAAGACTATAAAGGTTTAGGAACAGAGTTTCCTGTAATCGGTGTACTGTTGCTCATTGTCATGATTTCGTTGACCGGCCTTCCTCCCACTGCCGGATTTACAGCAAAGCTTTTTATTTTTTCCTCTTTGTGGCAAACTTATCAGGCATCAGATAGCACTATTATGGTGTTGCTGTTGTTGATAGGGTTGCTAAATACTGTGGTTTCATTATTCTATTATTTGAAAATTCCTTATTACATGTTTTTTCAACAAAAAGAGAAGCATGGTGAGGAAATACAACAGACACAAAAAGGGTATTCAGGCTCATTGAGGATGATAAATACCGGGGATACGGTGTTAGCTTTTGTACTGGTGATACCCTTGTTGGTACTGTTCTTCAAAGCCAACTGGTTGATGGAACTGATAAATTTTATTCACTTTTGACCGTAGGTTTCGTATTTTAACATAAAGCGCTAAAAAGTCTGTTATGACCGATATCATTAAACATGAATGTGGCATCGCGATGATCCGTCTGCGGAAGCCTCTGCAGTATTATATTGACAAATATGGTACTCCCCTCTACGGCGTCAACAAGCTCTATTTGTTGATGGAGAAGCAGCACAACCGTGGGCAGGATGGTGTAGGCGTTGCCAATATTAAAATTGATGTGCCTCCGGGTTCCCGCTATATCAGTCGGTATCGTTCTATAGCAGAGCGGCCTATCGCGGAAGTTTTCAAGAAGATCAATAAGAAGTTCAGGAAAGCGAAGAAGCAGTACGGAAGTGAAAAGCTCAAAGATGCTGCCTGGCTTCAAAAGAACGTAGCATTTACCGGCGAGCTTTGGTTGGGCCACCTTCGCTACGGCACGCACGGCAAAAATTCTATAGAATACTGCCACCCCATGCTTCGGCAAAACAACTGGCGCAGCCGTAACCTGGTGGTAGCTGGTAACTTCAACATGACCAATGTGGATGAGCTTTTTGATATCCTGGTGAAGTTGGGGCAGCATCCTAAAGAAAAGGCAGATACTGTGACGGTAATGGAGAAGATTGGCCACTTTCTGGACCAGGAGAACCAGGAGCTTTTTGACCAGTACAAATTCAGCCATACCAATCAGCAGGTTACTGAGATCATTGAAGATACTCTAAATCTGCAAAGGGTTCTACAGCGCTCTTGTAAAGACTTTGACGGAGGCTACGCTATGGCTGGTCTCATCGGTAGTGGTTCATCCTTTGTAGCGCGTGATCCGGCGGGTATTCGTCCTGCTTACTACTATGCCGATGATGAAGTGGTAGTAGTAGCTTCAGAGAAACCTGCCATCAAAACTGCATTCAATGTACCTTACGATAGTATCAAAGAAATTGAGCCTGCGCATGCCCTGATCATTGATAAAAAAGGTAACTACAGCGAGCAGCAGTTTATTGAAAAACTGGAAAAACGCTCCTGTAGCTTTGAGCGCATCTATTTCTCCCGTGGTTCTGACCCCGATATTTATCATGAGCGTAAAAAATTAGGTCAACACCTCATTCCGCAGATTCTCAAAGGTATTGATTATGACTTGCAGAATACGGTTTTCTCTTATATTCCTAATAGCGCTGAAACTTCATTTCTGGGTATTCTGCAGGGACTGGAAGACCATTTGAGTAATGAGCGTATCATGGCGATACGGGAAGCTCAGAAAAAAGGAGATAATATTGATGAGTCTTACATCACCCGTTTGCTGTCTTTCCGGCCAAGAGTAGAAAAACTGGTTGTAAAAGATGCTAAGCTGCGGACTTTCATTACCGATGATGACCATAGGGATGATCTGGTAGCCCACGTTTATGATACTACTTATGAGGTGATCAAGAAAGGCGTAGACAACATCGTAGTGGTAGATGATTCTATCGTTCGCGGTACTACGCTGGAGAAAAGTATACTGCGCATGCTGGACAGACTGGAGCCTAAGAAAATTATTATCGCCTCCTCTGCACCGCAGATTCGTTTCCCCGACTGCTACGGCATTGATATGTCCAAGATGAATGATTTTGTAGCCTTCAGAGCAGTGCTGGCCTTGCTTAAGGAAGCACATATGGAAAATCTGATTGATGATGTGTACGAACAGTGTGTAGCGGAAGGTACTAAAAAAGGAGCGCCTAACTTTGTAAAAGAACTATACTCGCCCTTTAGCTACGAGCAGGTGTCTGAGATGATTGGCAAAATTGTGCGTCCTGATGATCTTAAAGCTGATCTGGAGATTGTATATCAAACGGTAGAAAACCTGCATAAGGCTTGCCCTGATCATAAAGGCGACTGGTATTTTACCGGTAATTACCCGACTCACGGTGGTAATAAAGTGGTGAATAAAGCTTTTGTCAACTTTATGGAAGGCAAAGCGGTGCGTGCTTATTAGAGTGAATAAGTAAGTTTCAAATATCGTAAAGCCATCTTCTCAATTATAGAGGATGGCTTTTCTTTTTTCTCTATAAAGTATATTTGGCGTAAAGTGTTTAACTTCTATATTCAGGATTTGAACTACTACACAACCTCAATGCAAAAACTAAAAATGAAAAATTAAACGGTAAGCTCTATCGGATTGCCATCCGGGTCCAGAATCTGACTTTCGTAATATCCATCCCCGGTAGTACGTGGGCCATCCATTTTCTTGTATCCATCTTTTACCAGCCTTACAGTAAGTTCATCTACTTTTTCTTTACTTCCCAACGAAAAAGCCAGATGAGTAAAGCCAGCATGGAAAGTCAGGTCTTCTGTGTGGTGTACTTCTGGTCTCTTCATAATTTCCAGTCGGGCACCTGAGCCAAACTCCAGAAAGTAAGTTTCTAAGCCTTTTTTGGGATTAAAATATTTGTCATTGCTCTTTGCCCCGAAATACTTTATGTAGAAATCTCTGGAACGCTCTAAGTCTTTTGTCCAGAGGGCTATGTGCTCAATTTTGATCATGGATATTTTTATTGTGAGTTTCGCACTAATTCTAAAAGTTGCCCTTATACTTTTTAGCTTGTCGTACATGAGCAAGATGATGATTAGAGTGCCAGGCATACATTCCCAGGGCTTCATTTAAAGTAAAAACTTTGCCATGTTCGGGGTGTACAAATGAACGTTCAAAGTCTTCATCACTCATACTTTTTAATATAAATACCCACTTTTTGTGCAATCCATCCAACAATTGCAAAGACCAGACGATGGGGCTTTCGGTAGTATCTGCAAGTTGGGCCCATAATGCCTCTTCATAAGGACGAATAGCAGGCTGACTTTCGGTCAAAGTCAATTTGAAACGCATCAGGCAATTCATATGGCTGTCCGCACAATGATGTACGACTTGCTGTATCGTCCATCCCTCGGGTCTGTATGGCCAAAGTAACTCATTATCAGTAAGCTCTGCTGTTTCGGAAGCAAGAGCATCGGGAAATTGAGCTATTGCTTTTATCCACTCCTCTCTATGCATACTAGTTATGGCACTGGGCTTCACAAATGTTCCTATTGGGTAACGTAGAGATTCCTGATTATTTGTCATTAAGATTAATATTAGCGGTTTTAATGACTAAAAATAACATATTCTTGTCACTTTTATACTTGGAGCCTGAGATAATTAGTAATAGGTAGGTAAGCAGAGTTAATACTTAATTGATGTATACTTAAGCTAAATGAGAGAGGAAGGACCTTAAAAAAATATAACTTAATAAATCATCAATATGGTTTTATTTATATTTTTTTGAATCTTGAAATTATGGAATTTTAAGCAAATGATTAAGAAACTAAAAGAAGTATGTAATGAAGATTTTGAAAATACAATTAATTATAAGAAGTTAAATGAAATTTATACTTAAGTATTGATATCTATAAGTAGAGGATTGTTAATATTTGAATATCGCTCGTTCCTGTCCTTTTTTAAGACTACCACCTCTCTTCTTAAACAAAAAGCAAAACCCGTAAATCTTTATAGCTAGCACTAGCTAGAAAAAGAGACATAAAATCTAAAAATTTAACACTTCATCCAAAGTCTTCAATTAACATTGAGCGCAATTCCCATGTTTAAATGTTCTATTAAAATATTAAACGTATGAGCCGAATGAAAACTGTATCCTGTCTCAAATCTCTGCTTATTTAAGAAAGACTTGGTGGGAAATAAACGCATCATTACATCTGTGGCATAAGCAGTTATTATCATACCGTTGTGAGAGGAAATTAGCAATAAGTTTGCTCAACATAGAAGAGCTTAAACGGGTAGAACTACTTTTTTCCTATAGGAAACTTAGGCTTTTATTCATCAGTGTTTAAGGCTTTTGTGAACTTCTCAAAACCACATAGTAATGAAAACTGCATCACGTAAAAAAGAAGCTGCTAAGACAACAATTAAAGCTAAGGGTAAAAATATTGAGCCCTCTTCAGAACTTAAAGCATTGAAAGCTCAGAAAGAAGAGCTTGAGAGGCGTCTACAGGAAATGGGTGAGTTACAGGACCAAATTATGGCCTCTAAGTTTGAGATAGAGCAGTCCAGAAATAATAATAATGAAATACTGGAGCAGGCAGTAGACTCAGTAATAACCATCAACTCATCCAAAGAAATTATCTTCTACAATGCAGCGGCTGAGCGCATGTTTGGCTATACACGTGAAGAAGTGATGGGGCAGAATGTGAAGATGATCGTGCCCATGGAGCATAAAGGTGTGCACGACCAATATGTGGATTCCAATGTTAAAACTGGGGAAAACAAAGTAGTAGGCAAAGGTCGTGATCTGGAAATGGTGCGTAAGGATGGAAGTAAGTTTTGGGGCAATCTGTCTTTAAGCAAGGTGAAAGTAGGAGAAAGTTACCAATACACTGCTTTTATTAAGGATATTACTGAACAAAAGAACTACATTGACGCACAGGAGCACCTGAAGGTTGAACTGGAAACGCGCATGGACCAGATCAACGTAGCCTGCCTGGTATCTGAGTCTGATCTGAAAGGCAATATCACCTTCGTTAATGATAAACTTTTAGAGGTAACCCAATACAGTCTCGAAGAATGTATGGGGCAGCCTCATAGCTTGTTTCGTCACCCTGACTCTCCAAAAGAAATCTTTAAAGAAATGTGGTCTACTATCGGTAGAGGTAACATTTTTAGAGGAGTTATCAAAAACAGGAAGAAAGACGGTAATCCTTATTGGGTAGATGCTATCATTGCGCCTGTAATGGGGCCTAATGGAAAGCCTATTAAATACATTGGTGTCAGGTATGATATTACTGAGCAAGTGCTTAAGGAAGAGGAACTTCAAATTTCAAAAGCAGAGTCAGAACAAATTCAAAAGGCAGTAGACACCAGCTTTGCCGCTATTGAATTTACCCCGGATGGTACTATCCTTAAGGCCAATGATAACTTTCTTCAAACCGTAGGATATACCGACCAGAATGAAATTGTAGGCAAACACCATCGGATTTTCTGTGATCAGGAATATGTAAGGTCAGCAGAATACGAGAATTTTTGGATAGATCTCGCAAAAGGTAATACTAATGCTGGAGAATTTGAACGTGTTACGAAAAGCGGAAAACGAATATGGCTAAGTGCGTCCTACACCCCGGTACGGGATTCTGTTGGCAATATTGTGAAAGTGATCAAGATCGCAACGGATATCACAGCGATTAAGGG